>NZ_JBWKYI010000001.1:576491-695547 GCF_059423705.1 Pedobacter sp. GW460-11-11-14-TSB4
ACAAATGTGAATCTCACAAATCCTCGTTACAAACAAGGACTATAAAACTTTCACTGAATTTGCAAACTGAAAACCGCCAACTGCCAACTGGAAACTAAAAACTAACTCCTGATTGCCTCTACCGGATCTAACCTTGATGCGGAATAAGCTGGCCAAAAACCAGAAATCGTGCCGATAATGATCGATATTCCAATACCTAAGGCAATATTATTTAAGCCCAGTATAATGTGAAAATCTGTGGCCGCACCTATCCCCAGGGCGAGCAGAAAGACGAGCAATAAGCCCAGCAAACCACCTAAAATACAAAGCGAAATTGATTCGAATATAAATTGAAGCAGGATGAAATAATTTTTCGCGCCCAACGATTTTTGGATACCGATAATATTGGTACGCTCTTTAACCGATACAAACATGATATTGGCAATACTGAAACCGCCAACCAGGATCGAGAATCCACCAATTACCCAGCCGGCAATATTTACCATTTTAAACATCGAATCTAACTGGTTAGAAATAATGGTGGTTTTGTTTAACGCAAAATCTTCTTCCTGGCCTGGCCTGATTCTGTGGATCGAGCGCATTAAACCTTTCAATTCGCTTTCTACTTCCTCCAGACTTACGTTATCTTTACCCCGGACAGTTATTTGTGGTCCGTAACGTTCATTTTGAATATCTAAAACTCCTTTTGCAAAAGCAATTGGAATATTTACGTTTTTATCAAGGGAAGTACCTAACATATCTTCTCCTTCTTTTTTGAAAACACCAACAACGGTTAATCTTCTGCCCAAAATCTGCACTTGTTTACCCACTGGTGCATCGCCATCAAAAAGTCCGTCGGCAATGTCAGAGCCTAAAATACAAACAGGTGTACCATTTTTACTCTCATTTTCAGTAAAATAACGGCCGTCCTGAAGCTCGAAATTCCAGGTTTTATTAAAATCGTGTGAGGCTGCCCATACTGAAATGCCTTCTACCGAGTTACTTCTGTATTTGATTGTCCTGTCGTTAGTTGATATTTCGAAGGTAACGCCTTGCGCATGTTCAATTCGCTCGCGGAGGGCTTCGAAATCACGCAATGAAGGCTGAGGACGGTTCATGTATTTCCACCATGGATAATTATCGCCAAAACTCCATGGCCATTTTTGAATATAAATGGTGTTTGAGCCCAGTTTATCTACACTGGCCTGCAATTTACCACGAAAGGTATCTACTGCAGAGAATACAGCAATAATGGTAAAAATACCGATTGTTATAGCCAGAAGCGACAACATGGTGCGTAATTTATTCTGGCGCAACGCATCAAATGCAAAACGGAAACTCTCGCCTATTAGCCTAAAGATTATCATAATTAAAGGTTAGATGCAAAGCTTTTCAAAAGGTTACAGCTTATCTTCAAAACTAATTAATTTTATGTCTACAATGCATTAATCGACCTGTATTATTTGATTTAAAATGATTAAAACATAATATACATAAAATGCGTTTGATAAAATACGAAAAAGAAAAATTAAATTCGTATTTTTGCACCTCAAAAAATTCATCAAGAATGAAATTATCACAATTCAAATTCAACTTACCTGAATCATTAGTAGCCAATAATCCGGCAGAACAACGCGACGAAGCTCGCCTAATGGTTTTACATAAAGACAGCGGTAAAATTGAACATAAAATTTTCAAAGACGTTTTAGGTTATTTCGATGACAAAGACGTAATGATATTAAATAACACTAAGGTTTTCCCTGCCCGTTTATATGGCAATAAAGAGAAAACAGGTGCAACCATCGAGGTTTTCTTGCTACGTGAATTAAACAAGGAATTACGTTTATGGGATGTTTTGGTAGATCCGGCACGTAAAATCCGCGTAGGCAATAAATTATACTTTGGCGACGACGATTTATTGGTTGCTGAGGTTGTAGATAATACCACGTCACGTGGCCGTACCATCCGTTTCTTATTTGAAGGTACTGACGAAGAATTCAGAAAAAACGTTGAAATTTTAGGTGAAACTCCACTTCCTAAATATATTAAACGTAAAGCTACTGCTGAAGATAAAGAACGTTATCAAACCATTTTCGCTAAACACGAAGGTGCAGTAGCTGCTCCAACCGCAGGTTTACACTTTAGTCGTGAGTTGATGAAACGCCTTGAACTTAAAGGTGTAGAATTTGCAGAAGTAACGTTACATGTGGGTTTAGGAACTTTCAGAACGGTTGAGGTTGAAGATTTAACCAAACACAAGATGGATTCTGAGCAGTTTATCATCGAGCAAAAAGATGCGAACATTGTAAACAAAGCTTTAGAGGAAAAAAGAAAAATCTGTGCGGTAGGTACCACTTCTATGCGTGCGATCGAATCGGCTGTTTCTGCAAACAGAACGTTAAAAGCCGCTAACGACTGGACGAGCAAGTTTATCTTCCCTCCTTACGATTTCAGCATTGCAAATTCAATGATTACCAATTTTCACACACCAGAATCTACTTTATTGATGATGGTAAGTGCATTTGGCGGATACGAAAACGTAATGAATGCCTACGAAGTTGCAGTAAAAGAAAAATATAAATTTTACAGCTATGGCGATGCCATGCTAATTATATAAGTTTTGCGGTTGGCGTTTGGGGTTTTGTGCCCTAAACGCTTTACCCTAAACGCTCAACTATGAAATACTACGCTATAATTGTAGCAGGCGGTTCTGGAAATCGGATGCAAACGGAAACCCCAAAACAATTTCTACTGCTCAAAAACCTTCCGGTTTTAATGCACACCATCAAAGCTTTTGCACAAAGCGATACCCAACCTAAAATTTTACTGGTACTCAACAAAGATCAACAGGCTTACTGGTTTAGGTTATGTGAAGAATTTAATTTCCATGTACCACATCAGGTTATCGATGGCGGCACGGAGCGTTTTCATTCGGTAAAAAATGCAATCCATGCCATTGAAGAGGAAAGTTATGTGGCCATTCACGATGCTGTTCGTCCACTGGTTTCCAAATCTCTTATCGACAATTGTTTTAAAGCAGCTGAGCTTCAGGGAAACGTGATTACGGCAGTACAATCAAGCGACAGTGTACGCTTGCTTAGAGACGATAAAACAACGGCATTAAAACGTGATGAAATTTATTTAGTGCAAACACCACAAACTTTTAGCCTTAACATTCTTAAGGAAGCTTATAACCAGGAATTCAATGTTCATTTTACCGATGATGCAAGTGTAGTAGAATCTGTAGGCTACGGGATTAATATCATCGAAGGAGAAAGAGGAAACATTAAAATCACCTACCCCATCGATCTGGAGCTTGCCGAATTGTTGCTGAAAAATTAAAATACAAAAAAGGAGTTTCAAAAATGAAACTCCTTTTTTAATCCACTTACTTTAAAGTCTTAATTTAAACACATGGATATCGGTGCGATATATCTTTTACGCAGCCCGGCCAATTACTTTAAGCAGAATTGCAATAACTGCGATTACCAATAAAACGTGGATTATACCGCCAACGTCGCCGAAGCCGTGAAATATAAATCCGATCACCCATAGTATTACCAATACTACTGCGACTAAATACAATAAATTTCCCATAGTGTTAATTTTTTAGTAATGTTATTATTTGGAGTATTAACACTCAGCTTTTCGGTTTTGTTTAAAAAATGTAATTATTTTATTGGTGCGCTCACATATAGGAAATAAAAATGAAGAGATGAAGGCATAAAAAAACCTCCCAGTTTAGCTGGAAGGTTTTTTTTGTAGTTTCTGATGTTTAGTATTCATCCTCATTAAAGAAGAAATCTTCTTTAGTTGGATAATCAGGCCAAATTTCCTCAATGGTTTCATAAGGTTCGCCATCATCTTCTAATGCCTGTAAGTTTTCAATTACTTCTACCGGGGCACCAGAGCGGATACCATAATCAATTAATTCGTCTTTAGTTGCAGGCCATGGTGCGTCTTCCAAGTGCGATGCTAATTCTAATGTCCAATACATATCGTCAATTCAATTAAATTCTTGTTCTTATTATTGCGCAAAGTATATTAAAATTTTTGAGCAAAACAAACTTATTTTTCCACTATTAAACCCGCGGAATCCAAATGTTTTCTTCCGCCTTAAAATACACGGTCAGTTTTCGTGCCAAAACGAATAAATAATCGCTTAAACGATTCAAATAAATGGTTACACGCTCATCTACAAAGCTATTTTCTGCAAGTGCCACGGTCAGCCGTTCAGCCCTTCTGCAAACACATCGCGCAATGTGGCAGTAAGAAACTACAGTGTTTCCACCTGGCAAAACAAAATGTTTTAAAGCGGGTAACTTTTCGTTCATCAGGTCCATCTCATTTTCCAGCAAAGTAATGTCGGCATCGTGCAGATCAGGGATTTTCATTCTGGACGTTTCAGGATCGGCTGCAAGCGATGAGCCAATGGTAAATAACCTGTCCTGAATTTCCTTTAGTAGTTTCTGGTCCTGCGTTTCAATATCCTGACACATGATTAAGCCGATGTACGAATTTAATTCGTCAACAGTTCCATAGGTTTCGATACGCAAATGATATTTAGGCACACGGGTACCACCAATGAGTGATGTTTGCCCCTTATCGCCTGTTTTCGTGTAGATTTTCATGCTGGAATGGTTTAAGGTGAAAGGTTTAAGGTTTAGGGTTTTCAAAGCCTTAGGCCCTACACCTTATGCCATCAACCTCAATTGATTTTCTCCCAATCGCTGCCATTATCTTTCAAAGCCTGCAAACGTGGAGATACATTTTTGATGTCGGTATTTAAATAATCGTTTTCAATCAAACCATCACGCATACGTACAATGCGGTGGGCGTGCTGTGCAATATCTTCTTCGTGTGTTACTAAAATGATGGTATTGCCTTTGCTGTGGATTTCTTCCAGTAAACCCATTATTTCAATTGATGTTTTGGTATCTAAGTTACCGGTTGGCTCATCTGCTAAAATAATAGAAGGGTTATTGATCAAAGCCCTGGCCACAGCCACACGCTGACGCTGACCGCCCGATAATTCATTTGGCTTATGATCCATGCGATTACCTAAGCCTACATTTTCTAATGCTCTAGCGGCTCTTGCATCCCTGTCCTTTTTGCTTGTTCCGGCATAAATTAAAGGTAAGGCTACATTATCTAAAGATGTTGAGCGTGGCAATAAGTTAAAGGTTTGAAAAACAAAACCGATTTCCTGATTACGCACTTCTGCCAGGGCATCATCACTCATGTGACTCACATTGGTTCCATTTAAAACATAGGTTCCGCTTGAAGGTGTATCCAAACACCCTAAAATATTCATCAGGGTTGATTTACCAGAACCAGATGGCCCCATCAATGCTACAAATTCGCCTTTATTAATATCTAAAGAAACTGATTTTAAAGCGTGAATCACTTCAGATCCAATAACATATTTACGGCCAATTTCTTTTATCGTGATGAGTGGTTTCTCCATGTTTTTTCTTTTTTAGACAAGCGTAGCAGGTAAGATGTTACAAGACGGTTAAAAATTAATAAAACTCATGATGCTGATCCGATAACTATCAGATTCAGTTCAGCATGACGATAGATCTATTATTTTTCAATAATTTTTGGCACCATGAAAAACTGGTCGCTATGCTTTGCTGCGTTTTTCAAGCCATCAGCCGTAGCTATTTCCTGTTTCACTATATCTTCTCTCCAAACATTTACCGATTCGTTCATATAAACCAGCGGTTTTACATTTGAAGTATCCAATTCATTTAATTTTTCCATGAATGACAAAATTTTGTTCATTTCAGGAATGAGTGTATCCACCTGTTTATCATCAATATGAATTCTGGCCAGATCGGCTATTTTATGGATGGTTTTTGCGTCTAAATTCATATCTATACTAACTTATTATCAATCAATGTATAAACCTTTTCTTTCAATACATCAGCATCAACATCGGCCAAAGTTGATGTATTTATGGGTTTGTGGACGTAAATATCGCAAATTCCTGGCTTACTTCCATACTTTGCGCCGTCGTCCCAATTAATTTTCCAAACATCGGTAATACTCACGGGTACCAGCGGGATATTTTTATCAATGGCCAAACGGAAGGGACCATTTTTAAATTCGCCTAACTTGGGAGGGTAATGATCATCAATTTTACCTTCCGGAAAGATAATCAGACTCATTCCTTTTTCCAGGTTCTCGCCAGCTTTTTTAAATGCTTTAAAAGCCGAAATCTTACTGTCGCGGTTTACTGAAATATCGATGGTTTTAAAAAAAATGCCCAATACCGGATTATTCAGCAGTTCATCCTTTCCCATAAAGTGAAATTTACCATGCCCCATAATACAGAAAATCATGATATCCAGGTTAGAGGTGTGGTTGGCGCAGTAGATATAGGTTTGTTTACGATTCAGCTTTTCTTCATACTGGAAACGAAAAAAAACACCTGAAAACAGACTGCACAAAAAACTATTGGCTTTTCTGAAAAAATTCAGGATGCTGTAATATTTCTCATTACGTGAAGTAACGTAGTATAAAGGATAGAACAGAGCGAAAAAAAACAGTATCCAGAATAGAAACCATACCCGGTGTACTTGTCTTAGAAAATAAATCATAGATAATCAAAAATATAAAATAGTTTGATATTTCAAGTATGTGTTTATCCTGCAGGTGTTGTGACTCCAATCGCTAGGAAAAATTCGATCCACATTCTCACGTTGAGCTTACTAATGAATGTTATCGGGTAGAAACACCTTTGTTAGCTTGTATTTATTTTTAGCCTATTTTTTTAATAAGATCGTCGTGCTGTCCCGAAGCTTCGGGATCAGCATCTTTCCTGCTATTAACAGATTTTGATTTCTTATTAAACAATAGTTAAGAGATAAATTTTGTTGTTTTCCGCTCTTTGCCGCGGGGGCATGGTACTTTGTGGCGCCAAAGTACCCAAAGCGCTTTGTCAATCCGGCAATGTGGCTTTTCATTACCCTGGCTCATCAAAAAAACAACGGCACTTCGTTTTGTGTTCAAAATTCGTCAAACCTTTGAATAAGCGCTTATGAACACAAAACCACTGCGTTTAAGGTTTGTAATTGCAACTTGTTCTTTCTGCACCTGTTTTTTTGATTCTCCCGCCACTTGGGGTTGACGGTGTTCTTCGGTAAAACCTGTGCTTCATTAAAGGGTGTTAGCAAAATGTATAAAAAACCTACATCGAAAGATGTGTACACACCATAGGATGATCGGCTCAAGTTGTAGAAAAATCTAGTCCTTCGACAGACTCTCCGTTCCACTACGTTGCACTCCGGTCGAGATGACGAGTGTTCTAAAAAATCTTACCATTAAAAATGAAGCGATTTATGATTTGCTTGTATTTTATTTTTAATTTCGTGCCATTATGAAAGAAACAGTGGTGAGCGGCATTCGCTCAACAGGAAAATTACATTTGGGTAATTATTACGGTGCGGTTAAAAACTTCGTTCAAATGCAGAACGACTATAATTGCTACTTTTTTATTGCCGATTTACACTCGTTAACTACACATCCTACTCCAGCCGATTTACATGGAAACATTAAACATGTTTTGGTTGAATACCTGGCGAGTGGAATTGATCCAGAAAACAGCACCATTTACATACAAAGTGATGTTCCCGAAATTGCGGAGTTATACCTATATCTAAATATGAACGCGTATATGGGTGAACTGGAGCGCAGTACTTCTTTTAAAGATAAGGTGCGTGCCAACCCTGATAACGTAAATGCAGGTTTATTAACCTATCCGGTACTAATGGCGGCCGATATTTTAATCCATAAGGCTACAAAAGTACCTGTTGGAAAAGATCAGGAGCAACATTTGGAGATGGCCCGTACTTTCGGAAACCGTTTCAACAGGTTATACAATAC
Source organism: Pedobacter sp. GW460-11-11-14-TSB4 (assembly GCF_059423705.1). Classification (NCBI taxonomy): domain Bacteria; kingdom Pseudomonadati; phylum Bacteroidota; class Sphingobacteriia; order Sphingobacteriales; family Sphingobacteriaceae; genus Pedobacter; species Pedobacter sp. GW460-11-11-14-TSB4. The sequence goes on from NZ_JBWKYI010000001.1 coordinate 584,361, forward strand.
GGAATATTTCCCTGAACCTTATGCTTTTAGCTACTCTGACAAACTGGTTAAAGTACCTGGTTTAGATGGTAAAGGAAAAATGGGTAAATCAGAAGGTGAAGCCAATGCCGTTTATCTATCTGATGATCCTGAAACCATCCGCAAAAAAGTAATGAAAGCAGTTAGCGACGGTGGTCCAACAGAAGAAAACCAACCTAAACCTGAGCCGATCCAGAATCTTTTTGATTTAATGAAAGTGGTATCGAGTGCTGATACCCTTGCACATTTTGAAGATTTGTACAGCAAAATGCAGATCCGCTATGGTGATTTCAAAAAACAACTGGCAGAAGATATGATTATTACGACTGCACCTATGCGTGAGCGTATTTTGGATATTGCCAAAGATGATGCTTACCTAAGACAAGTTGCTAAACACGGCGCATTAAAGGCCCGTGAAAGCGCACAAAAAACCATCAGAGAAGTTCGCAGTTTAATCGGGTTTAAAAGTTTTTAATTAATATTGTGGTAAGCGGATCGCGGTTGGCGCTATAATCGCCTGACGCAAAACGCTCACCGCAAAACGCAAGAAAATATGCACATAGCAATTGTAGGAAATATAGGTGCCGGTAAAACTACCTTAACAGGCTTATTGGCCAAGAATTATGGATGGGAAGCTTTATACGAAGCTGTGGACAATAACCCTTATCTGGAAGATTTTTACAGCGACATGAAACGATGGAGCTTTAACCTGCAGATTTATTTCCTGAATAGCCGTTTTCAGCAAATTACCGATATTGAGGTTAATAAACGTAATGTCATCCAGGACAGGACCATTTACGAGGATGCACATATTTTTGCCGAAAACCTGCATGATATGGCTCTAATGACCACCCGTGACCATGATAACTACCGGGCTATTTTTGATAATATTACATCTTTTATTAAACCGCCAGATTTATTGGTTTACTTGCGTGCGTCGGTACCTACATTGGTGAATAATATCCAGCGTCGTGGCCGTGAATACGAAGCAGGCATCCGTATCGATTACCTGTCTAAACTGAACGAAAAATACGAAGCCTGGATTAAAGGTTATAACCTGGGTAAATTATTGATTTTAGATAAAGATAAGTTAGATTTCACCAACAACCCTGAAGATTTAGGTACGGTAATCCAATCTATAGAAGCGGAGATTAACGGTTTATTTTAACACTCCTGCCCCTAAATGGTTTAAATATTTAATGTGATAAATATGGAAAAAGATTTCGAACACGATAATCCGGAGAACTGGAAATGGGGTACTTTTTATTTCAATAAAAAAGATTCGAGATTAATTGTTCCGAAACGTGTAAAATTGCTTGGTTGGACATTCAATTTTGCACATCCGATATCTTATATTATCATCGCATTGATCTTCATATTTGTTTTTTATCAATTCTATCGAAATAATATATGAGTGATAGAAATTTAAGCTCCACGTTAGGAAATCCAAAAATTATCGGAATTATTCCTGCACGATATGCCTCTACCCGTTTTCCGGGAAAGCCGTTAGTAGATATTGCTGGAAAAAGCATGATCCAAAGGGTTTACGAACAGGCATCGAAAGCCAAAAGCTTATCGAAAGTAGTCATTGCCACCGATGATGAACGGATTGCCGATGAAGTAAAACGGTTTGGTGGAGAATTTATCTTCACCTCATCTGATCACCAAAGCGGAACCGACAGATGCGCTGAAGTGATTGAAACTTTACCCGGCTACGATATTGTGATCAACATACAAGGCGATGAACCATTTATCGAACCTGCCCAGATTGAATTATTGGCAAGCTGCTTTACCGAAGAAAAAGTACAACTGGCAACGTTAATCAAATCAATCCAAAGCCAGGAAAGTGTATACAATCCCAATAGCCCTAAAGTGGTGATCGATGTAAACGGTCGTGCCATGTATTTTAGCCGGAGTCCAATTCCTTTTATCAGAAATGGTGAACCAGGTGTATGGGCAGAAAAACATCAGTTTTATAAACATATTGGTATTTATGGTTACCGGACAGAATCGTTGAAAGCCATCACCAAATTGCCTCCATCCTCTTTAGAAATTGCCGAAAGTTTAGAGCAGCTTCGCTGGATTGAAAACGGATTTTACATTCAGACTAAAGTAACTGATTTAGAAACAGTTGCAATAGACACGCCAGAGGATTTATTGAAACTAAATAAATTGCTTAAGGCGTTGAAACTGGAATAATTGGTTATAAGTTTAGGGCTTAGCGGTTATTACTACTCCCTAAACCCTAAACGCCCCGCGCTAACCATTCATTTACCTAATCACCAGCTCCATCTGGATATTGCAACGCGTATACGGCGTTGGTTTACCTGCCACTTTTTGAAAACCTAACTTGTGATAGAGATTTATCGCCGGTTTTAAAATGGTATTGCTTTCTAAATAAATTTTTGAGGCGCCTAACGATCTGGCTTTTTCTACAATGGCATTTGCCAATAAAAAGCCAACATTTTTACCCTGTGCTTTTGGCGATACAGCCATCTTGGCCAGTTCAAAATCGTATTCGCCGTCATTCATTTTAATTAATGCACAAACGCCTAAGGGCTCGCCTTCGTAAAGTGCAATGAGTATAAAACCTCCTTTATCTAAAATATAACCCTGCGGATTGTCCAGCGCTTTATAATCAGAATCTTCCATGGTAAAATACTGTGAAATCCATTCCACATTGAGCGACCTGAATATGTCCTGGTATTTGGGTTGGTAATCTACAATTTCGACTTTTAAGCTATCACGCTCTTTTTTCTTTTCCATTACCCTTCTTAGTAAAGTTTTTTGTTCCAATAAAAACTCCCACTCGCCTATGGCTTCCCAAAGGTTATTTTGCGATTGAGCGGAAATTTCTTCAACGGCAGCATTTACATCAATCAATTGATCTTCTATTTTTGCCGAAATCTCCATCCCCATTTCTGAAAGGCTCACCACATTTCTACGTCCATCGGCTTTGTCTTTGCTTTCTTTAACATAACCTTTTTTCAGCATTTCACTGATAATTTTACTTACTGACGGGTGCGAATGACCGATTTCTTTAGCGAGTTCGGTTATGGTTTTTTCCTTGTCTTTGGTTAAAGCATAAAATACCGGAAACCACTTGGGCTGCATATCGATATCATACAATTGATATATCTGTGCACCATCTTCTGTCACTTTATCGGTTAACATCCTTAACCTGCTTCCTATAGCGACCTTACCTACCTGTTCAAAAAAATTCATAACAACAATTAATTACGTAATCAGTTACGCAAATATAAAAACTTAATTATTGATCACAAATTTTTTATCTGTAAATCATTCAATTTAAATTTTTACTATTTTAGATCGATTTACCAATATGAAAAGAAAATCCATCACACTGCTCCTGCTTACTATCGTTTTTTTTGCCTGTAATTCGGACAACAAAAAGGAAACCAATGCCATTGAATTTAAAAACGTTAACCAAAGCCTCGCTAAGTCATTTTCCGATTTAAAACGTTTGGATACTTTTAAAATCGAACTTACCGGCAGAAAACCTGAAGAAATGGTTTTGAACTTTACGATTAAAAATGCCGATGGAAAAGAAATTTACAATACCAAAATCAAAGGAACTGAATTATTGGGCAGTACTGATCCAAATGTTGACCTCTCCAAAGAAAAAGACCAGGTTATATTCTTAAAAACCATTGCCGATGATTTTTTCAGTGATGATAATTTTCTCGAACCTGCTGTAATGCCGGAAGATAAGGCCGACAATTACACGCCCGACAAAGCCCTTTACGAAGAATTAAAGAAATCGGGATTAAACGGTTTCAAATATCGTTTAGGAAAAGAGAATAACATTTATATTGCCTGGAGCGAAAAAGAGCAGAAAGTAAAAATTTACTATAACTGTTGTTAATAGCTATAAATCAATGTCAGCAAATTAGAATCCAATTCGTTGTTAAAAAAAGCCACAGATTCGCAGATTGTATCTAATCTGTGGCAAAAAATAAAAATTTGTAGAAAAGTAAGTCTTGCACTAAAAGTCCATAGTTTCAACTAAGAAATGAGACCAATGAAAAGATCTGAGTTTATTGCAAACCGCCTGAGAGAAGTTTTATTAAACGGATATTGGATTGCCAATACCAACTACAAAGACCAGTTATTAAGTATTACCTGGCAACAGGCTACACATCAGATAGCAGATTTAAATACCATTGCGGCTTTAACCTACCACATTAATTATTACCTGCTTGGCATTTTAAATGTATTTAAAGGCGGCTTGCTCGAAATTAAAGATCAATATAGTTTCGACCTTCCGCCAATACAATCAGAAGCGGATTGGAAAAAACTGGTGGAAGCGTTTTTGGCAAATTCGGCAGCTTTCGCTGATGAAGTAGCACAAATTCCTGATGAAAAATTAGATGAAATATTTGTAAATGAAAAGTATGGCACCTATCTGCGCAATATAGAAGGCGTAATTGAGCATAGCTATTACCATTTTGGACAAATTGTACTCATCAAAAAATTGATCTTGGCAGCAGAAAAATAAAATGTCATCATTCTCTGTGTTAAGCTATCCCTCCTCCTTTTCTTTATAAAAAAATATTTTAATATTTATTTTTAAACTAAATAAATAGTTGTAGTTTAGTGCACTCAACCAAACATAAATTATTTAACGTTTCTCCAGATCCTCCATGCTCAAGCAACTCTTCTCGGCTCTTATTTTTTCATTACTATTTTTACCCGCACTGGCACAAAACGCAAGCATCAAAGGTGTTGTAGTTGATACTGTTGAAAAAACAAAATTACAAAATAGTGCTATCCTGCTGATATCAAGCAAAGATTCTATTTTAATTAAAGATGCACGCACTAAGGCCAACGGTGCATTCGAGTTTTCGAATTTAAAAAAAGGAAATTATACCCTGGTGGTTACCTTCCCTAAAATGGCCGATTATATCAGAGACATCCAGTTGTCTGATTCATCCAAATTCAACCTGGGTAATATTGCGATGGATAGCAAAGCCACGCTCTTAAATGAAGTGGTAATTAAGGCTCAAAAACAGGCCATTAGCATGAAAGGCGATACCATAACTTATCAGGCAGATAGTTTTGCAGTAAAACCACATGCCAATCTACAGGATTTATTAAGGCGCTTACCGGGAATTGAGGTAGATAAAGATGGCGCCATAAAAGCTGGCGGAAAAGATGTAAACACGCTTTTGGTTGATGGCGAGGAATTTTTTGGCGACGATCCGCTTCTGGCACAAAAATACCTGAAAGCCAATGCGGTTAGCGAAGTGCAGGTTTACGATAAAAAAACCAAAGAGGAAGAATTATCAGGCATAAAAGAAGGCGATGCCAAAGAGAAAGTCATGAACATCAAGCTCAAGGAAAACGCTAAAAACGGGTATCTCAGTACCCTGGATGCCAATAGCGACCTCAAGCACTATAAAAACATCGGTGGTATGGCGGGCATTTATAAAAACAAATTAAAAGCTGCTGTATTTGGATCCAATTCCAATACCAATCAGGATTCGAAAGCAAGCGCCGCCATGAGTAAGTTAAAAGGCAATGATTATGATGTAATTGAAGTGGGTGATGACGGCAGTACGGTGATGATCAGCTATGGCGGCAGCCGTGATGAGGATGATTTTTCGCCATCCAGTGGCCTGCCTGATGTAACCGGATATGGTGCGCATTTTTCCGACAAATGGAATGAAAACAAAATTGGCCTAAAACTGAATTATAAAGTCAGTGAAAGAAATATATTGGACAGAACCACCTATAAAAACCAGTCGTTATTGCCTAATGGAACGAATTTCTTTAGCGAAGGCAGATCAAACAGCGAAACCAGAAACACCGGGCAAAGTTTAAAAGGTAGCGTTGATGTTAAAATAGATTCACTTTCTACCTTAAAAATATCGTTTGCAGGCAGTAAACGAAAAAACAGCAGCCAGTATATAAGCACCAACGAAACCAAAAATGACGCCGGGATATTTGTTAACAACAGTGATCAGTTTAACGACAGCAATGGCGACAATGATTTGTTTAACGGAAATATCAATTACTCGAAAAAGTTTGTAAAAAAAGGAAGAACACTTTCCATTGATATACAACCTGAAACCAAAAGCAGCACCAGCCTGGGTACCAGTTTAAGTGTAACCAATTATACCGATGGCAGTGGAACAATTAACAGAACGGTTAACCAGAATTTCCTGAACGATAATTCGGGCACCGAAAGCTCTCTAGGTACCAGAATATCGTATACAGAACCTTTGGGCAAACAATTTTCGTTACAAACAGCCTATAGCTTTAAAACTGTGGCATCAAATAGCCATAAACTGGTGTTCGATAAATCATTAAATAATAAACGTATCGATTCGCTGAGCAACAATTTCGATTTCAATAATTTTTCGAACATTGGTAAAGTGGTATTGCAATACAGATCGAAGAAGTTCACCTTATCTGGTGGTGCAGAGGCTACCGAAACCACATTTGAGCTGAATGATTTAGACCGGAACAACAAATTTAACCGGAACTATTTAAACTGGGCCCCACAGAGTAACTTCAACTATAAACTAGGCAAAAGTACCAGTGTATCATTAAGCTACAACGGAAATACCCGACAGCCTAGTCTGGATCAATTACAACCCATCAGACAAATCAACAATCCACTTTATGAAATAAGAGGTAATCCAGATTTAAAACCATCGTTCAACAATAATTTTGGCTTTAATTTTAATATTTACCAGCAAAAATCGCAGATGTACGCCTACGTATACGGCGGCTATAGCTTTACCAAAAATGCTGTTGTGAGTACGAGAACAGTTGATGAGGTAAACAAAACCATCAGCAGTTATATCAATTTAGATGGGAATAATAATTTTTACGGAGGTGCAAGCTTTAATAAAAGTTTTAGTAAAATTCATTTTAATACCGGCTTTAATGCCAGTTTTAACCATTCGACATCCGTTTCCATTTTAAACAACAAACTGAATGAAAATGTAAACAACAGCCTGAGTTTCCGTCCACGCTTTAGTTATTATGACAATAAAGTTCAGCTGCAGTACAATCCTTCCTTTACGTTTTCGAACAGCCGGTCATCCATCGGTTCGATAAATAATGGAAAAAGCTTTATCCACAATCATGATATTTCAGGGAACATCCAGCTCCCCTATAATACCGAGTTTAACACCAGCATATCATTATCTTATCAACCTGCCAATTCCTCATTCAGCACACCCGTAAATATTGCGTTATGGAACGCTTATTTATCTAAGAAAATGCTTAAATCACAAGAATTAGAAGTAAAAGTATCCATTTCTGATATTCTGGCTGAGAAAATTGGCTATAACCGTTATGTTGGAGGCAATAGCATCAGCGAATATACCAACAGCTTTATTCCGAGGTACGTACTGATTGGCGTTACCTATAATTTAACCGGAAATTTCATTAAACAAGACAAAAAATAACAGAAGATGAAACACTTAGGATTAACAATGATGCTGTTTTTTGCAGTGACGATAATTAAAGCACAAACCGTTTTCATCAAGAGTGCTAAAATAACTTTCGAGAAAAAAATCAACCAAAAACAGCAACTGGCTTCGAACACCTGGATCTCAGACGATGCCAGGGATAAAATGAGCAAGTACAGAATTTCCAATTGGGATTACAGTTTTAACGATAGCTGCTCTATTTATAAGCTTAAACCAAAAGAAACCTTAAACGATAATAATTTCTTCTTTATTGCCGGTGAAAATACAAATGAAATGTACACCGACTTTAGTAAAAAGGCAAGGGTAATCAGAAAACCAATAAATGGCGAAGATTTTATTTTAAAAGACACTATCCCCCATCTCAACTGGAAAATCATGCACGATGTTCGCCAGATTGCCGGTTACGAATGCCGTAAAGCGACCGCAGTAATAAACGATTCTGTTACCGTAGTGGCTTTCTATAGTGAAGAAATTTTATTAAAAGGCGGTCCAGAAGGATTTACGGGTTTGCCTGGAATGATATTGGGGCTGGCCATTCCACGATACAACACCACATGGTTTGCCACCAAGGTTGAGGCCAAAAACGTTCCCATCTTAAACATTGTTCCACCTTCAAAAGGAAAAAGGACGGATACTGAAAAAGATTTCAAAAAAATGATCGACCTCTATACCCGTTATGATGATAAAAAGAACCCCAGAAAGATAGAAGATATAAAAAAAGAACTTTACAAGCTGATACTTTAAGTTGGCGCCTAAGCTAAAACAGTCACTATCAGAGATATAATATGATGAAAAAATAATCTGGCAAGTATCTAATCGAGCGATAATTTTTTGTACCTTTGTATCCCGTACAAAAACAATTAAACAGGCTCAAAACACCTGGTTAATTCCACAAATTATCAATCATGACAAAGTATATTTTTGTTACGGGCGGTGTTACTTCCTCTTTAGGTAAGGGCATCATTTCCGCATCTTTAGCTAAACTTTTACAGGCACGTGGCTACCGTGTAACCATTCAAAAATTCGATCCGTACATCAATATCGATCCGGGAACTTTAAATCCATACGAACATGGCGAATGCTTTGTAACCGAAGATGGTGCTGAAACCGACCTGGATCTTGGTCATTATGAGCGTTTCCTTAACGTTCCAACATCGCAGGCAAACAACATCACTACCGGCCGTATTTACCAGAACGTAATTAACAAAGAACGTAAAGGTGAGTACCTGGGCAAAACAGTTCAGGTTGTACCTCACATTACCGACGAAATTAAACGCAACATGCGTATTTTAGGCGATAGCGGTGAATACGATATTGTGATTACTGAACTTGGCGGAACTGTTGGTGATATTGAATCTCTACCATTCATTGAGGCTGTTCGTCAGTTTAAATGGGAAGAAGGCAGTACCAATGCCATTGTAATCCACTTAACCCTGGTACCTTATTTAGCTGCTGCCGGCGAGTTAAAAACGAAACCAACGCAACACTCTGTTAAAGCTTTACTGGAATACGGAATACAGCCGGATATACTGGTTTGCAGAACCGAGCACCACATTAGTCCTGAGATCAGAAAAAAAATTGCTTTATTTTGTAACGTTAACATCAATGCGGTAGTCGAATCGATGGATGCATCTACTATTTATGATGTGCCATTGTTGATGTTAAAAGAACAATTGGATAAAACTGTTTTATCGAAATTAAAATTACCGACCAAAAGCGATCCGGATATGGAAAGCTGGAAAGATTTCTTAGGCCGTTTAAAAAATCCTACCGCAGAGGTTAGAATTGGTTTGATTGGTAAGTATGTAGAATTACCTGATGCTTATAAATCAATTATCGAATCTTTTGTACACGCAGGTTCGAAAAATGAATGTAAGGTTAAAGTAGAATATATCCATTCCGAAGGAATTTTCCCTGATAATGTAAAAGACAAATTAGGTCACTTACAAGGTGTTTTAGTGGCACCAGGTTTTGGTAGCCGCGGTATTGAGGGTAAAATTGATGCCATAAAATATGTTCGTGAGAACAATGTTCCTTTCTTCGGCATCTGCCTGGGTATGCAATGTGCTGTGATCGAATTTGGCCGTAACGTTTTAGGTTTGAAAGATGCACATACGACAGAAATTGAAGAAAATGCTGCAAATCCGGTAATTAACATGATGGAAGAGCAGAAAAAAATAACAAACAAAGGTGGAACAATGCGTTTAGGCTCTTACCCTTGCGATATTAAAAAAGGAACAAAAGCTTTTTCTATTTACGGTAAATCGCACATTAATGAGCGTCACCGTCACCGTTACGAATTTAATAATGATTATTTAAAACAATACGAAGATGCAGGAATGATTGCATCAGGTATGAATCCACAAACCAATTTAGTTGAAATTGTGGAGCTTAAAAATCATCCATTTTTCGTTGGCGGACAGTTTCACCCGGAATTAAAATCAACAGTTGCTAATCCTCACCCACTTTTTGTTAAATTTGTCGCCGCTGCGATGGAGTTTGCAAAAAAGAAAACGAATTAAAAGCAGTATATACGTAAATAATGGATAGAAATACCTTTACAGGACTGTTCCTGATTATGATCATTTTGGCAGGATCATTCTATTTTTTGAGGCCGAGCACGGCTGAAATGAAACAAGCCAAAGAAAGAGACAGTATCGAATTGGCAAAAAAATCTGGTATTACACCAGTACAAAAAGATACCACTAAAACAGCTGCAATTGCTAACCCGGCTGTAGATTCTTTAGCGTTAAAAGGTCCTTTTGGTACCGCAATAACCGGTACAGAAGCCAATACCGTGTTAGAAAACGAGAATTTATTAATCACTTTAAGCAATAAAGGCGGTAAAATTACTTCGGTTGAAATTAAAGGCCAGAAAACCTTTACCGGTAAACCATTGATTTTATTTGATGGAAATCAGAACAAGTTTGGTTTAAATCTTAATGCTGCTGGTAAAGTAATTAATACCAACGATTTATACTTTACTCCTACAAAAACCGGAAATACAGTTACCATGCGTGCCAATTATGGCGCTAACGCATATGTAGAATATGTATACGATTTAAAGGCGTTAAGTAATAAAGTTGCTTTCAACATCAATTTAGTTGGCTTACAACAAGTAATTGCAGGTAATAACATTGGTTTAAACTGGCAGACTACTTTATTACAGCAAGAAAAATCGATCGAAAGTGAGCACCGTTACTCTGCACCATACTACAAATATTTAGATGGCGATGTAGACCACCTAAGTGTTTCGAAAGATGAGAAAGAAGATTTATCGAAAGGTAAAATCCAGTGGTTCTCTTTCAAACAACACTTTTTCTCCGCTTCTTTAATCTCTAAACAGGCTTTCGAAAAAGGAAGTTTAGAAGTTAAAATTCCAACGGCTCCAGGTTTGGTGAAGTTTTATGATGCCAATATGCAATTGCCATATGCACATACGGCTAACCAGGTTTATGAAATGGAATTCTATTTCGGAACCAACAAATTCTCGGCACTAAAAGCACAAGGTTATGATTTAGAGCAACAGGTTGATATGGGCTACTGGCCATTGAAATACATTAACCGTTTCATCGTACTACCTGTATTTAACTTTTTAAACAGCTTTGGCTGGAACTATGGATTAATCATTTTGGTATTAACCATTTTACTAAAAGTTGCTTTATCGCCACTTACTTATAAGTCTTATCTTTCAATGGCTAAAATGAGAGTTTTAAAGCCGGAAATGGACGAAATTAAAGCTAAGGTAGGCGAAGATAATCCAACACTGGTTCAACAGGAATATTTAAAACTCTATAAGAAAGCCGGTGTAAATCCGCTGGGCGGATGTTTGCCTATGGTATTACAATTGCCTTTGGTAATGGCCTTCTTCTTCTTCTTCCCTAACTTGTTTGAGCTACGTGGCGAGAGTTTCTTGTGGATGAAAGATTTATCAACTTATGATGAGTTTATCAAATTCGGCGTAAAAATCCCTTTCATTGGCGATCACTTAAGTTTAATGTGTGTATTGATGACCATCTCTACATTGATTATGACTTATTTCAACAATCAGGTTTCTGGAGCAACTGGTCAAATGAAGTACATCGGTTACATCATGCCGGTTATTTTCTTAGGTGTGTTAAATAGCTACCCTGCCGGATTAAACTATTATTATTTCTTAGCCAACTTAATGACTTTCGGACAGCAGTTCTTAATTCGTAAAATGGTTGACGATGATAAAATCCATGCTTTGATTCAGCAAAACAAAGCCAGACCAGCTGATGAGAAAAAGAAAAAGTCTAAATTCCAGCAACGTTTGGATGACTATATGCGTCAGCAACAACAAGCTAAAAAGTAATCTTACTTTTAAATTATACGGAATCCCTGATTACTTCAAAGTGATCGGGGATTTTTGTTTTGGGCGGAGCGGATGGCGTGAAGCGTTAGGCGTTTAGCGGAGAGCGTTTGGCGTGAAGCGTTTAGCGGAGAGCGTTTAGCAAGGAGTTTTACACAATATATCTTCGGACCTTCCAACCTTCAGCCTTTATGGCTTTTAATTGTAATATTTGACATACAAGTTTCTTAATAAGCTAAAAAATTCCAATTTTAGAAGATTAAATCTCAACCAACAAATTACTTAACTTTTAAAAATGCAAAAGAGACTAACTATTATTCTGTTTTTCGTTGTCAGCTTTGCCTACGCACAAAAGAAACCCCTAGATCATTCGGTATACGATACATGGGAATCAGTAGGAACAAAGCAATTATCAAATAATGGTCAATGGGCGATGTACAGCATCTTACATCAAGAAGGAGATGCACAGCTGTACCTGACCAATATTAAAACCAATGCGAAGATGAACATCCCAAGAGGAATGAACTCGCAGTTTAGTAACGATTCCAAATTCGCGGCTTTTAACATCCGCCCTTTAAATAAAGATTTACGTCAGGCTAAAATAAAAAAGAAAAAAGCTGATGAATTACCAAAAGATTCGTTGGGTATTGCTAACCTTACTACCAATGCCGTTACTAAAGTGGCCAGGGTAAAATCTTTCAAATTTCCTGAAGAAGGTGCGGGTGTGATGGCTTACTTAACTGAAAAACCAGATACAGCAAAAAAAACAGTAAAACCAGCTGAGAAAAAAGATGGTGAATCAGATTTTGCTGATGATGAGCCTGCGGCTAAAGGTAAAACTGAAGAAGGAACCGATTTAGTGGTAAAAAACCTTTTAACAGGTACAGATAAAACCTATAAATTCGTTACCGACTATTACTTCAGTAAAGATGGCAAACAATTGGTTTTTGCCTGCAGTGGCTCTAAAAAGGACAAAACTGCTCCACAAGGTGTATTTCTGTTAAATACAGAAAAAGGTACACTTAAAACCCTGATTAAGGGCAAAGGAAGTTTCAAAAATTTCACCTTTGATGAGGAAAGCGAACATGTAGCTTTTGTAGGCGAGCAAAGTCCGGAGAAACAGGAAATAAAAGATTACAATATTTATTACAACTCTTTAACGCTCGATACTGCACAGATATTGGTTGATTTTGATATGCCTGGCCTACCCGCAAAATGGTCGGTTAATGGCGATGGTAAAATCACTTTTAGTAAAGATGGCAAGAAATTGTTTTTTGGCATCTCTCCTATCAAAAAACCAAAGGATACGACTATCGTAGATTTCGAAGTGGCGAAAGTTGATGTCTGGAATTACAAAGACGATTATTTGCAGCCTATGCAGCTTAAAAACGCAGAAAGAGACAGCAAAAAAAGTTATTTATCTGTGATTGATGTGTACAGCAGTGACCCAAAAGTAATTCCGCTTACCGATTTAAAATTACCTGATGCAAATATCATAGCGGAAGGTGATGCCGGGCAGGTTTTAGCTTCTACAGATTACGGTCGCAGGATAGAATCGCAATGGAGCGGTTCAACTTCAAAAGATTACTATTTGGTTGACACGAAAAATGGCCAGAAAAAGAAAATCATCGAGAACCTTAATGGTTATGCATTGGCATCACCGGCAGGAAATTATGTTTTATACTTCGATCGAAAATCGGGCAGTTGGAATACCTACAATGTAACTACAGCAAAGGTTACCGTTTTAACTGCAGGTTTAAGTGAAAAATTTGTTGATGAAGAGAATGATGTACCAGACTTACCTTCTGCTTATGGCTTAGCTACCTGGACTGAAGGTGATAAAGCCGTTTTAATTAACGATAAATATGATATCTGGTCATTCTCACCAGACGGAAAATTGGCACCAAAAAATATTACTGCTGGTTTTGGAAGAGCGAATAACATTACTTTCCGTTACGAAAGAGTACAACAAGACAACAGATTTGAACGCAATGCAGATAGCAAATTTGTAAAAGCGAACGAAACGGTTTGGTTAGATGGCTTTAACAACCTCACTAAAGAAAATGGTTTTTACCGCACCAACGTTGGTTCGGCTAAAGCACCAGAATTGGTGGTAATGGCTAAGTTTAAATATTCAAACCTGGTAAAAGCTAAAGATGCCGATGTTTACATTTACGATAAAGCCAACTATGTAGAATCGCCAAATGTTTACATCACTACAGATTTCAAAACTGAAACCAAATTAAGCAATACCAATCCTCAACAAAAAAACTATAACTGGGGTACGGCTGAGCTGGTGAAATGGACCACACCAAAAGGCTATAAGGCCGAAGGCATCCTTTACAAACCTGAAAACTTCGATCCAAATAAGAAATACCCGATGATTGCTTATTTCTACGAAAAATTAACGGATGGTTTATATACCTATCAGGCGCCGGCTCCTACGCCATCACGTTTAAATATTTCTTATTTCGTGAGTAACGGATACCTGGTTTTTGCACCTGATATTAGTTACGAAACTGGTCATCCAGGTAAATCGGCAGTTGAATTTATCAATTCAGGTGTAGAAAGTCTGAAAAAAAATAGCTGGGTTGATGGCAGTAAAATTGGTATTCAGGGACAAAGCTGGGGCGGTTATCAGGTAGCTTACCTTATTACACAGAATAACATGTATGCTGCAGCCTGGGCTGGTGCACCTGTAGCCAATATGACTTCTGCTTATGGTGGCATCCGCTGGGAAACAGGTATGAACCGTCAGTTCCAATACGAGAAAACACAAAGCCGTATCGGTGCAACCCTTTGGGAAAAACCTGAGTTATATATCGAGAACTCACCATTATTTATGTTCCCGAAAGTAAATACACCAGTTGTGGTAATGGCGAACGATGCAGACGGTGCTGTGCCATGGTATCAAGGAATTGAGATGTTTACCGGCTTGCGCCGTTTAGGTAAACCAGTCTGGATGCTTAACTACAATGGTGAAGCACACAATTTGGTCCAACGCCAGAACCGTAAGGATATTCAAATCCGTGAACAACAATTTTTCGACTATTATTTAAAAGGTGCAAAGGCTCCGGCCTGGATGACCAGTGGAATTCCTGCTACTGAAAAAGGAAAAACCTGGGGCTTTGAATTAACAGATGATAAACCTTAGTTAGTCCGGAGTCGGAAGTCCGGAGTCGGAAGTCCGGAGTCCATAGTTAAAAAAGTCCATGATTGATAGCATATCTATTGGTCATGGACTTTTTGGTTGATGGGTTAGATGCTCAAGTAATATACGGTTAAAAGATTTCCTATAGATGGCTTTAATTTATAGTCGTCACCCTGTACCGAACCTTCGGGGCAGCAGGACGATCGCGTTAGGTAAAAGAGGTAAAATTGGTCGTTACAAACAAATACAAATCAAATACAGGCTACTATGAAATTCGGCTTAAAAAAGCTATTTTCACATCAAAAAACTAAACAACCCTAATGGCATTAAGCAGAATCTGGTCAGCATTTATTATCGTGGCTATTGTAGTAGCAAGTATTAAATGTTTCTTTTTCGGACATAGCGATATTTTTAACTGGATGGTAATTGGTAAATCATCCGATCCGTTGAATCCCTTAAAATTAGATGGTATTATCGAAACTTGCTGGATCGCAGTTGACCTTTGTATTAAATTAATCGGAACACTGGCCTTATTTATGGGCTTAATGAGCATTGCTGAAAAAGCAGGTGGTATCCGTTTATTATCTAGAATTATTGGTCCATTCTTTTCGAAACTCTTTCCGGAGATCCCAAAAGGGCACCCCTCTATGGGACATATGATCATGAATTTCTCAGCCAATTTATTAGGTTTAGATAATGCAGCCACGCCATTTGGCATCAAGGCCATGGAAAGTTTGCAAGAGCTCAATCCGAATAAAGATGTTGCCAGCAATTCGCAGATTATGTTTTTATGTTTACACGCTGCAGGCCTATGTTTAATTCCAGTTAGTGTAATCGCCATTAGGTCTACTCAAAATGCGCAAGACCCAACTGATATTTTCATTCCTTGTTTAATCGTCACTTTTGTCGGTACCATGGCAGCCATGCTTATTGTATCCTTTAAACAAAAAATAAACTTGCTTCAGCCGGTTATCATTACCTGGGTATTAAGTATCTCGGCAGTGGTTGGTTTACTGGTTTGGTATGTAAGTAAGTTAAATGCAGAAAGCATAAAATCATTTTCAGGCTTATTAAGTGGTGGAATAATTTTATTAATCTTTTTATTGATTGTATTGGGTGCCTTATATAAAAAAATAGATGTTTTTGATGCGTTTATTGATGGTGCCAAAGGTGGATTTGAAACGGCACTGAAAATCGTTCCTTATTTAGTTGGGATTTTAGTTGCGGTAAGTATGCTGAGAACCAGCGGGACTTTTGATGTGGTGATGAGCGGCATTAAAAACGTGTTTGTATTTTTTGGAGCCGACACCAAATTTGTTGATGCGCTACCAACAGCTTTAATCAGGCCTTTAAGTGGTGGCGCTGCCCGTGGAATGATGGTAAGTACCATGATTTCAAGCGGACCTGATTCATTTGCCAGTAAATTATCGGGTGTTTTCCAGGGGGCTTCTGATACTACTTTTTATGTAGTAGCGGTTTACTTTGGATCTGTTGGCATAAAGAATACACGTTATGCCATTGGCTCAATGTTATTGGCTGATTTGGTTGGCGTTTGTACAGCCATTGCACTCAGTTATATGTTTTTTGCATAAATCGTAGTTCATTGGTCATTGGTTCATTAGTCATTTGTTTATTGGTCATTAGTGTGTTACCCATCTATCGTTATTGCGAGACTGATTCACCCGTTGCATTCAGAATGACCAAGAAAGCACTGAACAGCTACAAAAAATCCCTGCCAGAAAATATCTGACAGGGATTTTTAATAAATCGCTCAATATTTAATAACCAGGATTCTGCTGTGCTTTTATTCCAGGGTTTGCATTTATTTCTGTTTGCGGGATTGGAAGAATTGTTTTATTAAATGTTCTATCAATCGTTTTTGGCCGGGTGCTAATTGTTAAACCACCAAATTCATCATTATATGTAATTGATTTATTGGTCCGTATTAAATCAAAGAACCGCTGACCTTCACCATACAACTCTTTACTTTTTTCATCTAAAATCATATCGAGCGTAACCGTAACTGGAGTGGCCAATACTGCAGAAGGATTTCTTTGACGTATTGCGTTCAAATAATTAGCGGCCTTTGTAGTATTTGTAGAAAGCGCTGCCTCTGCAGCGATTAAATAAATTTCAGACAATCGAATTACTTTAATATTAACTGCAGTATTATTCGCTGTGCTTTTATCACCAGCCAATGCTGTACTACCACAATATTTATAAAGGGCACCTAACCTTGTTGCCGAACTTTCATCTCTAGCCATTATCCCACGCCTTACATCGCTAGCTCCTTGATTTAAGCGACTTAAAAAGTCAGTACTGGAATAGAAAAAACCCAATGCTGCCGTTGTACCTACACCTTTATTTCTTTGGTAAATACCTAATGATGCTGCTCCAAGATCGTTCTCTAAAGGATTAATACCCAACTCAAAAATAGATTCTGAGCCGTATTGACTTTTCCAGGAATCGACCCAATTTGCATTCGTATACAATGTATATAAAGCCGAGGCACCAATAACTTCTTCAGCTGCTAAAAGTGACTTGGGCATATCATTCATATATAAGTACACTCTCGCCTGAATAGCTTTATTTGAGTAATAATTGATATATCCATTTGTTTTTGTTTTCGGCAACAACGGTGCCGCATCATTTAGATCTTTAACAATCTGAGTGTAAACCTGCTCTACTGTCGATCGTAGTGGTTGTGCTTCATATCCTTGTCTGGTTAAGATTAAAGGAACACCAAAAGACTGATTATTATCGGTGTATGCTTTGCCGTATAATCTAACCAAATCAAAATACATTAAAGCTCTGGCGGTTAAAGCCTGCCCTTTGTATGGAGCAAAACCCGTTGCGCCTAATGCTTCTTGTTTGGCTATTTCCTCGAGCAGATAATTGGTTTGTAATATGCAAAAATAAATTTGCGACCAAAAACCGGAAAAACTATTGGTATTGGCGTTTTGATTATAGTTATACAAGGCATCCAAGCCCCTACCTTGAGAGTAAACCGTCATATCGCCACCTTTAACATCGCCATACAGAAAGAAATTCCTTCCATAATATGAGGCATCTGTCATCTGATTCATTACGCCGTTGATTACTATTTGTGCATCTCTTGGTGTTTGAATCGCCTTATTCGAATCGGCCGAATTACTCGGCGTCATATCTAAAAACTTTTTACATGATAGTACACTTAACATGAAGATACTGATCAGTAGTATATTTATTCTTTTCATATTTTGAATCTCCTATATTAAAAACTAACCTCTAAACCAAAAGTATAAGTCTTTCCAAATGGGGTCTCCCAACCTCTGGTACTATAATTTCCTACCTCAGGATCTGCTTCTTTGTATTTCGCGAAAGTAAGCAGATTAGAACCATTAAAATAGGCTCTTATATTAGAAGCGCCTAGTTTAGTAACTATTTTTTCAGGTAAACGATAGGCAAACAATACATTTTTTAATCTTAAGAAACTCGCACTATGCAATTGACGAGAACTATACTGCATGGCATCGGTAAGGTCATTTCCATCAAGTTTTGGTTGTGTACCATTGGTATTTTGTGGAGTCCACATATTGTCATAATAACTTTGCGATCTGATTCTTTCCCAATAGTAACCATCATCTGCTACATCTTTGTAAGCTCCATCATAAATTTGTCCACCAAGTTTGTAGATAAAGTTTAGACCTAAACTAAAGCCTTTATATTCTACATCAGTATTAATTCCACCAAAAACATCTGGATTACCATCGCCTATTACTACCCTGGCAGCATCATTATAGTTGTAAGTTGCTTGCCTTCCATTATAATCAAAACTACCTGATGCAGGAGTTGCACCATTTAGATACCAAACATTTTTACCATTTGCCGGATTTACACCAGCCCATTCGAAACCATAAAAACTAAGCATTGATAAGCCTTCACTATAGAGAAACTGCGCCCTCGCATCTGCACCCGTAGGGTCGTTCCAAATAATGTCATTTCCACGTGCCGTACCTTCAGGTTTGTACAGCTTGGTTACTTTAGACCTTGTAAATGATCCATTAATACCTAAATCCCATTTAAAGCCATTTTTATTAATCAGGTTAGCATTCAGATCAAATTCGAGACCTTTATTGTTAATTTCTCCAATGTTTCTTAGCGTTGAACTAAATCCGGTAGTCATTGATACCGGCACCCCAAGCAATAGATTTTTTGTATCGCGATTAAAGAACTCGATTGTACCTGTAATTCTTTTAAACAGACCAAACTCCAAGGCTATGTTTGTAGAGTAACTATTTTCCCAAGTTAAGATCGGATTGGAAAGAGATGCGTACAAGGCTGCCGGTTGGCCAAGATATTTATTAGAGAATGAAGTCAGCTCGCGCCAATCGTAGTTGTTTGATGGTAAAGTTCCGTTGGTACCATATGATCCTCTCAATCTTAAATTGTCAAGAAAAGATACATTTTTTAGAAAATTCTCGCTATTGATTTTCCATGATCCACCAACCGACCAAAATGTGCCCCATCTATTGATATCTCCGAGTCTTGAAGATCCATCTCTTCTAAAGGAAGAAGTAATAAAATATTTTTGATTGTAATTATATTCCAAACGAGATAAACCAGAAACAATGGAATTCCCCCAGTTATATGCAGAGGATGAAGTAGTACCTGCAGTTGAAACGCTTTGCAGTTCACTACTTCCTAAATCAACGCCTGTAGCCCTTTGAAAATCAGTAACATTTTTTTCAGCTTCAAAACCTGCCAAGAAGCTTATTGAGTGTAAGCCAAGCTGTTTGCTGTAGTTAATTGTACTAGAAGAAACCATTTTATTATAGTTTGTTGTGATTTCATTTACGCTTCCATTATTGGTTAAGCCATTAAAATGAAGTGCACTATAATAAATATGATCGTTTACCTGTGAGTTATCGTAAGAAAATACTGATTTTAAAATTAGCTCAGGTAATATATTTACCTGGATATAAGGATTGGCAACAAATCTTTTTGTAATTGATTTATTATCCCATTGATTATCGTAATAGATGTTATTTTGTGCTAAACTTCCGTACCTGGCCGTAAAGGGCTGACCATTTTTATAATCAGTAGGCCAATATAGTGGCCATAATAGATTTCTAGTTTGGAAGTAACTATTAGAACCGGTATTACGTGTATCATTATAACCACTTTGTGCCGATCTGGCAATACTTACGTTCGAACCGATTTCGACATACTTACCCACTTTCTGGCTTAAATTTATCCTGCCCGAGTACCTGTCAAAATCATTTACTTTAATCCGACTTTGATCTCTGGTGTAAGAAAATGACGAATAATACTTTGTCTTATCGTCACCACCACTTACTGATAGATCGTTAGTTTGGTATTTTGCTGTTCTAAAAAGTGCATCTTCCCAATCAAAATATCGCCCTTCACGATTTTCTATTCCATCAGTCATACCAAGAATATTCACATTTGCATTTAAACCTGTTCCATCAGTAGTAAAGCGATAACCATGTCGGTTAAATTTTGTGTTTAGCTGCGACAAGGCATAAGTATTTCCCGCTGCTTCACTCTGTCCGGAAGAGGTGCGCACATCGTGAAAAATACGATATAACATATTTACTTGTTCTTGTACACCAGCTGTTTCATAATTATCTGTAGCCCAGCTAGGTGTTAAACCTAAAGATGTTCTAAATTCAATTTTAGGTTTACCAGATTTACCACGTTTCGTATTGATCAATACTACGCCATTGGCTGCCCTTGAGCCATACAAGGAAGAAGCAGCGGCATCTTTAAGGATAGTAATACTCTCAATATCCGCGGGATTTATTGTATTCATGATATTGTTGGTAGAGAAAGTATAATCGCTTCCTTGGCCAATATTACCCGAAACAACAGGAACTCCGTCAACTACATATAATGGATCGTTTGACGCATTTATCGATCCTATTCCTCTTATGCGGATGCTCGGAGTTGATCCTGCCTGACCAGAAGATGCAGTAACCTGCACACCAGCTGCCCTACCAGTTAAAGCATTTTGAAAGGAGGTAGATGGTGCATCCTTGATTTTGTTTTGATCAATTACAGCAGCCGATCCAGTGTAACTACCCCGTTTGGCAGTACCATAAGCTACTACCATTACATCATCTAATTTGTTTTCTTCATTAGATAGTTTAACATCAACCTGTGTTCGGCCACCAACAGCTACCTCTTGGCTAACAAAACCTATTGATTTAAAAACCAGTGTAACATTATTTGATGGAACAGTAATGCTGTAAGAACCATCACCGCCTGTAGAAGCGCCGGTTGTACTGCCTTTAACCAGTACACTTACGCCCGGAATGCCAACGTTGCTCTCGTCTGTTACCTTGCCCTTTACAGTGGTTTGGGCATAGGAAACAACGTAACACGCTAAAATTCCTAATAGCATTAGTAATTTTTTGTTCATAATGAAAGATTTAGGTTAATTGATTAGTTAAGTTGTTGTTAAAATACACAATTTAACCCATCAAAACCCATTATGAACCTGGTTTTGCAGGAAGTAGAAAAGTAAAAAAGGATAAATACTGCATAAAACAGCAAAATCCTGCAGATCAACGGCAGAATTTATGCTGCAACATTTTTATTACGCAATTTTAGCAAGATGGTTGGGGAATAGAAATCCTGTGAATGATTTCATCTATAGCATCAGGATCAATGGCTACGTTTTTAGATGCACACCACTTTTCTGTTTTATTATCTAACCAGATACAAAAAGAATGGTAACCATCTAAAACAACAGCATAGGTTTCGTGAAAATCATCTTGAATACGCATGCAAAATCCCTTAAAAATTTTGCCTCTCACGATGAATTGCAGGGTGGAATAATTTTCTAACATGGCTCATTATATTTTAGGTTAATCTACAACAAATTATAAATGAGAATGTTTCGTTAATTTAAAGGAATTAACAATTAATTCTTAAGCTATCAGAAAAAACTTAACCTATGTTTAACATGTTCGAATAGCCTTTAGCTATTAAACGCTTTTTTGAGGGTAAAAATATCTCACATTGCAGATTTAATATTGTGCGTCCTCTTTTTACAATCGAGGTTTCTGCGATAACTTCGTCGCCCTCGCTAGCCGTGGCAAAATAATCAATATAATTATTTACAGTGGTATAACGTTCGTTTAATCCCATGGTAAAAACAGTCGCACCAATTAAATCATCAATTATACCTGCTGTTACACCACCGTGTAAAATTTGATAAGGATTGGTCATTTCTTTACGGATGGTATACTGACAAACCAATATGCCATGCTCTGCCTTGATTAAAACCGGAGCCAGCCAATTCATAAAGTTAGATGGCGAATTGGTAATTACCTTGCCAATGGATTGTCGTAAAAAAGCTAAACGCTGTTCGCTTAAGGAAGGTTCCATAAGATGTAAAATGTTATGAAGTAAGATGGATGAGTTAAAAGTAGGAAAAATGGGAGATAGTTCATAGTTCAAGTCTAAAGTCCTTAGTCCTTAGTCCTTAGTCCATAAGATGGATGGGTTGGCAGCAAAAAGGTTTATTCGGTATATAAAGAAAATGGAAGATAGCAACACCTCCCATTTCCTAAACGAAACAAAAACAATATGGCAGATGTAATTATGTAAGATGTATCATGGGGCAAGTCCATATTAAAGCCATCATCCCTATTCCATTTTACATCTTCCATTCAACATCTTACATCTCCCATCCTACATCTTGCATCCGCCCTCTCCCATCCTTAAATCGGAATAATCACTTTAAAACTTAAGTTCTTGCCCATGTTGTAAATTCCTGACCGGCCATTGGGCGAACGGTTGTAGTATTCGAAATACTTCAACCTGTTTAAATTTGATTGATAGGCGATGTTGAAAATATTATCGGCCTGAAGAAAAATATCACACAAAGTTTTTCCTTTTTTCGTTTTTAATGCCGATCCTATGCCGCCGTTAATTAATGTATAACCCGCGGTAAAGCTTTCAGTATCATCTAAAGCATAAAATTTATCCTGATCAGCGAAAAAAGCAGCATCAATTTTAATATAGGGTTTATCAAAAATACCTATAGGTTTTTGTGCAGTCGCTTTGATCTCCGTCCTCACTTGCAATGGCGGAATAAAAGGAAGGTATTTAGCCGCTCTGCCATGTTTATTCAGGAGTTCCTGGTTCTGGTTCAGGCCAACCACATATGCCAGGCTGTTATTGAAACTTAACCATTTTAAAGCAGTAGGATGCAGATTTACAGAAATTTCTGCGCCATATAATCTCGCTTTTGATTGCTGATACTGATAGGTTAAATTACCAGGCACAATAACCACAGGATTTCCGCTGGCATCGGTCAAACGCGACTGATAAATATAGTTCTGAATATTGTTGTTAAATAGTTCCAGGCTTAAATCGGCATCTTTCAAATAGGCAATAATGCCAACATCTTCCTGAAGGTTAAACTCTGGTTTAAAGGTCCTGTTACCCAAATACACGATATGTGCACCTGGATCCAATCCGTTAGAACCGATTTCTGTAATGTTTGGCGCCCTGTATCCTCTTGCCATATTGGCTTTAATTAAGAGCCTTTCCGAAATATTGTAAGTTAAACCCAAACTTCCTGATAAACCATAGTAGTTTTTATTAAAAGAAGGAAACTGCAGCTTCCCGGTTGGGTCGTTTGCATTTACTTGTTTCCCGAAACCAGATTGGGCATCGGTACCTACATAAAAATCACCCCAGTTTATGTTTCTTCTGTCAATCCTGATCCCTCCGGAAACATCGACTTTACCCATCGATTTTTTTGCGAAATAAAAAGCACCGATATCGAAAAGGTCATAATCCGGAATGGGAAAATCGGTAGCAGCCTTACTCCTGTTCCCCTGGTACATCCCATTTATCCCAATGGTACTTTCTATACCAGCAAAATCGGGCAGATTATATTTAAGATCGTAATTAAAAGTGTTTAACACCACGTAAAGTCCAGCCTGGCCTGGTAATGTAGGGTGGTTATATTCCCTTCTTACACTTTGTTGTCCGCCAATCAATAAATTTAAATCACTCGTTCCAAATTTAAACTGACTGGTATTATAAAAGCGATAATGTTGAATGTGCTGATGCAAGGGATTAATGGAATAAGTATTCAGATCACTTTCAGGTACAACAGGTCTGTTTTTAATATCGTCTCCGTCATCCAAAACCTGCCTGGTAAATCTTCTCGAGAGAGAATCTCTGCTACCATCAGGAATTTCCATTAAATTATCGTAATAGGTAATGGCTGTTTTAGAAAAACCCCAGGCTTTATCTACCCTAGCGCTGGCCGATAAATTGTATTCTCTAAAAGCTGTACCATAAACCAGTCCATCAATTTTATTTTCGTAATTATGTGCCGTTTTCCCGGTTGCCCTAAACGTATATTTCCAATCGTTTTTAATGTAGGCCAGGCCGAGCGAAGAACCGATCATACCATTATTACTCTGGTAATTTGCGGTAAAATCGCCTTTCAACTTTCCGGTTTCAAAGTTTGGACTATAAGGAATCATATTAATTACCCCAGCCAGGGCATCAGAACCATAGGTTAAACTGGCAGGACCTTTTACTACTTCGGCCCTGGTAATGCCATATTCGTCTACCTCAATTCCATGTTCATCGCCCCATTGTTGTCCCTCCTGCCTTAAACCATCATACAAAGTTAATACACGGTTATAGCCCAAACCCCTTATAAAAGGTTTAGAAACATTCGGACCGGTGGTCACAGCGGTAATGCCCGGTACTCCTTTAACAATGGCTTCGATCAGGTTCGTATTGACATTTTGATCCATTGACTTTTTAGAGAGGACGGCAATGGGCACAGGGCTTTTACGCAATTGTGTGGCCCGGTTTACACCGGTAATTACCACATCATTTAAATCTGATGCTAAACTTAATAAGTCGGCATTAACCAGGGCTGTATCCCCTTTTAAGATGACTTTAATTCTTTTTGATTGATAACCAATACCTGAAAAAATGAGATCGCAATTTCCGGCAGGGACTCCATTTAATTGATACAGGCCTGAACTACCCGATTTTGTCGATGCATTAGTGCCTAAAATTTTAATGGTAATATTTTCTACAGGTTCGTTTTGAGAGGTTACTAATCCCTTGATCATCACCTTTTGGGCAATGGCATTTAGTGATAAAAAAAAACAGAAGCAATATAATAACAGGGATTTCATGAATACAAAATGATTTATCTAAATATAATTTTAGACAAATCTAAATTTTAATTTAAATATATCAAATTAATTATTTAGATAATGTTTAAAATCAAGACAATTAAGGGTAGCGTTAAGCGCTAAGCGGAAGGCGCTTTTAAAAGGACAAGGGATTTTGAAATGACAAGCGTTGTGCGTTTTTTTTATAAGCTGGCAACTATAGTGTATATCGCCCGTTAACAAAGCAGATTCACGCGGAAGTAGATATGCTCAGCGTGACAAAATTTGGATGATTCCTAAAATCATAATCAATATAACAAATCATTTTCCATGATTTATATATTTCAATACCTACTCATATTTTAACGCATCTACAGCATTTGCCTTTGCCGCACGGTACGACCTGAAACTTACCGTAATTAAGGTGAGCACCATTGATGCGGCCATGGCCAATACAAAAGGCCAAATACCAAGCGGCACCCGATATGCAAAACCTGATAGCCATTTGCTCGCCAAAATGTAGGCCAATGGCCAGGCTATGAGATTGGCCACAAAAACCATCCTGATAAAAGCACTATTCAGCATTTTAACCAGCTCGGCTGTTGAAGCACCCAGTACTTTTCTGATGGCCATTTCTCGTGTACGCTGAGCAGCAACAAAAGAGATTAATCCAAAAATACCGATAAAAGAAATAAACATAATTACACCGGCAAATATCCTGAACAAGAGACCAGTAATACGTTCTGACTCATAGTAATTATTGATGTCATCATCCATGAATTCTGCTTTGTATACCTCGTTAGGGAAATTACTTTTCCAGATATTTTCTATTGTTTTCATGGCCGGCATAATTTTTTCAGCATCCAATTTCACCGCCATGTTATAATATTGCCTTTTTTCCTGGTAAAAAACCATTGGAGATATTTTTTCTTTGAGTGATTGATCATTAAAATCTTTCACCACACCAACAATCGGCCCTGTCCTTCCATTTTGTGCGATGACTTTCCCAAGTGCCAACTGGGGATTAGAGATACCTATTTTCTTTACAAAAGTTTCATTCGCGATGTAAGCATTGGCCGTATCACTTTTTGGATATACCTTACCTGACACAAACTGCAGTCCAAACAGATCAAAATAATGCTCATCGACGGGACTTAACCGAACCTCAAAGTCTTTATTTTCCTTGCCATCAACATAAAAATTTGTAGTGTTCATGATACCTGAAAGAGGTGGTCTAACAAAATAAGTTTGTTTCTCCACTCCTGGTATATGAAGCAGCTTTTCCCTGAACGACTGCTGACGGCTTAAACTTGCGCTATCACCCGGAAAACCAATCATAACCACAGCATCCTTTTTGAAACCAAGAGGTTTTTCTCTTACATATTGCATTTGTTTGATCACCACCAGCGTTGCAATAATGAGCACAATAGTAATGGTGAACTGCATGACGATCAATACCATGCGCAAACTTAAATTCCCTGTTTGGATACGCACTTTGTTTTTGATGGCCAAAGCAGGACTAAAGCCTGAAATAATCATTGCAGGATAAAAACCAGCCAAAAAACTAACCAGCGTAACCAGAAGAAACAGAAAAACAAAAACTGAAGGGTTTGTAAAGAGCGATAATGAAACCTGCCCTTTAAAAAGATGTGATAACAATGGCAGTAATAATTCAGAGAAAATACAGGCCAATAGCATAGAAACTACTACTATGGTTGTGGTTTCGGCCAAAAACTGCAGCACAAGTTGCCTACGCATAGCGCCCATAACCTTCCGCACCCCAACCTCTTTTGAGCGGTTAACCGACTGGGCTGTAGCCAGGTTGATAAAATTAATGCAGGCTGTTACCATCAAAAAAAGACCAATAATGGCCAGTCCGTATACCTCCTTTTTCGTAATGGCTGTTTCAGCAAAATTATTGTAACGCTCGCTAAAGTGAATATCAGATAAAGCTTGTAAGTGGCTACGCTGATTGCCCGCAAGTTTTTTTTGTTTTAAATACTTATCGTTCATCCTTTCTAATGATTGCTCTAGTGCCGCCAATGAAGCACCAGTTTTGAGCAGCATAAAACATTCGTTATAAGTACTTACCGAATCCCAATCTTGATTATTAACACCATAAAAAGTAGGGTAACTAATCATAATTTCCATGGGAATACTACTGCTACTTGGCAAATTGGCGATTACACCAACTACTCTTAAGCGGATGGAATTCCAAAAGGTGAAGTTTTTACCTATAGCCTGTTGAGCCGAACCAAAGAAAATTTTAGCGGTTCTTTCCGAAATCACTACAGTATTGGGTTCTGAAAGCAATTGTGTGGGTTTTCCGAAAAGCCATTTCACCTGCAGGATATCGAATAAATCGGCTTCTGTAAAGTATACATCTTTCACGGCTTTAAAATGCTCGGTTCCGTCTCCATTGCGTACCAACACCACTCCGCTGCTGCGCGAAATCCTGGCCAGTTTCTCAATACCAACCAGTTCTTCTTTAGCTGCAGGGCCAAAAGGTAAAGGCACTCCTGCAGAATAATCGTCAAAACTGTTGTATTTCCAATCAGTTACAAACCTGAATATCCGCTCGCTATCCTTAAAATGTGTATCGTAACTCAGCTGAAACTGGATAAAAATAAAGATCAAAATGCAACTGGTCATTCCGATAGAAAGGCCTAGGATATTGATCAATGCGTATGATCTGTTCCTCAACAAGTTTCTAAAAGCGATCTTCAGGTTTAATTTGAACATAAATCTAAATTTCTATGGAGCACGCCATTCCTATGCCAAATATAAGCAAGCTCACGGAAAGCATTTTAAAGGGCATATATCATTATTTTATAAATCATATTTGTTCATTAATGAACAAATATGTACATAATCGGACAGCCTGTTATGATTCTAAATCATTTTTATTGGATCGGGTTGGTGTATCCGAACTTAGGCACAAACCCTCTGTATATTAATATATTATCGACCGAATAGAAATAAGCCAAGAAAATCTTTAAAATATATTTGTACGTATACTGTTAAAGGCACAGTTATTATTATTATAATTGGGAACAGAAGAGTGGAATCCAACTATATACCCGAAGGAAGACTGTACCTAAAGGAGTTGTTAAAACAGTACTTAACCCGATAAATAGAATATAATGTTGGTGATCAATAATTTTGAAGAGTATGAATCGCATCTAGGTAAAGAACTAGGTGTTTCGCAATGGCATACTATAGACCAGGAGCAGATCAATAAATTTGCCGATGCCACCCTGGATCATCAATGGATACACACCGATCCGGAAAAAGCTAAAAACGAAGGCCCGTTTAAGGCAACCATCGCACATGGCTATTTAACCTTGTCGTTAATTCCTTATTTGTGGAAACAGATTGCAGATGTACGCAATATTAAAATGGAAATTAATTACGGTATTGAACGCTTTAAATTCGGTCAGGCAGTTTTAGTGGATAGCGAAGTGCAGTTAAAAGCTAAATTAAATTGCATTAGCAATTTGAGGGGAATAACTAAGGTTACGATTCAAGCTACACTTGTGATTAAAGATCAACCCAAACCAGCCTATGTAGGTGATGTGGTATTCTTGTATCATTTTATATAGTATCATTCAACCTGGCGACGTAATTACCACTGGTTTTCATACCGGGAATTTTGATATCAGGCAAAATGATTATCAGTGGGACAACGAATATTGAAGAAGATTTTTTAAAAAAGTCAATTCTTTAAGGTACCGTTAATTGTAAAATCGAAAATATCAAAATTACGGGGATCACCTTGAGCTTTTATTTTATATATGGTGTTTAAAGGATGAGAAATAACCATGGGTACCATTTCTTCATATCTGCCACCATGTGAACGCAAGGTGCCATCTAAAGCTTTTAGTTCGTGATGAGCCGCGGTTTTTCCGAGAACAACATCACGTGCCGATAATACAAAAAGATCTCCGCTACGATCAGCCGGTTGTTCCAGTATGCGGCAACCCAATTCTTTGTCATATACCTCGGTGATCCCATCTTGCAAGATCAGCCAGTTTTTTATCTCATTTATTTTTGACTGGTCTTCTACATGTACAACCACATAAGAACCTAAAGCACCATGGTGTTTTACATACGGATCGGTAATGGGGCAGATTACCCTAAAGCCATTTCCAAATTTCGCGGTAAGCATTGTTTCAATATATAACACATTGGGCGATCCATCAGCTTTAATTTTAGCATTCATACCGTGATCGGCAGTAGCGCCAATTATTGCACCCAGCCCGAGCATTTTTCCAATTTCGACATCCTGGGCTTCATAAAAAGCCAGCGACTCTTCAGTTTCTGGTGCATAAGTATGTTGCATGTAATCGGTTAATGATAAATAAAGGAAGTCGGCCATTCCATTTTTAATGAGGGCCACACCTGCACGTAGGACAAACAAGCTCGCATCGGAACTGTATATAGCAGGCGTTTTATGGCCAATAAGTGTTTCTACATTTTCAATTCCATGCGTTTCCAGTGTCGTCTGATCGGCCTTTTCGGCTGAAAAAGCAATACCTTTCAGTTTATAAGAAAGGATATCACGTAATTTTTCTTTTGCGGTAACAACCGCAACCTTACGACCTGCATTTGCAGCAGCAGCCAGTAAAGTATCGGCACGTAAATATGCTGAGGAATTCATCATTACCTCCTGATCTTTTTCAGTATCATAAAAAAAATTGCCGCATATGCCATGTATCGCCGGACTAACACCCGTTACAATGGACGAATTGTTCACGTTCGTAAAAGAAGGTAATGCCCCTCGTACCATACCTCTATAACCCTTCATTGCCATTTTTTTTAAGTTGGGCATTCGGTCGTTAGCCATTGAACAATCAAGATATTCAGCTGCAGAGCCATCCATACAGATTACAACAATCGGTTTTACAGGAGGAGAATAAGTTTTGCCGTTTACTGAAAAGGGAGTAGTAGAGATCTTGTCCATTTTATATGGGAATGTAGTTTTTTCTAAATTTTTACCTGAAACTTGTCCGAAAAAGCCAGATGATTCTGTGGCAAATCATCATACTGCCACTAGCTATTTAAGTTAAATGGCTTTTTTGGATGCTTTCTTTAAGCAAAGTAAATTCATAACTATCCTGCGGAATAATCCGCCTTAAGGATTTTAGTTTTTCGGGCACAAAGCGAAACCTGATCTTACCATAAAGATCCTGATAAACACCAATTTGCTCCGTTATCTCCCGCAGCATCCCTTCATATTTCTGGTAGGTTTCGATTAATTCCTGTTTAAGTTTTTTGACTTCATCGCATTCACCTGGGTCGGTTCCCATTATCCTTTCCAGTTCTTCAAGCTGATCAAGAAGACCGATCAAATTTCCTACTGTAGTCTTACTTATCCCCTTCAAACTCATAAATTATAATTAAAAAAACTTTAAATTATTCCGGCAGTAATCAATTACTTGCTTTATATGGGCAACAACCGCATTGCTGTGCCCTTTAAGTTAAAATATCAGGCCACTTTAACAGGCTTAGACCTGGAAACGAAAAAAGCAATTAAAGCAGATAACACACAAGCTAAGGCCGTTACAATAAAAATATTGTTGCTATCGCCCGTAATATCAATTACATAGCCCAAAAACGGCTCACCAATGGCGGCAAACAGGTAACCGCACATGTTCATAATCCCTATGCCTGTACCGGTAAGCCTATTACCCAGCATATCCGGACTCAAGGGCCAGTAACAAGCCTGGGGCCCATAAACAAAGAAACCAGTTAACAGCATCAAAATACTGCTGAGTATGATTTGTTGTGTTGGAACAATAAAGATAAGCAGGGAGAGAATTGCACTAGCCGACATGCCGACCACGATGGCTTTTAGGCGGTTTCCTTTAAAAAAGGTATCAGATAAAACACCAAAGCATAATGCGCCAATGGCCATACCCACCGGCAGTAAAAATGTAACCCAAATATTCCCAGGGTTATCTTTCCAGTTTTTACCTAAAAAATGAACCGGAACCCAAAATATCAGTCCGTAGCGGGCCATGCTCTCAAAACCAAAAGATAAAGAAGTAAGTAAAAATCTTTTGTTTCTGAAGGCTTCCTTATAACGGTCGAGCCAATCTGATTTATCTTCGGCCAGTGGCTGACGACCATTGTGCTCTTCAACATCAGGCCGGTCTTTAGCAATAATTAAAAATATGGTTGCCGTAACCAACAGCAACAGTACCGGCAGGCGGAACAGCATTCGCCATTCAATCCCTTGCTGCAACAGCACAATAGAAATCAGGTAAGTTACTGCAGAAGACAGTCCGGCGGCCATGGTATAAAACCCAAATGCCTTACCTCGCTCATGTTCATCCCACCAATTATTGATCAGTTTTGCACCTGGCGCCCAGGCCATCGATTGAAAAAATCCATTGAGCCCCCAAAGGATCATGATCATGGTAGCCGTATTTGAAAAGCTTATCGCAATATTGGTCATGATTGATAAATAAGCGCCGGTTACCACCATCAGTTTAGGACTCAATTTATCTGCAAGGTTACCATTGATAAACTGGCCTATGGCATAACCGATTAACATACAAAAGCTAATCCAGCCAATGGTGCTATACGGTATATTCAACGAAGCAACCATGCCTTTCACCGCCCATCCAAAGTTGTGCCTGCCGGTGTAAAAGAAGAGGTAACACAACATGGTTACCAGTAACATCTTCCACTTCTGTTTGCCCGCGCTATTACTGTTCATTATGATTATTTTTGGCAACGTTGATCCCTACACGGATAGGCTTATCAGCCACGGCGTAATTAAAGGCTGATTCTGCATCTGCTAAAGAAAACTCTGCTGAAACCAGTTTTTCAAACGGAAACCTGGCATGGTTTGTTTCTATAAACTTTACTGCTTGTACAAAGTCTTCGTAGTTATAATTGTGAAGGCCTTTGATGGTAATGAGGTTACGAACAACACGCTCGGCATTAACCTGAACTTCTCTTGTTTTAAAAACCGCACCAATCCAAACCGCTGTTCCGCCAACTGTAAGTGTGTTAAGCCCCATTTCCATGGCATCTGGCGAACCACTCATATCAAAAGCCACATCAATATCTGCTGGAAGATCTGCATCGTGACCTAAAAGGTGCTGCACATTGGCTCCGAATGCTTCGGCTAACTTTAAACGTCCGTCAT
Organism: Pedobacter sp. GW460-11-11-14-TSB4; assembly: GCF_059423705.1. Taxonomy (NCBI): domain Bacteria; kingdom Pseudomonadati; phylum Bacteroidota; class Sphingobacteriia; order Sphingobacteriales; family Sphingobacteriaceae; genus Pedobacter; species Pedobacter sp. GW460-11-11-14-TSB4. Next base: position 616,654 of record NZ_JBWKYI010000001.1, read on the forward strand.
TTACATCGGCTACATGGATTTCTTTTGCGCCATCGGCACTGCACATTGCTGCACATACCAAACCCAGCAAACCCACACCAGAGATTAATACCTTTTTCCCTTGAAGGCTACCTGAAAGACGGACAGCACCTGCAACCGTCGCCACTGCGCAGTTAATGGTTGCGGCAACTTTAAGTGGAATTTCTTTACTGATTTTAAGTACAGTCGTACCCTGCTTTAATACACAGTGGGTTGAAAGTCCCCCGTGAAGGGCATCTGTAGCTGTAACCTTTGCGTGCCCGTATTTAAAAAGACCATCAGCCTTTTGTGGCATGCCTTCTTTCGCCCTTACTGAATCTGCATTGGAAGCAAATATGCTCCAGGTTACCCTATCTCCTATTTCAAGCTGGTTTCCTAAATAATCTTTTTGGTTGTGTTCTGGATGAAAAGCCAGTACTTCGCCTACAATTTCATGTCCCAAAACGGTAGGAACAGCTTCATTACGCAAGCCACAAAAGGTATGCAGATCGCTTCCACAAATTGTAGTATATAAGTTTTTGACCAAAATTTCACCTGGATTAAGTACAGGGATAGTTGTTTCCATTTCCTCCAGCGCCTTTCCCGATCCATTAAAAACAACGAGGGTTGCATTTTTCATATTTATCTTTTTCTTTTATTTTAATTATCTGGTTATTCTGGTTCATGCTTCTTAATGCCGAAACAATAAGACAAAAATGAACTTTTAATGTTTAGCTAAAGTAAACAAATGTTAATATAAATGTTAACTATTACTAAACATTTGTTTAGTAAAATTACTGATAGTATATTTGACGACGAAAGTTCAAAAAATTAATTTATCTAATTTAATAGAAAGCAAATGTACCCTGAAATTAAAATGGTAGTATTCGATATGGCTGGCACCACAGTGAACGAAAACAACCTAGTTTACAAAACTCTAATGAATGCAATAAATGCCGCTGGTTTTTCTTATACCCTTGATCAGGTTCTTGCTGTTGCAGCCGGAAAGGAAAAGAAAGAAGCAATCAGATCGGTACTTAAAACTTACGAAGGTTCTTTTGATGAAGAAGTGGTCTTCAATATATACGAAGAATTTATTGGTAAACTGAAACTGGCTTACGAAACTGAGGAAATTTTACCGCAGCCAGGTTCGATTGAACTTTTTGAGAAACTTCGACAAAAAGGAATCATTTCGGTACTTAATACCGGTTATGACCGGGTTACTGCAGAAGCTATCCTGAACAGACTTGGATGGAAAGTTGGTACCGACTTCGATACATTGGTTACTGCCTCGGAAGTGGGCCAGAACAGACCAGAACCAGATATGATTTTATTGGCAATGAGACACCATGGCCTTACCGATGGTAAATCGGTTGTTAAAGTGGGTGATTCCAGTATTGATATTGAAGAAGGCAAAAATGCAGGTTGTGGTCTAAGCATCGGCATTACCACCGGAGCGCACACACAAAAACAATTAGAAGAAGCAGAACCTGACGCCGTAATAGACAATCTAATGGATATCCTGGCTATGGTAACCAAGCAGAACTAAATCATTACTCCGAATAGCTTTCCACGTTAATGACTCACTCAAACGGAAGGTAAACGATTAGGATCAAAGATGAAAGGCTTTTGGCATTAGGCCAGAAGCCTTAATATTTAAAAATTATCACCATCAACCAGTATCTTCTGTAAATCGTAAATGATTTCTTCTACGCTGCTTTCTGAATAAATGGAAAAGTATTTCCTGATCTTAGTTGGTAAAAATCGGCTGAAATAGGCCGTTAATTATTCCTATCTTGTGTTCGGAGAAAAAGATATGAAAGACACTAGCGAAATCATTGAACTCATTAAAGATTACGAGAAGAGGGAACTGGACTTAAGGCTTGATAATGAGCAACTCCGTCGGCTTAATGATGCCTTGCGACTTGCTGAAGAAAAAAGTGCCATACTCACTTCTATTATCAGTTCATCTGACGATGCTATTGTCTCAAAGGATCTTAATGGAATAGTGACCAGCTGGAATAATGCGGCTGCCCGGATATTTGGTTATACTGCCGAAGAAATGATCGGTAGCTCCATCCTGAAAGTCATTCCAATCGATCGGCATGAGGAAGAGCCCAAGATCCTTTCGCAGTTACGCAAGGGCGACCGGGTTGACCATTTTGAAACCATCCGCAGAAAAAAAGATGGAACGCTCATCCATGTATCACTCACTATCTCCCCCATTAAAGACAGCAGCGGACAGGTAATTGGACTATCCAAAATCGCGAGGGACATCACTGAAAAAAAACTGGTGGAGAAAAAAAAAGATGAGTTTATTAGTTTTGTTAGTCATGAACTAAAAACGCCACTAACTTCACTGCGTTCCTATATACAAATCGCGCTGCATAAGCTTAAGTTAAATGGCAATGACTTTATCGCCCATGCCCTGACAAAAGCCGAACAGCAGACCAAGAAGATGGAGAATATGATTACCGACTTCTTACACATCTCCAGGCTGGAGGGTGGGCAGTTAAAGTTTGAAAGTGCCCGCTTTGACCTTGTTGCCACCATCCGGTCATGCATTGAAGATGCGGAGGCAAGTAGCGAAAAACATCAACTGGTTTATGAGGGAGAAAATGAGGCGATGGTTATGGGTGATGCCGAAAAAATCTCCCTGGTGATGACCAATCTCCTGAGCAATGCCCAAAAATATTCGCCTGATGGAGGGATTATTACTGTTTCTTGCAAACGCAGCGATCAAAACCTTATCATTAGCGTAAAAGATCAGGGCATTGGTATCTCTTCTGAAGACAAAAAAAACATGTTCCAGAAGTTTTACCGCATCAGATCTGAAAAGACCCGTAATATCAGTGGCTTTGGCATTGGCTTATACCTATCCAGCTCTATTATTTCCTTACATGGTTCATCTATCAGTGTCGAAAGTAAGCTCGATGAGGGATCAACATTTTCGTTCAGTCTTAAAACAGCCGATTAAACCTGTACAGGGTTTTACAAAAATAATGATTTGAACCTCTCTGCTAAACTAGCTAGTTAAAATACGCCATTCATACTTAGTTCTTCAGAAACTTAATTGTAGTGGGTTCTGGACCATCGGCCGGATAACTCAAAAAGTTAACAGTAAGCACATTGCCGGTGATACTAAAAGTACCGCTATCAAAAAGCGACTGTTCAACCGCCCTAATTTCAGGTTGTCTTTTCGGCTCGAGGAATACCTGGCTTTTGATAATAGCGGTTAACTTGTTTCCACTTACCGAATAGCTTCCGGTAGATGTAACACCTCCTTGCAATCCATAATAGGTAAAGTGCATGGTAAAGGTTCCGTCTGCACTAAAGAACAGCTTACGTTGGTAATCAGGTGAAACAGGTGTCTCGGTCCAGCTGCCCACAAGTGGCAAAAGTTCTGCTTGTGCAGGTTTATCTTTTTTACAGGCGGTTAAAGCCATCGTACAGAACAGGATCAGGCTAAAAACCTTTAAACATATTTTCATAGCATTAATTTTGACACAGAAACGAGTAAGGTTATTAAATCGCTACAACAAAAAAAAGTTAATGTTGAGGCAAAATAAAAAAGAGGCTGTACCATAAGCTAAGGTTACATCCTATTGTCTCGCCTCAGCAAGATAACCTAAACTTAAAACCTTTTAAACCGCTAAAACGTTTATTTTTAGATAACTTAGGTCATAACTTAAATATAAGCATATGAATACTCAGGAAGTAGCTGACAAATTGGTACAGCTTTGCCGTGAAGGCAAACACGAACAAGCCATTGATGAACTTTACGCCGACAACGTAGTGAGTAAAGAGCCAAAAGGCTCGCCAATGGAATTAACAGAAGGCAAGGATGCTGTTAAAAACAAAACCATACAATGGGAAGAAAGTGTTGAAGAAATACATAGCGCTTCTTGCTCCGAACCGATTGTTGCAGACAATCATTTTTCAATTGTAATGAACATTGATGCCACTTATAAATCGCATGGAAGAATGGCGATGAGTGAAATTTGTGTTTATGAGGTTAAAGACGGAAAAATCGTTGCCGATGAGTTTTTCTATCGCATGGGTTAAAATATAAAAAGCCCCGATATCCATCTGGGCTTTTATAATCAACTAACCTAAACTTATAAATACTAACCAAATATTTATACCGCAAAACTAAGGACCGATTATTAATTCAGTGTTAAATATTTATCACATATTATCTAAAATTGGCGGCACTACATTAACTCAAAGTATTAAATAACGCTTAATTAACCAGGGCAACCTATTATAAAATAATCAGCTTCAAATTTGCTTTGCCTGTTCTATGAAGGAAAATCTTTTATTACCTTTAAATAAACGAGTAATTTCTAACCATAAAACGCATAGAACTGATGACAATGCCCATCCAGCACGACCTTTCAAAAAAACATCAACTCATTTCCGATCTGTTTAAATGGCCTGCAAAAGCTTCTGACTGGGAACAGTACAAGCTTAGCAACGAGCAAATTGATTTTTTTAAAACCTATGGATACGTTAGTGATGTGAAATTACTGGAAGAATGGCAGGTTGACCGGCTGAACAAAGAATTAGCAGAAATTGTTGATCCCGCACACCCGTTAAATGGGCTATTTCACGAGTTTCACAGCAATGAATCTGCAGACCCTAATTCTGTTTTATTTCATGCTTTAGGTGCCTGGCGGATTACAGAAGGTTTTCATGATGTAATATGGAATCCGGCTTTTGCAATGGCTGCCAGTCAAATTTTAGGCAATAAAGGCGTACGTTTCTGGCACGATCAGTTGTTCTGTAAACCCGCAAAACACGGAGGCGTTGTGGCCTGGCACCAGGACTATTCTTACTGGACGCGTACGGGGCCCATGCAACATTTAACCTGCTGGGTTGGATTGGATGATGCTACCACTGAAAACGGTTGTTTATATTATGTACCTAAAAGCCATCGCTGGGGCTTGCTGGATAAACCAGATTTAGCTGGCGATATGGAGGGCCTGATGCAATATTTAACAGAAGAGCAGAAGGCCGAATTTCATCCTGTTCCGATCGAACTTAAAAAGGGATATGCTACTTTTCATCATCCATTAATGGTTCATGGTTCGTTTCCCAATAAATCGCCACGTTCAAGAAGCGCTTTCGTTTTAAATGTATTTACTGACGGTACTGAATCTAATACCGACGAAGCTTTACTTAAAGGTGTGGCACCCATTAGGGCGGGACATAAAATGGAAGGTCAATTCTTTCCACTGATATTTTCTCCTGATAGTCTGGTTTAACCAGGTTTCTTCATTACTCTATACTTAACCAAAATGACTTGATGAGCTGATCAATTCACCTGCAGCATCTTGCTGCCCTTACTTTCTATACCTTGTGCATTTACCGTTTTTAACTGGTACATATTGAGTTCGCCTGCAAGGTATTTTTTGGTGGTAACGGTATCCTGATCTGATGGTATGGTCTCGATCAAGTCAAAGCCTTTTCCATTCCATTTATATAATTTATAAGCTTTTACCTCAACATCTTCTGGTTTCAACCATTTAATTTTCAACATATGATCGATAACCGCTGCCTTTAAATATTTTGGACCAAATTCTTTTTCAAAAGCATTAGTATAGGTATAGGCGATGCTTGGCGCACTCTGTTTGGTTCCATTTACCGCTCTTACCTGATAAGTATCGCCATTTTTCGGTCTTGGTATGGCTATGTAATTGATGTTTGAAGTAACCACACCACCAGCCAAAGCCCGAAATGCTGTGCCTCCTGCATTTTTTATAAAAACAGCATAGCCGGCAATTTCATGCTGCCGCAAGCTATCTACCTGCCAAACCAGGTTGTAAGTAGTATCGTTTGCGGTGATAACCTGTAAATGTTGTGGCGGCGAAAGTGCCGGAATACTTCTGCTGAATGCTACGGTTACCGTATCAGAAGGTTTACTTCTATCAAAGGAGTTACTTTCTGCCACAATACTATACTGATACATTTCATGATTAACCAAAGTGCTTGCACTATCTATCCATTGATATTTATCGGTGCTATTTTTCATTATTTTAGCTGAAGCCAGCAAAAAGGTATCTTGTTTACCTGACTTTTTCAGAATGTAAAATCCATTGGCTTTTTCATCTTGATTTTCCCAGCTTAGCGCAATCTTCTCCCTCAGTTGTGCTGCTTTTACATGGGTTACACTTAAAGGCACAATAGCAAACTGTGGAATAACCTGAGCAACAGCTGCGTAATATATTTTACCATTAACAATATTTTCCATCGCCAGACGGTAAAAATAAGGTTCATTGGCATCAGAAACCTGATCTACAAAAACGCTGTCATTTTGGTTTAATGTTGCTACGGGTGCAAATGAACCATCCTGCTTACGGCTACGTTCAATGATGATGCTATTGAGCAGGTAGTTATTGGCAATTCTCCAACTCAGGTTTATATTTTTAGTTCCTCTGGTATTTTTTGCATCAAAATCAACAGCCACAGGTATTTCGTCGGGAGCGAAAGCATAAGCCAGCACTTTTTCATCCTTTAATACCGCCTGCGCTACACTGATTTGTAAACGGTATTGATAAATTCCGGGATTTTTTCTGAGTGTGGTATCGGCATATAAAAATCTGGTATTGACAGCCGCCTTCAGGTTTTGCTTTATTAATACCTCAGCGCCTTGTCTCCCTGTCCGGTAAATGGCCAGGGAGAGACTATCAGCACCATTAAGAGCGGGCAACTGATAACTAAGCAGAATATCTCCACCATCGTATTTTGCCAATAATTTGGTTTCAGGGTTTTGTTGCGCAAATACCAGGTCAGTAGCCCAGCAGCAGAACAGCATTGCAATAAGTATAGATTTCATAGAAATATTTTTAGTTGAGTTTTACCGAAGGGCTGAATCCACCACCTGGCGGCTTATCTAATCTCAGTAACAGGCCCAGTTCTTTAGACCCTACACAATAAACGAGTCCGCCTTTAACACCAAATTGCAGGTAACCACCCAGCCCGCCATTATAAGTAAGGCCAAATTCGCCATTGGCACTACCGGTTAAACCGATTTTACAAACAGAAAAATTGTACAGGCAAGAGGCATTCGCAATTGCTTTCCCTCCTATGGTTACACCGCTTTTTAAATTGACCATAATGCGGAGGTCTATCCCAGCCGAAAAATCGAAAGTTGGAACAAATGCACTCATCCCTGGGATATCATCTAAGCTAGGTCCTGGCAGCTTTGGCAAATCGGCTTTGCCCAATGATTTCATTACATTGACATAAACACCTGTTAAACGCTGTTCCAAATCGGGCAGTTGGTTGTATAGCGTCACATTCAATAGATCCTGTTTCATATAAGCTGGCAACGGGCCGTTATAAAAGCCAATGGCTACGCCACTTTTAAAGCCATTAAGAATAGGGAGCGGTGTAAGCGAAGCATTAGATATGATACCGCAAAGAATAAAACCATTACCATCTATCTGCATATTAATCTTACCATCATGCAGATTAACAGGTCCAACAGGAATATTTTGGCCTGAAAATTTTAAAGAACCTGCCAATATTTTTTTATCAAAATCGAAAGAAATATCCAGCCCGCCGAAAGGTGTTTCCACATTTTCTACTTTTATTTGTTTGCCTGATTTTTTATCATTTTCTATCGCTCCGTTTACAATAAAATCAATCTCATCCTGCCCTTTTACCAGGATTTCTTTGCCATCTGCTAAAAAGTTTTCAGGTTTAGCCGTAAATTGTACCAGGTTCCAGGTATTGCCATTAACCTTGCTACCGCCATTCAAAATCGTCATAAACCTGTTGCCATCAACGCCCATTTTTATTTTGTCATTGGGCAGGATATCCATTTGCGTACCTGCAGGAGTTTTAGTAATTGTTCCGTGTAAGGGTATGGCATCTGCGAGTGTATTTTTGTAGATCAGCAGATCACCTGTAGCTTTAAAAACACCATTCGACAGGGCAAAACTGGTTCCATTAAACTTTACTTTACCAGGTAGTTCTATATCAGTCTGCAGTTTTTCGGTTACCTGCTGTATGCTGCCGTTTTGATCTTTATAATATTTAAATCTACCCGTAACATTGTTGTTTGCCCCGGGGATATCGAGACTGGTATTGCCAATAAGGGTAAAATAATCTTTACCAACCTCTATACCGCTAATCGTTTGCGAGATCACATTAAAAAACGGATGTTTAACGGGTGTGACATTTACGGTTCTATGTATCCCATCACTATAGGCGCTCATGATTTCGATATCTATTTTATCCAATACCGAGATACCTGGGATATTTGCAATATAAGCCACCCGCTGGTAATTACTACCCGACAGATTTATCCGGTAATGCGGTTTCTGATCGAAAGGCGCTGCTGCATCGTAGTTTAAGGTCAGTTTTGCACCGCCCACCAATTTAAGCGGAGTAACATTACCCAGGGTTAAAACTTCATTGCCGCTAAGGTTATTTGTACCCAGATCAATCGCTGTTGGCATAATCAACATTTCATTCAGCGGAACATTCGGCAGGTCGGTCTGCAACTGCCCGCCAATAATTTTAAAGCCACCTTTATTCAGTTCGTACTGCAAACCTTTGCCCCTAATGGTCCATTTTTCTAAAGGAATAGTTATATCTCCAACATAATCCTGCCAGCTAATGTCCTTTTGAGATACCTTTACCGTGCCCGCCTGTAAACTGCTGATACCCACTAAAGGGATTTGCATTTTTATGGCCGTATTTATGGCGAAAACATCGGCATTTACATACGATCCCTTGAGCATAGTGGCTTCAAAATCATGCACTTTGAAGCTGCTTACCCCATATAATGCTTTAAGGTTATATTTAGAAAGTGGTGTAAAACTATTTGCTGCGCCCAATACATCTATCGGGGCGGATGGAAGTGCCTGATTAAAAAACTGGGATTTATCATGATCAAACAAAAATCTGCCATTATAATCGTAACTAAAGTTAAAGGAGGCCAGTTCGGAGGTTACAAAACCGCTCAACACACCCAAACCGTTTTTGCCTTTGCTAATCTTTAACAATGGATATTGAAAAAACTGATCGCTGCCCAATACCTCGCAAGAGAATTTATTAAAGGCCATTACCTTAAACGCATTGGTTTGTACTGTTATTTCGTTGGTTGTGGGCACAAAAATATAATTAGGCGTACCATTTGGATTTGCTTTTTTGTCGATGTATACCTGCAAATTTTTAAATGGTAACCTTGCATTACTTAAAGCCGTTTTAAACGTAGCATTATCAGGTATTTTAACAAATGCACCGCTGATTTTTAAGGCAAAAGGTGATGAACCTTCTTCTACAGTGTTGACCTCGATCGGGATTCCCCAAATTTCGGCCTTCATGTTCAGGCTGGTTAGTTTAAAAACAACATTACTCACCGTATTTGGTCCCACGCCATAACCAAAAAGTACCGTCTGTTTTTGGCTTTGATAACCTTCATCGCCACTTTTTACCGCGTACACATCCATCGGGCTCTGGATATTGAGCCCAGAGTTATAATCAAAAAACATCGATTGGTTAATGGCACCCGGAAGTATATAGAAGCCCTTATCATCAGTATAGGTTTCATTCTGTACCTGACCATCCTGATTGGTACCACTTATGGTGTATACCCTTGCATTTTTGATCGGTTTATTTGTTTTTTCATCAAGCACATAACCTACGATCGTTTTTGCCCGTACCAGCTTGATGGGGATTACCTCCGATGTTTTGCTGATCGGTATATTTTTGTAACTATCATACGTAACATAGCCATAGGCAACTACACGGATATGGAATTCGTTATCAGGACTTGCCACAGCTATTTCGTTGGTCAATCCAGTTTTACTGTCGCTGGGATAACAGACGTTTAAACTTTGGCCAACAGCGGTGCAGCTTTCGGCAACAGGATTATTATTTTCATCCACTATTTTAAACCGCACGCGGTGCAGTTTTTCTTTTACCACTATCTTCCCAGTAGGATCATTTACATTACTCACCAGCGTATAGTCTCCTGCATTAATATTCTTACGAAGTGCTTCAGGGAAATAATTATCAACAACCGGTACCACTTCTATCAGGGTAAAATTACCACTTGCGGTGTTTTTAATATCGAACCATCCGTTATCTGCAGTTTTTACAAACGGACCACCAGCGATGCGGATATTACAGATAACCGGCTCTCCCTTTTCGTTAACCACATGTCCCACCAGCTCGCCACCACCCTTCATATATTGCTCTACCTGGGCAGGAAAACGTTCTCCAAAAGACAATTTCTGTTTGCTCGCTATGGTTAAACTCGCATAACCAGGTTTTGAAATCACAATGCTGCGCAATGGCCCGATCACTTTTGTTAAATTGCCTTGCTTTTCCGTTGTTATCGCTAAATCTTTCAAATGCAGATAACCATTTATATCTGTGGTATAGTCTTTTGAACTTGGAAAAAAAGATTTATCTGTAGCATATTCGTAAACGGTAACGGTAGCATTGGCAATTGCTTTAGGCATGTTATTCTGCATCGTCATTACCCGGAGGTAGATCTCTGGGTTTTTGGGTGAAATAATAATTTCGCGTGCAATAGAACCAACTTTATGTACCGAACTTCTTTTGCTCAGTTTATAGTTTACATCATGAAACGGACAATTGTTACAAGCGTCGGATTGGATCACTTTGGTTTGCGTTTCGTAAGCAAAATTGCCTTCCAATTTATTTTCCAGCGCTAAGGTATACTTTCTATCCGATGACTTAGTAGTATAATAACTATTGGACAGCAGTCTTTTAAATATTATTTCCCCATTTGCGTCTGTTTTACCTAAGTCTAATACAGTTGCTGGCTCGTTCAAAATAGTTGCTTTCAGATCTTTGTACACTTCTATATTCGATTCTACCGGGTACGATGGATCAGTTCTATAATCGCTTTTAAGCACAGCCAGCTGTACCGGATAACCTGCGACAACTGCTCCTGGCTGTAATGCCTGATCTGCGATCTTTTCGTCCGTTCTTACCGTTACTTTTAAATTATACGAATCCGCAAATACAACCTCATCTGGCAAATGAATGGTTTTGCCATTCTGTGGAAATATAATGATGTCAGAATTGGTGTATTTATCTTCCCCCATAGCAATACGGAGCGCACCGAACTCAACCGATTTGTCTGCTTTTTCAATCAGCCCCGTTTTCATATTGTTTAAAAAAGAAACCGAAAAATTACCGTTTTCATCGGTAATACCTGTTACCAATACCTTATCCGGTTTTTTTTCAGGATCGACATAATTAGATGCACCTACCGGCGTAGTGAAAGGGGCATTTTCGCTGTCGTAACTTTTTAATTCGTTATACTGTGTTGGCGCTTTATTGGCTGATGTAAACAGCGCGTAAACCAATTTTATAGTGGTGTTTTTTACTGGCCTGGTTTCATTATCCTGGTTAAACATTCCATTACAGATAAAATCAGGCAAAGGTGCATCGTTAAGCACAAGCATGCTAAAGTTCCCAGCTTTTTTGGTCACATATGCCGGTGGAAAATTAAAGCTGCTGTTGTTAGGTTGTTCATTTTCTTTTTTATAGCGGTATAATAATCTGCCAGTTATGGTAACCATATTATCTACTACCGGAGGTAATTTTGGCGCACCATTATATTTAAATAATACGATTTCGCTATTACCCAAATTAGTGAAGTTGATGCTTTTACCATATGCATCTACTCCTTTTGCCGTAATCTGGATGGCATAAGTGGCACCGGGTTCTAAAGCTGCTTTTCCTGACGGACCTGTGATTTCTTTATTTGGATTGTCGAATGGTAGTTTGCCTGCTGCCGGAAGTGCTTTCAGCGTATAAGTTGTGGTGCTAATTTCATCGTTTACAATTAGTCCGCTATTAGTAGCCAACACATTTTCTGCCTGATCATTCGCGCCAACCTTTGCTATCTTGATGATGTATCTGATCTGGGCATTACTTGCACCCGAACCATTCCAGCTAATATCTATATTGGGCTGATTTAAAATATTATAAGCATTTCGCACTTCTGTAAATTCTACCTTGTTTTTAGGTGAAGTAATTACTGGCGCAGCCAAAGTAAGTTGTGGTACCGAGTAAGTAAAAACATTGGCCTGACTCGTTCCGTTATTTTTAAAAACTGTTTTTCCTGTCGGATCGAAAGCTTTTATACGCCATGCGTAACTTTTCCCTGTTTTTAACGGCGGGTCTGAGGGCGATAAGCTGTAGGACATGCTGTTCATCGTCTTATTGATCAACGGAAAAGATGCGGAGTTCAAAACCTGGTTAGGGTTTGAGCTGACCAATGGCATTTCGGCAACCTGTAATATATACTGTGTACCCATTGGTACAAAACCGGCATTTATCCAGTTAAAAACCAGGCTTTGCGGATTGGTAGCAAATAACGTTAAATTGCTTAGGGGATTAATGAGTACCGGAGCATCGGGGTAAGCGATATTAATGTTTGTACAGCCCAAAGGTGCAGTGGCTGAAATAACCTGATTGGTATTCATATCAACTGCCTGAATACAGAAAACATAGTTTCCTTCGGGTAAGCGTGAAGTTTGCACCAGTCTTACTTTATCAATGCCATATACATTTAAGGAATTTAAATCGAAAATATCCTTTAAGGCCAGTCCGTTTAGCTGTTTGGTTTCATTTGGATTCAAAATAACAGGCTGTAAAGGAACGTAATTGGATTTCGTGGTGATTTTTATGCCATTATCACCCTGTAGCTGCCCCACTAACTTTATTCTCTTTTGCAGGGCGGTTAAATTGGTAATGGTTAATAAAACTTTTGAAGCATTTGTTCCTGCATAATCGGCATAAAACGGAGAATATGGGGGTATAATAGTCGTGCTGATATTAACACTTTGGGCCATTGTTATGTTACAATAGAGCGAAAGCATCACGAATAAGAACAAAATCGGTACACATTTAAAACCTTTTATAAAATGATCGTAATTTCTCATGCTGAATGGTATTAAATTTTAAAAGGAATGTGTTAAACCAAGATTCGACCTCAATTCGTTAAAAGAAGGGAGCGTAACATCTTTTGAGTTACTTTTCAGGTAGTTAAGTGATAAATTGGCCGCATCGCGTTTGCCAAGACGGTACGAACCATTAAAGTTTGCATTAAATATATTACCCGCATCAATGCTGTTATTGCGCTGGAGCTGATAGCTAACAGAAGCATTAAGGCCCAGATTACCCTTATTTAAGGTTTGATTAAGGCCTAAAGTTGGACCATAAAAAATGGTCTTGCCAAAGGCAACCTCTGCAACGGTATAACTTAGATTAGCATTAACACCAAAGGATTTTTTTGGCAGACCGAGCTGGTAAGAAAGGTTGACAGTTTTACTGTTCGATTTACTGTTAGGTTTGGTTAACTCATTTAAATCTACCAGCGATTGCAGGTTACCGACCAGAACAAAACCATGACTAAACCTTTCATCAGTAATATTATACCTTAAAACGGTGCTCAGGTTATGATTGGTTCTGGCCACACGAAACATATCTATAATGGGGTTTAATCCCCTATCCTGGGTAATTCCAAAATTGGTGTACCTTAAATCGAAACCATAGTCGGCCTTATTAAATGAAATATTGGCAGCCCCAATTTTCCGGTTAGAACGCACTGCTTTATCGTGCAGGATATTGTCATTCTGCAGTCCAAAACTTCCACCCAGCTGCAGTTGCCCTTTCATTAAACGAAGCATACCTTCAACGGTATAATTTTGCACATCGGTTTCAAAATAGTAGGCTCCCATACTTTTATAATCTGGGTCTACCCTCCGGTATTTCAACCTTACATCGTAGCTGCTGGCACTGTAACCAATACTGGTTTGTGCGGCGGTTAACAATTGGGTTGAAGCATTGAGGGTAATCAGGTCTTTAATAAAACCAACCTTGCCCAGTTTTAAGTTTTCGACCGTATCTGACAGTACATTCCTGGTATAAATACTTCCTGAAACGTCTATATCAAAAACAAAATGTTTTAAGAAGCTGAATCTGGATGATAAACCCAGCACCATATTTTCCGCAGGGCTCAGTTCTGTAGAAACCGGGGTAGCGCTTAAAGAACCTACATGGTCTTTCGCATTCAAAAAAATGATATCAACATGGTTTCGTTCGGTACCCCAACCCAATTTGGTGCTATATCCCGTCCTCTTGTAAGCAGCTTGTTGTGCCAGGGCCAATGGCTGATTGAGATCTTCTTCTATCGCTTTGTTAAAACGGCCGTAAACAAAACCAAACCTGAGTTTGCCCGGATTGAGTTCTACACCTCCACCCAAAAAATTATGCCCGGCCAAAGTAAAAGGCGAAAATTCTAAACTCTGCCAGCCAGCATGAAAAGTGGCCCATTTATAGGTTGGACTGATTCCGTATTGATTGAAGGGCTGCGTGTAACTTCTTTCCTGATCGCTCACCACGACCGAAAAGGGTAAAGTAACCCCGTAAATGGTTAAAGTTGGTGCGCCGTTAAAAATATAAGAAAAATCGCGCTGCCTGGCTGGGATCCCCTTTACATTATAGGTACCAAGTCCCAGACCTATGGTACCGTTAAATACAACAGGTTTTTGTTTTGTGATCTGGCCCAGGTCTTGCGATCTGGCCAAAAAAGCAGCACACAAAAACAACACAAAAAGTGATATGCGTTTCATAGATTCTACGTTTGTTAGAATGGGAATTATGGGCCATACGTGTAACTACAGCCCTAATAACATCACTTTAATATTTTAAAATCACTATCTTTTAAATTAAGCTGATGCATGGCCTGCAGCAATGGTGTATTATTGGGCTTTATACTTAATACGCCCGTGGTGCTTTGTGGAACGATAACAATCCTCACTTTATCTACAGGGTAGGCCGTAAAGGTTGAACCAAAACCATTATAAAATGAAATTCTAACTTTAGCGGTAGTTGCATCAACCCTCAAAGAATAGCTATAAATTAAATTTTGATTTGGGCTTTGACTTAAATCTGTATAGTTCAACTGCTTCCAGCTATAAACACCCGGCGCTTCTGTTTTGCGCATATACACCATTACAATACCTTGACTTACAGCAGCTAAATGTATGGCTGGGATATTAAATACCGATGTGGTATCGTTGAATGAAAGCCCATGTTTCTTTAAAGCGTAGGTATTAAAATTAGCGCCTTCACCATTCCAGGTAAAGCTTACATTATCTGGGGTTTCTAAAGAAATTACATTTGAATTTCCATCTGCACCATTAGCACCTTTTAATGATGTTCCCGGAAAAGGCCAGGCGCCCCCTGTTTTAGGGCCATACATCACATAACTGGTTAAGTCTAGGTAAAAATCACCATCGTTACCTATTGTATTTTGCGGAGCACCACCTCCGCTTAAAATTTTATTTCCATTGGTACCATTAGTTCCATTTGTACCGTTTGTTCCATTCGTTCCATCGGCACCTTTTAAATTGGTACCAGCGCCCCAACCAAAAAGTGCTGTTTTAGGACCATAAATCATAACCGGTAGCCTGGAGATATAGAAATCTCCAATTTTCCCTAAACCTGGGTCCGGAGCAGTTTCTCCACTATAAATAATCGTACCATCCGCGCCTGCAGGGCCAGTCGGCCCCTGAGCTCCAGCTGCCCCACGCAAAAGAATAGGAACGCCCCAACCTGTATTATCTTTAGGGCCATATAACAGATAATTGGTTTTATCTAAATAATAATCGCCAATTAAACCAGTCGCTGGTAAAGGCGCACCATTCCCGCTTAGGGTTGTACTACCATTTGAACCATTCGTTCCATTGGTACCATTGGTTCCGTTGGTTCCGTTGGTACCGTTTGTGCCGTTAGTTCCCTTCAGCACGATTGGTGTAGCCCAGGTACCAGCAGTTTTTGGTCCATATAAATTACCAGTTGTTTTGTCCAGGTAATAATCTCCGTTTGCGCCAATTGCAGCGACAGGAATACCTGTGCCGCTGTAAATAATGCTACCATCTTTACCAGCAGCGCCAGTTGGTCCCTGTGCACCATCTGCACCGCGCAATAAAATAGGGATACCCCAGCCAGCGGCTGTTTTTGGGCCATATAATTGATAATTGCTTTTATCCAGATAATAATCGCCTGCAATACCGGCTGCTGCAGATGGAATACCATTTCCACTTAGTGTAGTGCTGCCATTTGTTCCATTGCTTCCATTGGTACCGTTTGAACCATTAGTGCCATTTGTACCATTGGTTCCTGCAGCTCCCATTAAAGTAAGTGCTGTACCCCAACCGTTCGCTGTTTTTGGGCCGTAAAGATTTCCTGTAGAACGGTCTAAATAATAATCGCCGTTTGCAGCAAGTGTAGCCGGAGGCGTTCCTGTTCCGCTATAAATGATGCTGCCATCTTTACCTGCGGCACCTACTGCACCAGCATTTCCTGCTACGCCTTGTGGTCCGGCAGGGCCTTCAGGTCCCTCCAAACCTGTCTCGGAACAAGAATTGGATAGTACAGTTATAAAACAGATCATTAAAAAAAAGTAAAATTTTTTCATAAGGATAATTTTGATTGGTTGAGGTATTGCTCCAGGCGTAACAATTTGAAACCTAATCGATGAACGGGACTAAATGTTCTGTAAAAGGTTTGCCTGGCATTTGTAATCTAAATGATCACGGATCAAATTTATCTCAGAATAAGCGTCGGCACATAGTACAAACACGACAACCTTAGCCAAATGCAGAATATTTAAAGAGAAGTTTAAAATTCTGATATAAATACCTAACTTGGATACCGTAAATATTACCTCTCACCTTAAAAGGTCAAAATATTATGGGTTTTACCTATTTTTTGCCTGAACCAAGTTTGGCACAATACGTGGAAAACGTTATTGTTATCGAACTCAATTTCAACGAAGATTTCATTAAAGAGATCACCATTGTTCCTGATTACAGGTCTTGCTTGTGCTTTATACTTGAAGATAAAATCAGTGCTTATGAAAACGGGCAATTGGTGGAAAGAGAAAATGTAATTCTGGCCGGCTTCCATTTGTTTTCTACGATTATGAACCTGGGCAAAAAACACCGTGCGGTATGTGTACAATTTAAACCAATTGGCTGGAACAGTTTAATGAAAAATGTACCTCAGAACGAGGTGTTGAACACCTGTTACGATGCAAAATTATTTTTGGGAAACTATGCAGCGATATTAAGTGAACAATTGGCAGAAGCCAGCTCGGCCCTGGCACAAAACTACATCATTCAATCTTTTCTGAAGGAAAAACTGAATAGCTTAGCAACGGCCTCTCCCTTTGACCGGGCAATTGATGTTTTTATCCGCTCGGGTGGTAACCTGACGATAGAGCAAACTGCCTCCCTTGCCTGTTTAAGCCTGCGGCAGTTTGAAAGGCTCTGTAACCATAAAATTGGGGTTTCGCCAAGAATGTTTGGCCGGCTGATTAGATTTTCCAATACCTATAAACTTAAAGAACAGCATCCGCACCTGTCATGGAACAAGATTGCTTTTCACTGTGGTTATTTCGATCACATGCACCTCATCCGCGATTTTAAACAGTTTTCGGGTACCATACCCAGTATTATTGTAGACGAAGACCACTTTAGGTCGTTCCCTTATGATCGCCATAAAAATAATCTTTCGGGCGGTCCCATTCAATTGAATGACCAATTTATGGAATAATGGGTGATGTAAAATGGATGATGGCCATCAGCGCCTCATCAAAGAAAAAAATTAACTCGCTCTTGTTGATCCCTTTATCCTAAAACTATCCATTGGTTTTGCTTCGGCGCTTTACATCCCTTCAACGAAGCTGTACATTTGTAAAAAAAACACAATGAACGATATTACAGATTACCCTGTCTTAGCCTATGTTGTTAAGCTGATTAAAAACACCATCACCGATATCAAAACAGAATATATTGCCCCAGCCAGTGTAGAACTTAAGGATGGTAATGACACGATATACCTCCAACAGCGATCGGATGAAAATGGCAATCCTTCAACGATTTTTATCAAAGATTCTAAAGATATCATCTTCAGTGAAGACCTGCTCCCCTCTTTGAAGAACCTACAGGAAGGAGCTGAAGGAAAAACAGCAGAAGCATTATTGAATGCCAGAGTGATCATCAATGATTTAGATGTAGAAACACAGCTGATTTTTCAGGCGGTAAAGGATCATTTCGATGAGATCAGCAACAGCTATGAATTTTTTAAGGCAATTGAAAAACAAACCGATAAAATAAAAAGCAGCTTTAAATTTGGAAGTCATTCCTTTGAACTGACGGTGATTAACCAAACACCACTTATCTCTGTTACAGCAGGATTTTCTCCTTCATTTGATGAGTCCATCAAAAAAACGATCGAAAATGATGCCGCTAAGGTTCAGCTGGCCGTTCAAAAAATATTTGGGTAAAAGCAACTTTAGCAGCCTAAAGATGGAAATTAGAGAGAAATGCCCTGACTTATTACTAAGGGCATTTCTCTCCAAATAGCATTGTTTTATTTCGCCCTCGCTTGATAAAATCTGTGCATCCTTACCCCAAATCTTTTTATTTCTTCAGGCACCAGGTGGTCATTGACCGAAGGTTCTGCACATTGGTAGTTTTGATGGGCTCATGTAATGTAGCCGTAAGTTTGGCCGTAAACTGCAGTAACATGTCTTGATTAACTAAAAAACGTTCTGATTGATCAGGCAAAATATACTTTCCGTTACCGATTGAGTGAACCATGTTTTCGATACCGATATCGGATGCTAAACGACAGAACAGGTAGCCGCCGGGACGTAATACCCGCCACATGGAGTTTAACATCTCCTCAAAATTTTTCATATTGTTTGCAAAATGAAGTACGGCATTACTGATCACCAGATCAAATGTTTCATCGTTAAAAGGAAGGTCTTCGACTAATCCAACCCTGAAATTTTCTGCAGGAGAAGTTTCAGAAAATGGCGCAGCCAATTGTTTAATCTTTTCAATATGGTGCGCTGAAGAGTCGACGCCATATACCTGGTACCCTGTGCGGATAAAGTAATCTGCATTCCTTCCCGCCCCGCATCCGGCATCCAGAACAGACCGGCAATCGTTGTAGGTTCCCTTTAAAAGCTGATCAAATAAATAGATATCGATATTTCCAAACTGGTCGCGCAGGTGATCTTTCATATAAAAATGTGAAATCAAAAATAAGCATATTCCCTACAGCAATAGATTCCTTAATCGATTTTAGTATTTCTTTTACGATTTCACATACCTTAAGTCGGCGCAGCATAGACAAGGTGCGTACAAAATAATTTGATCTCGGAATGCTTATAAACTCAAGCGATCCTCTCTAATAAAGAAAGGATCGCTTGAGTTTGAGTTGGTAAGTTGATCAGCTATTATGTAAGATAACAGCAAGACTGCTATCACGGTTATTACCTAAAATTGTATTTTAAGCCGACTTCAAATTCTCCGTTTGCATAATTTTGTATATCAGAAGTATTGGTGGTATACATGGCCAATATCGACAAGCGATTTTGATAAGTTGTGCCCACCCCTGCAGTGAAACTGTTACTCGTGTGATAAATGCCCGTAAACAACAGTTTATTACCCCAGAACTGCGCATTTAATCCAAGATCAACTATATCGCGGTAATTATCAATGCCTCTATAACTTAATTTGGGCTCAATCACATTCAGCACCTTATCGGGATTAATAAATTTGTAGCTTACTGATGCAAAATAAGAAGCGCGGTCGACCACCGTTCTTTCATCATCACGTTTCAAAAACCGCTTGAGATTTAATACTGATCCCTGAATATTAAAATGCTGACTACGATAAGCCATACCGAAATCGCCATCAAAATACAGTTTGCGCTGGTTAAAGTTCGTTAGGGAAATATCATTCTGGCTTCCCTTAATTTTTGTCAGATCGATCCATTCGTTCATGATACCTGCTGAAAGCCCAAAATCAAGATAATCAGAACCATTATTGAGCGGCAAGTGGTAAGCATAAGTACCTTTGAAACTGGTTCGCTGAATTACCCCTATATTTTCATTGTAAAAAGAGGCACCTACGCCAACTTTATTGTTGTTGGCACCATAAGCTGCCGTTACGGATTGCATAGCTGGTGCGCCTTCTATTGCTGTCCACTGTGCCTTATATGCTGCAGCAGCTTCCCAACCCTTCTCAATACCTGCCATGGCCGGATTGCTGAGATAAAGGTTCTGGTAATACATACTGCCCATAGGGTTGAGCTGAGCAAAGGCTGGGATGCAGATACTGAACATCACCAATGTGACAAGCATTTTCCTTGTTTTCATCTTTATACTTTTTATGCCATAACCAGTATTTTAAACTGGTTATGGCAGGTTAAATCTTAGTTATTACCTACAATTGTGATATAGCCTTTTCTTACTCCTATACCTGGACCAAAGTCGATGATATAGTAGTAGGCGCCTTCAGGAACTAAAGATCCCTTTAAGGTACCACCCCAGCTGTTGTCATATCCTTTCATTTCAAATATCGACTTACCGGCGCGGTCGAAAACGCGTACCGTGTTGTTTGGATACATATCGATATTTTCGACAACCCATGTATCATTTTTACCATCACCATTAGGTGTAAGTACGTTCATGATATTCAGCACCTGGTAATCGGCCCTCACCTCGAGATTAAAGGTTTTGGTACTGCTTCTTCCGTACTGGTTAAACCCGGTAACGGTATAAGTCGTATTTTGAGATGGCCTAACGGTTAATACGGCAGTGTTTTGACCACTAATAATTCCGTTTGCATTTGTCCATTGATAAGTTAATGCACCCGTTGCAGTAAGTATTGCCGTTTCGCCCTTACTAATGCTATTACCTTTATTGCTGGTAATGGTAATTACCGGTGGCGGATTTTCGATTACTGTAAACGGCTGTACTACATTGGTTGCTGCCTGGTAATTGGCGTTTCCGGCCTGACTGGCAGTAATGTTGATCACACCTGCTTTCAGGATTTCTACCTGATTACCATTAATAATCCTGGCTACAGCCGGATTGCTGCTCGTATAGGTTACGGTTAAACCAGAGCTTGCTGTTGCCGTTAAGGTAAAGGTACCATCGGTATCTAATTTATTGGCTAAAGCTGCAAATGTAATGGTTTGTGCGGCCGGGTTAACGGTAAGCGTACCCGCAACATAAGAAATGCTGTAATTTGCTGCTGCAGCACCACTAGCCGTAATGGGATAATTGCCAGCTGGCGATGTTGTAATAGCCGTAGTACTTAAGGCTACCGGACTGGTTAATACAGCTGCTGTTTCAGTACCTGCGAAACCATTATAACTTGCCGTAAGCGCCGGATTGGCATCGCCAAAGTTTTTATTTTTATTATCGGCCGTGATGACCAATGCTTTTCTGGTAATGACCAGATCGGCCGGCGTATAGGTAATGATATAATTTGTTCCGGCTGAGATGGTGTTCTGCGCAATCGCATAGTTGCCTATATTCTCTCCGGCTGCACGGCTTAAACTACCTGTAATAACATCGCCCGTGGCTAATGCACCTGTAGAAAGTGTATAAGTTAATGCAACATCGGCACTGCCATACACTTTTGTCTTCGCATCGGCAGTAAGCGCAATTGGTTTAGCGCTGATGTTAGCACTGGTAGTTGCCACGCTGCCTAAAGTATAATTAGCTGCTTTGGCGCCCGATAACAACAAACCTGTCCCAGTTACCACTTTCGCAGTACCTACGTTTTTATCGGCAAAGGTTGCTGTACCACCTGTTAAGGTTACATCGGCAGCATCAGCTACAAGTACACCAGTTAGGCTTCTTCCCGAAATGGCAGCTGTAGTATTTCCATCGTAAACCTTATTACTTGCGGTAATGCTTCCGTTAACCGTTTTTGCAGTAATAGCAGCTGTAGTAGTCGCTACACTGGTTAAATTGTAATTAGCAGCTTTTGTACCAGCCAGTACCATGCCTGCAGCCGTAACCGTTTTACCGGTAGCCACACTGGCATCAGCAAAACTGGCTGTTCCGCCGCTTAAGTTTACATCTGCAGCATCTGCAGTTAAAACTCCTGTTAAGGCTCTGGTTAACACCGTAGCGCTAGCATTGCCATCATAAACCTTGTTGCTTGCGGTAAATGATCCGGTGATATTTCTAACTCCAATATTAGCCGTGGTGGTAGCCACTCCTGTTAAGTTATAATTAGCAGATTTTGAACCTGCCAAAGTCATACCTGCTGAAGTTACCGTTTTACCTGTACCAATATTGGCATCGGCGAAACTTGCTGTTCCACCAGTTAAGTTTACATCCGCTGCATCAGCTGTAATTACACCTGTTAACGTTCTGGTTAATACGGTTGCTGTAGTATTGCCATCATAAGCCTTATTATCAGCCGTGAATGCTCCAGTGATATTTTTTGCTGTAATGTTGGCTGTTGTAGTGGCTACACCTGTTAAATTGTAATTGGCCGATTTGCTTCCTGTTAAAGTTAAGCCAGCCGCCGATACCGTTTTTGCTGTGCCTACGTTAGCATTGGCAAAGCTTCCAGTTCCACCTGTTAAATTCACATCGGCAACATCGCCTGCCAGTACGCCGGTTAAGGTTCTGGTTAAAATACTGGCAGTAGCGTTACCATCGTAAACCTTATTGTCGGCGGTAAAGTTTCCGCTGATATCCTTAGCGCTAATATCGGCTGTTGCAGTGGTTATTGAAGCCAAAGTATAATTAGCGGCTTTCGCACCCGTGATGGTCATGCCTGTTGCGGTAACGGTTTTACCTGTGCCTTTACTGGCATTGGCAAAACTGGCTGAACCGCCTGTTAAAGTAACGTCGGCAATATCAGCAGCTAACACGCCGGTTAATGTTCTGGTTAATATACTTGCAGTTGTATTACCATCGTACACTTTATTACCAGCGGTAAAGTTACCGGTAAGTGTTAAACCTGTAATGTTAGCGGTAGTAGTGGCTACGCCCGTTAAGTTATAGTTAGCAGCTTTGGTACCTGCCAGGCTCATACCAGTTGCGGTAACGGTTTTTCCGGTACCCATGTTGGCATTGTCGAAATTGGCCGTTCCGCCTGTCAAATTCACATCAGCTACATCTCCGGCCAGTACACCTGCTAAGGTTCTGGTTAAAATGTTTGCCGTTGTATTTCCATCGTATACCTTGTTATCTGCAGTAAAATTACCTGAGATATCTTTTGCAGTAATATCGGCGGTTGTTGTACCTACCGAGGCTAATGTATAATTGGCAGCCTTAGTACCGGCCAGGGTTAAGCCTGTGGCGGTAACGGTTTTACCCGTGCCTTTATTGGCTTCGGCAAAAGTTGCTGTACCGCCGGTTAATGTTACATCGGCTACATCAGCGGTTAATACGCCTGTTAAACTCCTACCCGAAATGCTAGCAATGTTATTGCCATTGTATACCTTATTGCTGGCTGTGATACTGCCGGTAATAGCCAAACCTGTAATATTTGCGGTAGTCGTGGCTACTCCGTTTAAACTGTAGTTGGCAGCTTTTGCTCCTGTTATGGTCATACCTGTAGCGGTAACCGTTTTACCTGTACCTGCACTTGCTGTTGCAAAACTTGCTGTACCACCTGTTAGGTTAACATCAGCAGCATCAGCAGCTAATACACCGGTTAAGGTTCTGGTTAAAACACCTGCTGTAGTATTACCATCGTACACTTTATTATCGGCAGTAAAGTTTCCGCTGATATTTTTAGCAGTAATGTTTGCTGTAGTTGCATCGACTGTTGTGATGTTATAGTTAGCTGCTTTGGCTCCGGCTAAAACAAAACCTGATGCATTTACAGATTTACCTGTGCCTACATTTTCATTGATGAATGTTGCCGTGCCTCCACTCACCGTTACATCGGCCACATCAGCAACCAGTACACTGGTTAGGGTTCTTGATAAAATGACTGCGGTTGTGTTGCCATCATAAGTTTTACTGTCGGCAGTAAAGCCAGCACTTAAATCTTTGGCGGCAATATCAGCCGTTGTAGTAGCTACCGAAGCCAAAGTATAGTTAGCCGCTTTGGCACCAGTAATGGTCATACCTGTTGCGGTAACTGTTTTACCTGCACCTTTACCGGCATCAGCAAAATTGGCTGAACCACCTGTTAAGGTAACGTCGGCTGCATCGGCTGGCAATACGCCTGTCAAAGTCCTGGTTAATATGCTTGCCGTTGTATTGCCATCGTAAACTTTATTAGCTGCAGTAAAATTACCGGTTAAGCCCAGACCTGTTATATTGGCTGTGGTGGTGGCCACGCCCGTTAAATTATAGTTGTCGGCTTTGGTTCCGGTAAGGGTCATGCCCGCAGCAGTAACTATTTTACCCGTACCAATGTTGGCGTTGGCAAAAGTTGCTGTTCCACCTGTTAAGTTTACATCAGCTAAATCGGCTGGAACTACTCCCGTTAAGCTTCTGACTAATATCGTTGCTGTATTATTGCCATCGTAAGCTTTGTTACTGGCGGTAAAGTTTCCGCTGATATCTTTTGGTGTAATATTGGCTGTTGTGGTATTTACAGCAAATAAGGTATAGTTACCTGCTTTAGTACCTGTTAATACCATTCCGGTTGAAGTAACCTCTTTACCATTTCCGGTATTGATCCCACCAAAAGTAGCGGTTCCGCCTGTTAAGGTTACATCGGCAATATCAGCAGCCAGTACACCTGTTAAAGTTCTGGTTAATATG
Source organism: Pedobacter sp. GW460-11-11-14-TSB4 (assembly GCF_059423705.1). Lineage (NCBI taxonomy): Bacteria > Pseudomonadati > Bacteroidota > Sphingobacteriia > Sphingobacteriales > Sphingobacteriaceae > Pedobacter > Pedobacter sp. GW460-11-11-14-TSB4. The sequence goes on from NZ_JBWKYI010000001.1 coordinate 641,264, forward strand.
GTTGAACTATTATTGCCATCGTACACTTTATTATCGACGGTAAAGCTACCTGTTAAGGCCAAACCTGTGATATTGGCGGTGGTAGTAGCTACACTACTTAAGCTATAGTTACTTGCTTTAGCTCCAGTTAATGTCATACCCGCAGCAGTAACCGTTTTGCCTGCACCTACACTGGCATTGGCAAATGAAGCTGTGCCACCTGTTAAAGTTACGTCAGCAGCATCAGCAGCTAATACGCCTGTTAAGGTTCTGGTTAATAAGCTTGCCGTAGTATTTCCATCGTAAACTTTATTATCTGCAGTAAATGCGCCGGTTAAAGCTAAACCTGTAATATCGGCTGTGGTAGTAGCTACGCCTGTTAAGTTATAGTTGGCGGCTTTGGTTCCGGTGAGGCTTAAGCCTGTTGCGGTAACCGTTTTACCTGTAGCGGCCAATGCATTGGCAAAAGTTGCGGTTCCACCTGTTAAGGTTACGTCTGCTTCTTCTCCGGCCACTACCCCAGATAAAGTTCTGGTTAAAATATTGGCCGTATTATTACCATCATAAACCTTATTGCTTGCTGTAAAGTTACCGCTGATATCTTTAGCGGTAATGTTAGCTGTTGTTGTATTTACTGACGATAAAGTATAGTTAGCCGCTTTTACTCCGCCAAGCGTCATACCTGCTGAAGTTACGGTTTTACCATTGGCTACATTGGCATTATCGAAAGTAGCCGTACCACCATTTAGGGTTACTGCTAACTCATCGCCTGTTACCACACCATTAAGTGTTCTGGTTAATACAATTGCTGTATTGTTTCCATCATAAACTTTATTATCGGCAGTGAAGTTACCTGTAAGGCTTTTTGCATTCACCGTTAAAGTTTGTGTTACGTCGGTTGCGGCATTATAACCGGTACTTGCGGCTTGTTTTGCTGTAATTACTGCTGATCCGGCCGAAACAATGTGAATTTTACCCGCTACGATTGTAGCCACCGCTAAATTGTCACTGCTATAAGTTATGGTATTAATTGCAGAAGTTGCGCTGGTTGCCCCAGGATCAAAATCGGCATTACCATAAGTAGTTGACGCGGTGCCTGCAAAGGTAATGGATTGATTGGCGTTTGGTCTGTTAACCGTTACGGTATAAGTTTTAGTGGTGGTTCCATTTTGAGCCGTAACTTTAATATCAAAAGTATTGTTACCAAAGTTTAAGGCCAGATCTGCTGTTTCTACCGCACTGGTTAGCATTACATAACCCGCTCCGTTTGCATTAATTTGAAGTGTTGACCCTGCCGCAAGTGCAGTAGCTGTTAACTTTACTACATTGGTTGCGGTTAAAACACTGGCAGTATAGGTTGTGGTTCCTGCTGCGAAAGCTGGCGTTAAGCCTGCTGTGGTACTTAATGCTGATAAATCGGCATTAGCATAATAAGGGTCATATAAACCAAAATCTACATCTGTTCTATTTTGTCCAGAAGCAAGTACGAAGGTTGCACCATTTGTTCCAGTCCCATCCAGATCATAAGTACTGGTGTAACGTGCCGGATAACCCGACACCACTACTTTATAGGCCGTTGAAGGATTTAAATTACTGAAAGTATAATTGCCCGATGCATTTGTTGTAGTTGTTAAATTTACTGCGTTGGCAAAGATGTCAGTTCCTGTTAAGGTAACCGTTGCCCCCGCTACGCCTGGCTCGCCACCATCCTGTACACCATTTTGGTTATAATCTAACCAAACAAAATCGCCAATTGAAGCCGCTTCCTGTTTATTTACGGTCAGGGTATAGGTTTTGGTTACTGTCGTTTCTTCTGCCGTAACTTTTACATTAATTAAGTTAGCACCATTATTCAGTGTATATGCTGAAGAAGCAACTCCATCCGTAAGTGCCGTATATGCCCCTGCACCTAAACTCGATGTTAATGTTGCATGGCTTTCAGCCCTTGTAGCGGTAACGGTTGCCGTAGTGGTGGTATACGGTACATTGATGCTGTAAGCTGTAGTACCTGCAGCAAAAGTTGGTGTAAACGTTCCGGCATTGGTGGTTAAAGAAGCCAGATCGGCATTTCTGGATTTTGCTCCTGAAACCGTTACAGGGTTAGTTGCATCTGCAATGGTAACCGCTGCCGCTGCTCCTGCATTCCAGTCTTCGGCTGCTGCCAGGTTATATACGGTTGCATCCGCTGCTGAAAGACCATCTTTATTCATGAGTAAAGCCAAACCAGCTTTATCTGTTGTACTAACCGTTATGCTGAACGAGGTTCCACTCGTAACCTCCGCATTTGGCGAATCGGTAAGTGTATAGGTTGCAGCTGCTTGTCCCTTAAAAGTTAATTTATTGGCCACAATATCATTTGCAGCGCCATTTAATTTTAAAAATCCTGTTCCTGATACGCTAAGTACGCCAGTAGTGGCATCGTACGTTGCAGCTGTAATGGCTGGTACAGCAACACTATTTACCGTAATGCCGTTTCCGGTTAAATCTGCTACAACAATGGCTGCATCTGCTCCTGCCGCCCAATCTTCAGCTGCTGCCAGGTTATACGTTGTTCCGCCTGTTGAAGCTGTTCCGTCTTTATTGATGATTTGATTGACAGCTGCTTTATCTTCCGGACTTAGGGTTAATGAAAATAATCCACTAAAATTAATCTCCACGTTTGGTGTATTCGTTAAGGTGTAAGTTACTCCACCCTCTCCGGTAATTGTAAATTTATTGGCTATAATATCATTGGATGCCCCACCTATTTTGCTAAAGCCTGATCCGGAAACATCCAATATTCCTGATGAAGCGTTATAGGTAGCACTGCTAATGGTAGGAACAGGCACGTTTGAAACTGTAATTCCATTACCCGTTAAATCTGCAACAACTACTGCTGCATCTGCCCCAGCCGCCCAATCTTCTGCCGCTGCCAGGTTATACGTTGTTCCTCCTGTTGAACTTGTTCCGTTTTTATTCAGTATTTCTTTAATGGAAGTTTGATCTGCCGGGCCCAGGATAATAGAAAAAGTAGTGGCGTTTGTTATTTCAGCTGTTGAACCTGCATTTATCGTAAGGGTCGCACCGCCCTCTCCGGTAATGGTTAGTTTATTCGCTACGATATCATTTGCTGCGCCATTTAATTTAGTAAATCCGGTTCCGGTTACGACTAGCGTATTTGTACTGCTGTTATAGGTGGCTGATGTAATGGTTGGAATAGCAACATTGCTTGCCGTAATTCCGTTGCCAGTTAAATCGGCCACTACCACTGCTGCATCTGCTCCGGCGGCCCAATCTTCGGCAGCTGCCAGGTTATACGTGGTTCCTCCTGTTGAGGATGTTCCGTTTTTGTTGATAATCTGGCTAACTCTGGGCAAATCTGTAGCGCTCAATACCAGCGTAAATGCCGTTGAAGCACTGATTTCGGGATTTGGGGTATCGGTTAAAGTATAGGTTGATCCTCCTTCACCGATAACCGTAAATTTGTTGGCCACAATATCATTTGCCGCTCCTGTTTTGGAGAAAAAGCCTGAACCAGTTACGACAACAAGGCCAGTGGCAGCATCGTAAGTAGCTGAAGTGATAACAGGAACAGCAACGTTACTCGCTGTGATTCCATTACCGGTTAAATCTGCTACAACAACTGCTGCATCAGCTCCGGCGGTCCAATCTTCAGCTGCTGCCAGGTTATAAACGGTTGCACCTGTTGAACTTGTTCCGTTTTTATTGATCACCTGGTTTACACCTGCCCGATCAGCAGCATCTAATGTTAATGTAAATGCAGTTCTCGAAGTGATTTCTACATTTGGTGTAGTCGTTAGCGTATAAGTACTGCCGCCTTCTCCGGTCAGGGTAAACTTACTGGCGATGATATCATTTGTTGCACCATTGAGCGATAAAAAACCTGTTCCGGTTACGACTAAAGCCCCGGTTGATGCATTATAAGTTGCATTGGTAATGGCAGGAACGGCAACATTGGTTACCGTAACCGAATTAACAGCATCTGCAATAACTGAAGCCGGATTTTCTCCTGCTGCCCAATCTTCGGCCGCTGCTAAATTATAAGTTGTTCCGCTGGTAGAAGCTGTTCCATTTTTATTGAACATCATTTCTACGGCGTTCCTATCAGCCGTATTTAGCGTAATAGTGAAAGCTGTTGATGAAGTGATTTCTACATTAGCTGAAGTAAGCACATAATTTGTTCCTCCTTCTCCGGTTAGGGTTAATTTATTCGTTACAATATCATTGGTTGCACCTGCAAAGGCCGGAAACGCCGATCCTGTTACGGTTAATGCTCCTGTTGAAGCGTTGTAAGTAGCTGAAGCGATGGCTGGTGGTGTAGGTGTAGCGGATACATCAGCAGTTTTAGCGCTTTCGTTAAAGTAATTGTCTTCTGCTGAAATGCGATAGAAATATGGCGTTCCATTGGTAAGCCCTGTATGCGTATAGGTTGTGGTTCCTTTTGGAATGGCAGCCAATAAAGTGGTTGGCGCCGCTGTAGTACCACCGTATATTTTATAACCTAATAAATCGACATCTGCATTGGTGTTCCAGGTTAGCGTGTTTTGCGAGCTTCCTGCGCTTGCTGCCAAACCGGTTGGAACAGTTGGAAGTGTAATATCAGTTGGAGCCAGTTTAATTAATTCACCACCCAATGCGCCATCATCCCCGTCAGCAATATATCCTGTTGTACCAATAAAAGCTACCCCATAAGGTAAAAACGTACCTGTTCCATGCAAACCTGAGTAAAAAGCAGCTGGCGAGCCGGTAGCAGCAGTATATTTATTTAACGAATAAGTATTTCCTCCGCTGGTTTCAGAAGCATATAAGTTACCGAATTCATCAAGTGTTAATGTTGTAGCATAGGTACCTGTTGCAATGCTTGTTGTAGTTGCGTAAGTAGGGGCATTTATTTTTAAAATACCACCGGTTTGCGTAGTTCCATTATAAGTTTTGGTTACAAAAACATCACCGTTGGTTGCAACAGCAATTCCAATAGGATAACTCATTCCGCTTCCCGAAATAAGACCATGATAGATCATTGTTTTACTGGTAGAGTTTATCGCGGATGGATCGGTATATTTAACCACAGCATAATCTGTATTGGTAACATTATACTCCAAAGCATATAAATTTCCTGCCGCATCAAAAGTTAATCCAGTAAAATATCTTCCTGTTTGCACTGTAGTTGCCGCATAACTCGATGCTGCATTTAACCTGATAATTGCACCATTATTCGATGTAAAATCGGTACTCAGATAAACATCACCATTGCTCGCTACAGTTAAACCCCATGGATATTCTCCTGATTGAGAGGTTAAACCACTATAAATAATGGTGGGACTACCTGTACCGCCAATATACTTGGCTACATGATAAACCCCAGGGCCAGAGGCCTTGGTAACATAAACATTACCACTGGCATCTTTAGCCAAAGCCGCATACAATCCTCCGGAATGCAACTGAGTTTTAGTGTACTGGGCAGATGCGGGAGCAAGCGCCAGAAAAAGCACGATTACTGAAACTGTAAAAGCTACTTTAGTAAAAAATCTCTTCATAAGCGTTAATTAGACTGATAAATATGGATTTTCCCAACCGCTTTCAGTTTCGCTGTAAACAGTTGATATATCGTATCCCAAAGCGGTACCCTGAGAAATTATAGTTGCGTTATTTTTTTTATTGGTCGTATTGATTTTCACAATATCGATCAATGGAAAACTTTGTTGTTCCTGGCTGCCGAAATGAAGTAACCCTCTTGGTCCTATTGTTCCACTTTGATTAAATTCGATTACCGCTGTTGAAGCATTGCCGATGGTTAGCTGTGCTTTCATTCGGCTAAGCATTAAGCCTGCTTCGTAGCCAAGCATCCCAAACAGGTTGGCTTGTTGTTTGCCAAAATTTTCGAAATCCCGCACAAAAGCAGGGTTAGTGCCTGTTTTATGCTCCTTACTCCAGGAAGAGGCACTATAAAAGTTTAGTCCGAGGTGACCTATATCTTCCAGCATATCGGGGTAGGCCATGTTTTCTACGGTGACTAAAGGAATTACATTATTAAACTTGCTGGATTTCCATTGTTTAAGGAATTCGTTTCCGATTTGTCCAACAAAAATGGCATGTACATAATCTGGTGTATTTACATCTATTTCATTAAAAAAATGGCTTAAATCCAGGTTATTTTTATTGGCTTGATTTTCGGGAAGCACAGTACTTCTAAGTTGATCTGCCCCGGCAGAACCAACTCCGCTTAAAAAAGATGCTCCTAAATTAAAACCACTTTCGTAAAGTGGTGATATCATCAGGCCCCTTGGTCCAAATTCTTTAGTGGCCCATTGCCCGAGCACATATTCACTTTGCCAGAGCCCCATTGAAAGACTGGAGATATTCGTGCCATATCCTTCTGAGGCTGGCACTGATTCTCCGAAATCAAAGAATAAACCCAGTTTATTATGATTTTCTAATATCGGTTTCAGCTCAGGATATATTTTAGGGCTGATCATCCCCATCAGCACATCTACCCCGTCAAAAAAGACAAGTTTTTGTGCCGCTTCTAAAAAGGCTTTATTTCCGCCCTGGCCAACATAGGTTGGCATAAAGGCAAAATCAGCAATGCCATAAGACATTTTACTTGCCGCACACAGAAATCCGGCCGTAATATGCTGTGCATAAAACGGATAGACTCCTGAATAAGGCATCAAAAAACCAATTTTAAGTGGTTTGTTCATTTAGTTTCGGGATGGAAAAATACCTTCGGTCGCAATACTATAATTCAAAACCAAATAAGGCTGCATATTTTCATGTGGCTGGCTACCTCCTGCAATCCCTGTATTAAATGGTTTAAGTGTAGCATTAGCAGCCACATCTGAATAGGTTTTAAGAGATACTGCATTAGGGCCTGATCCTGTTTTCGGAGAAGCAGAAAGAATTACACTTGCCGAAGGTACATCTAATGTTCCTGAAGAAGTAACTGCTGGTTCAGCAACGGTATGAGTATGCTGCGGTATTTGAGTGCTGATTAGGGTTACAGTTTCTACCCCTGCCATTTCACCAAGTGTACGTGGACTAAGACCAGGTCCTTGCCCTGTCCCCATAGCTACTCTGCCTCTTAAATCTGGTAAAGCAAAAGTATTCTGCCCATTCCCTCCATAAGTTGTGCCTAACAATGAAAAAAGAGCTTGATTTGAAGCAATAGCCATAAGCTGCCCTGAACAAAATGCCCATCCTCTTGGGGCAAAACTAAACCCGAATAGGGCAATAATTCCTAAAAATGGTGAATCCATGGTATTTGTTTTTTGGTAAAGATTTGATTAATTAAGATTTAATATTTTTATACAGATTTCTCTATTTTTTTCAGGTCGGAAAAAACAACATGCATTTCTTCTCTGTTTGAGATACCTGGAATATGTCTTTTAAAGGCTAAACTGCTACTGGCTTTTTCTTCAGCAAAACCAAAGGATAATTGAGCCACCGACTGTAATCCTTTATGACTTGTACCCAAAAGCACTTCATTCTTTTCTTTATTGCGAAGTACATAAAGTTGATTTTTACCTGCTGAAACATTTCCTCCGATAATAAGATCTACCAAACTGGTATCAGCAGCAAGTTGCCTGTTGCTCTGTTTTGTCTTTGAATCAAAACCCAAATGAGATAAGCAAACCACTAAATCACATGCTTCGTTTTCTTTTAAGAATCTGGCCATCTTATTTAATGCAGTGGTTGGATCAGATACTTTTAAACCGGTGATGTTAACCGATTCTCCGACACCCGTAACCCCTACTCTATATTTGCCATAGGTAATTACCTGGTAACTTTTTACCGCTTTTTGCAATTTCGGGTGTTCGAAATGATAATTGCAGCTTAACAAATCGAAAGCCATGTGCGGAAGCAAAGCGGCAAAAGCATCAATCCCTTGTTTTAAATCTGCAGCACTAAGGTTCACCGCATGATAACCTACCTTATTCATCCACTGAAGGGTTTCGGCATGGTTATTCCGATTAAAATTTAAAAATCCTCCAGCATCTAACAATAAAGTAGAAACCAGTTCGTTATTGATGGTAGTTTGTAAAGACTTTAAGCCGCCAAATCCCTGAGCAGTTGAATCAACAGCGCCACAAATATCATTGCTATACATGATATTAACCTGTTTTTGGTTTACAGATTTGGTATAGATAGAACGGCTTGCTTTAGCGAGCGAATCAATTGGTCCGGCCAATAAAAGACTACTGCTTAACAAGACGTTCCTCTTTAGAAAAGAGCGTCTATTGGTATTCATAAAAGTTGAGTAATGGGATGTTTGTTACTATAAAGATGAGACTATTTTACTTATAGTACAAATACTACAAGCTTAGATTTATACACTCCTCCGTCATTCAGTAGACCAAACAAGTAAAATAGTATACCAAACCCCTCTTTTAGTAGACGAAAAACGGCATTTTTTAACTATTGACATATGTCAATAACTGTAAAAACATAAAAAATATATCATTTTCTCCCATGCCCCGCCACATAAGTGAGTACACAAAATACTACAAAAAAATTATTTTGGCACATTACTGGTAAAGCGTGTAAGTGGGTTTACACAATTGATCAAATTAGATTCGACCGTATTCAAAATTGGCGGCGTGATTGGTTTTCTTTATTGATTATCAGGCTTTATTAATTGTTTAAAAAGACGTCCGTAAGCAGTGCTGGCATCTGAATAACTGGCCAGTGATGGTTTACGATCTCCGATGAACTTTTCATCAGGATTTTTGCTATGGTAATTTAACCTCGTTTTCATTTTTTCACAGGCAGCATCATCCAACTGCATTACTTTCAAAAAGTGCGACAACATCAGGTTTACGCCCCAGTCATAATCATAAAAAGTATTTTTGGGATGATTGACCGAAATAATCTCCGCTAAAGCTTTATAATAATTAGCCAGTACTTCTGCTGTAAATAAATTAAAGTCCTGGTAATGCTTTTCTTGTATCCTAACCCTTAAAATACCAGAATTAACCATACCTGGAACAGCATGTATGCCTCTCCTTTTGCAGTGTGAGGCAATAACCGCATCGGGTTCTCTGGAAAGGAAAAAAAATGGCGTATCTGGATACCATTTTCTTAACAAGGGATAAAAATGAATATGCCAGCTGTCTAGTTTCACAAATAATTTGGTGTACTGCGCTTTGCGCTTTTGGCCCATCAGGGTAATTGCTGACTTAAACCAAAATTCCTGCTGTGCTTCTTTTACCGAAAGATCTTGTTCTTTCATTCTTAAGAGCTCATCCAACAAAGGGGCTTCTGCGTAAACGATATTTGTTTCGACTGTAGCCAAAGCCTGCGATAATAAGGTGGAGCCACATCGCGAAACATGAAAAATAAATGCATCTGGTGTTATCGAATCGATCAGCTTCGCTGCTTCTTCCAAAAACCCCAGGTTGCTTGCTGGCAAATAAGCCGATCGCTCCTTCATCCTAAAGCGGCAAAGATTTATCGTCTCATCAAAAAAAGGTTCTTCAATATGCTTTTCCTGCAAATCAAGCCATAAAAGCTGCCAGTCATTTTCCTTATAAAGAAGTTGATACGGAATCCAGTTGATTAATGCGCTCATTCCAGGCTTTTTTTCAATTGCATAACCAGGTCTCTAGCCACCTGAGTATCCATTTGTTCCAATTCTGCAATCATTTTTAAGGTGGTAGCCGGATCTAAGGGCTGAGCTTGATTTTCTTCTGCTAGTTTATAACCATTGGCTTCAAACAAAGAATCAGTCCATTCATTTCTTAAGGCATCTATAACCAAATGAACCCGAACGTTTTCGCCTTCATTGATGATACTGTGCGTTTGGTCGAAATCGATGTACCAACAAGAACCTTCTGCTAATTTCAACTGCTCTTCGCCCACGATAAACTTTAAGCGATTATTGGTTTGAATGGGAATATGTATCCTTAACACCCCTGCTTCGTAGTTACAGCCACGGTCTCTGTGGGGCTTAATTTCCGCTCCGGGATGTAATGCGAGTAAACGAATGGTTTCTTTTGGGCACTTCCACTCCTCGATGATTGATTTAATATAAGGAAGTTGATTTAACAAAGGCGTATCCCGATACTGATCTACCCCATAGTTGGCTAAAATATCATTTTCCTTTCCACTGCCAGAGCGGAGTGCAATACTTTGCCAGTTCCCTTCGTAATCCTTCCTGTTGAAATGATCAACCCACTCTTGCTGTAATGCAAGTGCGAGCTCGTTTTTGAGCAGCTGAATGTTATAATCCTGGTTAAATTGAATGTACTTTAGCAAAGCTGAAATGTTTTCTGTAATATTAACTAAGTGTTTTTTATTGCGCAAATATTTAATCTGCTTTTTATCGGTCTTTACGCCGCATCTTTCATTGGATTTATTTTAAAGCCATTTCTAAAATTGTAATTTTAATCTTAGTTATTACCTGATTTCCTTTGATTCAATTCATTTATGCACGACTCATTAATTTCTATTTCTACTTTTCTTGAAATTTACCGGTTACATCATCACCCTAAACACCCACAAAAACAACAGGATGAATCTTTTGTTAAAGCAGAGCAGATTTTTTTAAATATATTTCAACTGGGCTTATTTGAAATTTATGATTTTTTATATAGCAAATGCATAGATACGGACCATTTTAAGCATTGGATTATCGACCTTAAAGGACAAGACTTTTTTAATACCGCTTCAGTCCAGTTCGATGAACAGCTGCACCTCACTAACAATCCTCATAAAACCGATTTCCCGGATGTTTTAACTTCCGAGCAACATGCTTTTTGGAATACGCATGGTTACCTTAAAATAGAAGGATTAGTGAACGAGTCTGATTGCAATGCGGTATGCGAACTCATCTGCAAAACCTTAAACGTTGATTTAACTGATCCCCAAACCTGGTACCCGCAACACGAATTATTGCAAGGATTAATGTTGCAAAAATATCAGGATGAAGCTATTGCCCACATTCGAAACCATGCACAGATTAAGCAAGTTTTCAGCAGCTTGTACAAGCACAATAACATCTTCGCCAATGCAGAGAAAGTGAGTTATAATCCACCTGTGAATCAATATTTTTCCTTCAAAGGAAGTCCGCTACATTGGGATATCGATTTTCAAACAGGTCCGAGCTATTACATTCAGGGCTTATTGTATTTAAACGATGTTCCCGCTAACCGGGGTGCTTTTACCGTTATTCCAGGCTTCCACCACCAGATTGATGAATACCTGACTAATTTTAGTGACCCCGAAGCGGCCATTTCGGCATTGCGCAATAAAGGTTTAGAAATTCCGGTTGAAGGTAAAAAAGGTGATTTAATTGTTTGGCTGCAGTCACTTCCGCATGCTGCAAGTCCCAATCATTCTGATTTACCCAGATTTGTGCAGTACGTGAGTTTTAATGAGGTGCTTTGATCTGGCTATTTCAGGCTGCTGCCCTATTGTATGAACAACAACATCATTAATGCCGCAATCAATGTATTTAAAAAATTGACCATGTTATTCCCGATGATTCCCTTTCGCTCAAACAAAGCCCCCAATACAGAATCGGTAAGATTTCCGAACGTACCTGCCAGAACGATATAGAAAAAGCTGATGTTCCACCCGAAACCCAGCGCATAAACGACTGCAATCATACAGCTTCCGGCAATACCGATCGAAGTTCCTTCCAGACTGATCACCCCATCCATTCCGCAACGATCAGGCTTGAAGGTGATTATATTAAAAAACCGTCTCCCGTAAACCATCCCCAGTTCAGAAGACAGGGTATCAGCAGTAGCCGAGGCAAAAGCAGCTGCCATTGCAGGCAACATTAAATCAGTCAGCTGTGGGTAACCTATGATTACGACCCCCGCAATAGCTGAAACGCCGGCATTAGCCAGCACCTGAGCGGTATTACGGCCTTTTTTGCTTTCCCCTTTAATGGCAAAAGCCTGCTTTTTATGCTGCTGCCAGGAGGTGGCTGCAGAACCCACGATAAAAAAGGTGCTCATCATGGCAACGCCGGTATAACCAGCCGCAATAAAAATAACATAGGCCAGTATTCCACCTGTAAAAGCAGCCAAAATGGTCAGTTTTTTGGCGAGGATGCCATAAGCTATGCCAGCAATAATGATGATTGGCAACAAGGTGCCGCTATTGAACATATCGCAAATATATTTGAATTCTGCTTAAGAAACAGCACATGGGAATTATTACGAGGTGACTGATTAAAAATTGCCTGAGCATATTAACCAGCCCGTTTTAGCAAATTAGTAGCAGCCTAAACTCCCCTTCTTTTTCAATCGGTGCCCGGTGGATACAAGGTAAACACTGTTTTTCAGGATGATCTACTGCCAGTCTCCACAGATGGCCCAATCCCAGGTTTACAGGTCTTGCACCAGCTTTAGCCTGGTAATGCAGGTCAAAATAATGTTCCATCAAAAAATTTTGAAATTCGTCTTCCGGCCCCTCGTGTAATTCTTTAAGCTTTTGCCGGATTTCCGGGACCAGTATTTTTTGTTCGGCCTGATGATTGGCTATAATTTCACTGGCAGCACCATAGTAGGTACATAAAAAAGTATCGGTGCCAATGGGTGATCGGTCTACATGAAAAGAATATACATCTGTCGAAATAAAATCAAGTTCTTCATCCCGATCGTAACTTTTGATTAGATTAAGCGAAGGTGATGCGCCCGAATCTGCCAACAACTGAAAATCACTTAAGATCACTGTTCTGGCCAGACAACCTGCCTCCGACAGGCTGAGCGCATGGAGGTCTTCCATGGAAACTTCCGTCAGGTTATCTTTCAACTCCAGTTTGGATACAATTTCTTGAAAATCGCCAACCACCTCCCGCTGCCAGCAAACGGCGTTTTGATCTCCATAAAAATCTGTATCCAATAGCTGAGAAAAAGTGGATACCACCGCAATTTGTTTGCTGTCAGCAAATCTATTATCCATTTCTAATTCAATAATTTAGCTATAAATGCTCATATCTCGAGGATTATTCCAAAGTGAGAATGCTTCTCAGGCATAGCGGTTCTTCGTCAATTTTAGGCCAGAAATAAAAAAAGCTCCCAGTTTTTAACTAGAAGCTTTTAAATGTACCCCGGAAGGGATTCGAACCCCTGACCCACGGTTTAGAAAACCGTTGCTCTATCCAACTGAGCTACCGAGGCTCATTTTTTAATGAGCTGCAAATATAGAAGTTCTATTTAATATGTAAAAATATATTTTAAACTATTTAAAAGCTACTTTTCGCATTTCAAATAAGTATTTAAGAACGAAGCAATTAAAATTAAATCCACGCTAAATAAATTCGATTTCAGCCTGTAAAAAACGTTATTTCTCACCCAATTCTGCATCATTAATACAGAGCAGCTACGCTAAAAATCAAATCAATGCTTAATTAAGCGTCTTCTCCGTTCCAAATGTCATCATCGGCATGCCGAATTTCATCATGACTGGAGGTTATACTTTTTAATTCTTCGTGGTGATAATTTCTTTCCGGGTTTTCGGGCAAAGTACTGTCGTGATCAGGAGACACTTTCCTCAAATGCTCAGGCTTTTTAACCTCTGGTAAATCATCGTGTACAACAGAAGGCGTTAAAATCTTCTTCATGGGATTATTGCTGTTTTCCATAATTTTAAGAGACTCAAATTTCAAGCCACAACCAAAGGTGAGTTAAAATTTCGGCAATTGCCGTGTATTTGTGAAGAATAACGGTTGACGAAAGGTGCACAATAAAAAAATGCGCACAAATAAATCAGTGTTTATCTGTGCGCATATGTGGTTAAAAAGATCCTTCGACAAGCTCAGGATGACAATTAATGAGATTGCTTCCCCGAAAGGTCGGGACTGGCTGTCGCTCCTCCTCGCAATGACGATCTAAATTAGTAATTCCCTGTAACGCCAATTTCTAAGCCTCTTAATTCGGCCAAACCTCTTAATCTGCCTATAGCTGAATAACCCGGATTGGTTACTTTGGCCAAATCATCCAACATTTGATGACCATGATCCGGGCGGAAAGGAATTGATTTATCACGTAATGCATTTTCTTCTGATAAGGCTTTCATGATTTCATACATGTTTACGTCACCACCTAAATGATCTGCTTCGTAAAAACTACCGTCTTCATCTTTTTTGACGTTACGTAAATGCGCAAAATAAACACGCTCTTTCACCGCATTAAAGATTTCTAAAGCATTATTCCCCATTCCGGCACCCAATGAGCCTGTACAGAAACAAACGCCGTTAAAAGCCTGGTCTACTTCTTTAATGATATAATTAAAATCTTCGAGTGTACTCGCAATCCTTGGCAAACCTAAAATAGCATAAGGAGGATCGTCAGGATGGATGGTCATCTTAATACCTTCTGTTGTACAAACCTCCGCGATAGATGACAGGAAAAACTTCAAATTTTCTTTTAAGCCCTGTGTTCCAATGGCTTTATATTCGTTAATACTGTTGCGCAAGGTCTCCAGTTCGATTTCTTTTTCATTCGGGATCCCCATTAACACATTAACACGAAGATCAGCTAAATCCTGTTCTGTTAAAGTCGAATATTTAGCTTCAGCTCTATCTAAAATAGATTTTGAATAATCTGCTTCTGCACCTTCACGCTTCAAAATATAGAGGTCAAAAATGGCCAGATCGATCCAGTTAAAATAAAGGGCTTTGGAACCGTCGGTCATTTCCAGGTCCAGTTGCGTACGCGTCCAGTCTAAAACCGGCATAAAATTGTAACATACGATCTTAATTCCGCAGGCCGACAGGTTACGCAAAGAGGTTTTATAATTTTCGATATACTTTCCGGCATCTGCCCTGCGCGTTTTTATCGCTTCGTGTACGGGAACACTTTCTACTACCGACCAGGTTAAACCGGCAGCCTCGATAATGGCTTTTCTTTCCTGAATATCAGTTAATGGCCAAACTTCCCCATGTGGTATATGATGCAGTGCGGTTACAATGCCTGTAGCGCCTGCCTGTTTAACATCTTGTAAGCTAACCGGATCGTTCGGACCATACCAACGCCAGGTTTGTTCTAATTTTTTATATTTCATTGTATATGATTACACAGATTTTAAGATTACACTGATTATATTGATCGCTAAACGCCTGAAAATGCTGTAAATCCCCCATCCACTTTAACATTCTCGCCATTTACAAATTTAGAGGCATCGCTGAGCAAATATACTAAAGCGCCAATTAATTCCTCCGGGGCTCCAAACCTTTTAAATGGTGTTTTAGAAATGATGGCCTGTCCCCTTGCAGTTAAAGAACCATCCTCGTTGGTTAACAATGCCCGGTTCTGGTTCGTAATAAAAAAACCAGGTACTATGGCATTCATTCTGATTTTATCCTGATAACGGTTAGCCAGTTCAACAGCCATCCATTTGGTATAACTATCAATAGCTGCTTTAGCAAGCGAATAACCCAATACACGGGTAAGTGCTTGGGTGGCCGAAACAGACGATATATTCACGATGCTCCCGCCGTTTTTGGCTATTTCTTTACCAAAAATCTGCGTTGGCATAATCGTGCCGAACAGGTTTAAATCGAAAGCCTGCTTTAAAGCCGGCACATTAAGATCGAAAACATCACTACCTGGCTGAATTACTGCCTCAGCCACATTGCCTCCGGCTGCATTCACCAGGGCATCTATGCGCCCAAATTCTTTAATGATGGTTACATTTGCATCGATTAAATTCTGCTCGTTCAGTACATCGGCAATAATATAAATGGCTTTACCACCCGCTTTAATTACATCTTCTGCCCTTTGTTTAGCGATTTCTTCGTTTCTTCCAATTACAACGATTGCAGCACCCGCGGCGCACAAACCGTTAATAAAAGCCTCACCCAAAACGCCTGTAGCACCGGTAACCACTACAACCTTGTTTTTTAGGGAAAACAGGCTTTCTACTTCTTTTACCATTTGTTTAGTTCTTTTTAAGTTTATTCTACTACTAAAGTTGTGATGGAGTGTGGTAAACTGCTTGTTGTTGCAGCCTCACCTTTAATCCATAAACTATATTTTAATTTGTCATCTGATTGATTCATCACCACTACAACCAATTTGCCGTCGGTATTTAAAAATGCTGTTGATTGTAATTTATCGCGACTCGATGCTGTTCCAACCCTCCTGGCTCCCGGACGGATAAATTTAGAAAAATGTCCCATGTAATAATAGGCATTGGTATAAATCAATTTATCATTCTTTGTATCGGCATGTACGGGAGCAAAACAGAAATTACCAACGTGGTTTGGTCCACCCTTTTCATCTAAAAGAATGTTCCAATCGGTCCAGGCAGCTGTTCCGGCATTAAAATCGTTAATCATCGAGTAACCGTAACGCTCGCCTAAAGTCCAGTCATCGAGTTTATTTACATCATATTTTTCTTTACATCCTTCGGTAAAAATCAGCGCTTTATCCGGGTAAGCTTCGTGTGTTTGTTTCACATTACCAAACTGCATTCCGCTGCCTGTCCAGGTTTCGTACCAGTGAAAACCGATACCCCAAACATATTTAGCCGCATCTTTATCATTTAAAATGGTGCTGGCCCTTTGGAAAATCTGATCGCGGTTATGGTCCCAGGCAATGAGTTTTTTTGATGCAAGACCTGATTTCTGTAAGGTTGGACCTAAAAAGTTTTTAATAAAATCGCGTTCTTCTTCGGCTGTGAATACACAAGATTCCCATTTCTGTTTGGCCATAGGCTCATTCTGAACGCTCAAACCCCAAACCGGAATGCCCATAGCCTCGTAGGTTTTGATAAATTTAACATAATGATTGGCCCAGCTTTGACGGTAAGCAGGCAATAAATGTCCGCCCTGGATTAAACTGTTGTTATCTTTCATCCATGCCGGTGGCGACCAGGGACTTACAAACAAAGGTAATTTACCTCCTGATGCAGCAATAGCCTGTTTAATCAAAGGAATTTTAAATTGCTCATCGTGTGCCACACTAAAAGTTTTAAGCGCCTGATCATTGTCCTGCACATAGGTATAACTTCCACTCGAAAAATCGCAACTGGCAATGTTGGTACGTGCCAACGTATAACCAATCCCTTTATCCTGATTATAATAGGCCGTTAAAAGTTCCTGTTGATTTTTTTTGGACAGCTTTGCAAATGTTTCTGCCGAAGCATCGGTTAAAGCACCTCCAATGCCCACCATGGTTTGGTATTTTACCGTTGGATCGACAAAAATACAGGGCTCTGTTTCAAAAGGTTGCTTATTCACCGCAAAACTTAATGTTTCGGTTTTACTGATGCGATATTCAGATTTCTCTGCCGTCGTGTAAACCGTTACCTTTTTGTTGGTCACAGTATAAGCTTGTACTGGCTTAACCCCTTTTTTATTCTGAGCAGCCACATTAAATGCCGTTGCCAAAATCAATAGGATGCTTAGATTCTGTTTCATGATTATATTATTTATTTTCTACCTCTGGTTGCCTGAATTATTTTAAACTTTTATTGATCTGATTGAGCAAATAGCCATTTAAATCAGAATCGTACTCCCAAAACATCACTCCACCCATGTTATTTTTCAATACATATTCGCATTTTGCCTTTACCGATCTTTCGTCATCGTAAGTCATATATTCACGGCTTGCTGCGTTATAGATATAAGAAGCTTTAGCATCTTTATCGTAATATTTCTTAAAGCCTTTCTGATTGATCAGGCTGTCTTTCAAAAATGTATATCCTTTTCCGTACCTGCTTTTTAAAACAGAATCGCCTAAACCATTTTTAGCGCTTTCTTTAAGGGTGAAAGAACGACTGTAAAAAGCAATTCCCATCACCAGCTTTTCGGCAGGAACACCGGCAGCGGCAAACTCTCGGAAGGTTTTGTCAGCATAATTTTCTGCCGGGTGGCTTTTCGAGTTATAAAGATTGGTATGATGTCCCGCGAAATCGCCATTATAGAAATCGTAGGTCATCAGGTTTACAAAATCCAGGTATTGCTGTACTTTATCCATCTCTGTATGGCGATTGAAATTGGTAAAACCACCAACAGCAATGGTCAACAGCTTTTTAGACTGATATTTCTTTTCCAAAGTATCCAGTTCTAAACGGAGTTCTTTCAGCATCAAAGTAAAATTCTGCTTATCCTCCGGTCTGAAAACATTACCTTCCTCACCCGCAATGCCAGGATATTCCCAATCAATATCTACCCCATCGAGCTTAAACTTTTCTATAATTTTAACAGCACTTTCGGCAAAAGCTTTACGTGAAGTATCGCTAAGTGCCGCATCCGAAAAGTTTTCACTCCAGGCCCATCCACCAATAGAAATCAGAATTTTAAGGTCAGGATTTTTAAGTTTAAGTTGATTTAACTGCCGAAAATTAACGGTATCAGTCGCTTCACGATGTAAAAAAGCACGGTTGTTTTTTACATCAACAAAGGCATAATTGATATGGGTAAGTTTCTCTGCAGCAATTTTCTGCACATCAACCAAACCCCTGTAACCGCCAACATAACCAATAACCACTTTCTTTTGGGCTGAATGGTCTGGCTGCATGCTTAACAGCAAACCACCGGCGAAGATTGCACCCACGAATAACTTTAATGTGCGCTTCATTTTAATTTTTACTTCTTAGCAAAGCTTCCAAATAATAATAATCGGCATAATTGATCGGCACATCAATTTCAGATTTCGCCGGACGATGCCCTGTACTGTGTTCTAAAATAAAGCCATAGTTTGCGCCAATTTTGCTGGTGTACTTTGTACTGAGTGAGTTTAAAATTTTATCGGCAGCAGCTTTATATTTTTTACCATTGCTGCTGTACTTCGCCAACTCGTAAAGTGCAGAAGCTGTAATTGATGCAGCAGATGCATCTCTGGATACTTCAGGCATCTTTGGATCATTATAATCCCAATATGGAATGCCGTCAGCAGGAGTAATTTTATTATTCAAGATAAAACCCGCAACACCATCAGCCTGAGCCAAATATGCTTTGTTTTTAGTTTCACGGTAACACATGGTATAACCGTAAAGTGCCCAGGCTTGTCCACGTGCCCATGCCGATTCATTCGCATAACCTTGTGCGGTTACTTTCTGGCGCACATTGCCTGTTAAAGTATCATAATCGATCACATGATAAGAACTGAAATCAGGTCGGAAATGATTTTTTATGGTGGTATTGGCATGTGTTACCGCTATTTTATAGAATGATGAATCGCCTGTTAATTTGGTGGTTTCGAATAACAGTTCAAGGTTCATCATGTTATCAATAATTACCGGATATTTCCACTTATCGCCATTGTGATCCCACGATTTTAACACCCCTGCTTTGGCATTAAATCTGGTAGACAACGATTTTGCCGCCTGAATAATTACGTCTTTATAAGCCGGATCCTTTGTCAGGCGGTATCCATTTCCAAATGGGCAATAAATCATAAAACCCAAATCGTGAGTTCCTTTGTTAAATTGTTCCTTTTTAATATCCTCAGTATATTTCTTAGCCAGATCGAGCCATTTTTTATCATTGGTATATTGATAAAAATACCATAGTTCTGCAGGAAAAAATCCACTGGTCCAGTCTTTCGAAACCACCATTTTAAACTGGCCGTTTTCTACAGTCCGTGGTGAAACCAGATTAGGCTTCACTTTTCTGGCCGAATCTACATTTTTAATCAATACTTCTGTTTGTTTCGCTGCTGATGCAAAAGCTTTTTTCACATCTGTTTTTTGTGCCTTTACCATACTGAAAGACAATACACTTAGCGCAGTTATTGTTATTTTTAAGTTCATATTATAACCAGATTAATGGGTTACGGATAGGTAAATTTCTAATTACTTCTTCTACTTGAGGCTGATGGTCTAATTTTGCCCAGGTTTGGTACCAATTGGCCTGATCATATTGTACTGCACCAAACAGCAAAAAAGGTTGCGCTACCGGCCAGTTATCCCAATACATTACATCGGGTTTTAAGGTCCACTTGTTTTTATCGGCGATAAATGGATATAAATAGTTCAGCCCTTTTTTTATGGATTTGCCATCAGTTGTTTCAAAAGTCCAGAGGTTATCTTTTGGTGTGGACAAGATCTGGCAAAGCATGGTCATCGCGTCAAGATTAAAGATCGAATAACCGTAAGATTTTGTTCTGGCCATTTCTAAAGGAAAACTGCCGTCAGTAGCCATCTGGTTTGGCAACAGAATGGTTTTAAAACTGGTACGCAGCGAATCGAGCATGTTTTCATCGTCACATAATCTGGCGAATGAAGCCACCTGCATGGCCCAACAAGTGGCGTGGTTATTTTTTACGGTTTTCTCTTGAATACCGGGTTTGCTGGTGTTTAACCATAAAGTATAATCGGCAAACCATTTTTTTACACCCTTTGCAGTTTCTTTATCAAATGCTTTGGCTTTTTCCATCACCAATGCGCCTTGAGCCACTTCCATTAAATGAATGGTATCGATAATACCATAATTACGGCCAGTAAATTTACCTTTTACGGCCTGTGCAAAAAGCAGATTCGGATTCATCAAGCTTTCCGCATTGATAAACCAGGCCTGAAAATGTTTAACAGCTTGTTTAACATACTTTTCGTCGCCGGTAATTTTATAGGCAGAGGCCAGTGCACCGATGATTTTACTAAAACGGACCATTGCTTTACGGTGGTCGAGGAAGTTATCCGGGTTGGTGAGTCCATCTCTGTTGATATAAGGGCCATCTGGGTTTTGCGGATCGGGCCAGAAATAATCGGCTTCGGAGAAGAAATCATGTTTCCCACCGGCACTTCTGGGCGAAGATGATGCCGTAACGGTAATGGGATTTTGTTGCATGGCCCAGGCTGCCCCGGCCAAAATCTGTTTTTTTAATAAAGCCGCTGCCTGTTTTTTTAAATCCGTTCCTTTCGGATCGGGTTTCAGGGAAGCAAATGCTGTCCCGGTAAAACAGAGCAGCACTAATAATGCATAGGGGATGAATTTTTTCATTGGTTATATATTTGGTCTGGATGTTATAATGTGCTAAAAACTGTTTTTAAACCTTCAGAAACAACGGATACAGCACTCTGACCCTTGTTTAATTTCACTTTAATAATGGCCCTGCCGTTATAGGCCTGTACTTTACGCGATCCTGATGAAGTACCTTGATTATCAATTAATTTACCATCACCAGTTAAACCAAAAGTTATCCAATTAATGGCATCTAAACATGGAACACCCTTCGCATCAAAAAGCTTTACTTCCATGGTGGCCACATCATCCTGCTGACTGATTTTTTTCAGTTCCATTTTAGCTGGCTTTGTCCATTTTTCGGTTTGATAAGTAAATTTAATTTCATCGGTTATGATCTGTTTCCCTTTTCTAGCTATTACCTTAATCGTGTTTTCGCCCTTTACAAAGGGAAGATTCCAGCGTAAACCCGCTGCAGGATAATCCTGACTATTGCGTTTTTTACTGCCAAAACTTTTGCCGTTAAGGAAAATTTCAGCATCCGTACAGTTAGAATAGACTTTAACCATTTTCTCTTCGCCTTCGTCGCCCCAACGGATTGGCCAGGTATGTCCGTAAATGTGTACCATCGGTTTTTCCGTCCAGTAAGACTGAAAAACATAATAAGCTTCTTTTTTGGTAAAATCTCTTTCTACCACCCCTTTCTGGTTCATGTATGGCACCGGATTATCGGGACGAACAGGGGTTGAAAAATCTTTGAATGGCCAGTAAGCCGTACCACTTAACCAGGGCATGGTTTCCTGCTCTTTTAAATGCCAGTCGATTAAGTTGGTGATGTACGATTCGCTCCAGTCGCCATCTTTAGAAATCCTTGCCGCACCACCGTATAACGAAGCATCACCTGCCCTTTCATCGGCACTGCCACCAGTTTTAATCTTACTTAAAGCTTTATCCGGGTTTTCTGAGTGACGTAGTGCGTGGCTATCACCACCCCATTCTACATGTAAAAAGCGTTTTACCTTCGCAAATTCATCTTCTGATGCTTTTTTGTAATCGGTATAAGCGCCACGGTACCAGCCTGCCCAAATAGAAGGAGAATATACATCTACAATATCGCTACAGAAATCGCAGCGGCGAATGGCAGTATAACGCGATTTATCCAGTTTATGCGAGAGATCGTTGAGCTCTTTCATGAAAGTCCTGATTTTTTCTTTATCAAATTCAGGGAAATCGCCCGGCCAGTCGTTTTCGTTACCCATCCCCCAGATGATAATGGCCGGATGATTAAAATGTTGCTCAACCATGTTGGTGAGCATTCTACGGGCCTGCTGTTTGTATACTTCGCCTCCTAAACCTCCGCGGCACCATGGAATTTCTTCCCACACCATAATCCCTAAACTATCGCAAAGGTTTAAAACAATGCGCGATTGCTGATAATGCCCTAAGCGGATAAAGTTAACCCCCATATCTTTCATCATCTGCATTTCCTCGCGGATCATGCCTTCGGTCATTGCTGCTGCTACGCCTGCATGGTCTTCATGACGGTGCGTTCCACGCAACAATAAACGTTTCCCATTGAGGTTAAAGGGTCCCTTTTCTATAAATTCGATATGCCGGAAACCAATTTTCTCTTCTCCCTTATAATTTCCTGCTGCAGAAATGACTTCGTATTGCAAACGATATTGCACAGGTTTCTCCGTCGACCATAATTGTGGTTTCTTGATTTCTAACGACCATAAATCAACATCAGCAGATAAATCGTTAAGTTTTTTCTCTGTTTTGCTCACGATTTTTCCGGCGGCATCAATCAATTTCAACTGAATAGTCGCTTCTTTAAGTCCGACAGGATTGTACAAACGTGCCTTGACAGACAATTTACCCAATTTACCCTGCGCATCTACCTCAGCTTTAGCAAACATTTTATCAACGGATAACGAAGGTGTATAAACCAAATTCAGGTAGCGGTAAATACCACCGTAAACATTAAAATCTGATAAATCGGAAGGGATCATTTCGAGATCTCTTGAATTATCCGTCCGTACTGAAACCGGAACTTTACCCTTAAACTGTTTTTGATAAACAGCTGTTTTTTGGAAAGCGGCAACAGCCTCGGTAATATCAACCGTCCATTCATCGTAACCACCCACATGCGCGCCTACCTTGGTCGTGTACACATAAACTTCTGTTTTTTGTCCCGCACCTTCGAAATGCAGGATTGTTCTGCCATTTTGATAAGGGTTTTCGATGTTAAGCTGGGTACGGTACCAGGCGGGGCCCTGATAATAATTTACATCAGGATCTACTGCATCTTCAGCGTTAACGCAATGCGGCAAACTCACTTTCTGCCACAGGGGTACAGCTTCCGGATTACCTACACCAACCGGGCGTACTGCCTCCCATATGCCTCCTAAATCCTGCTTTAAAAATTCCCAATTATTATTTAAGCGGACAGATTGCTGCGCAAACAATAACTGACTGTTAAACAATGAAATAAATAAGACTATATACCTAAATAACTTCAACATAAATTTTGAATATTAAACTTTTAAACGCAATTTTTTCTTCTCTAAAAAGTACACTATACCGATCACTAAAAATGCCATCAAAAACGACCTAAAAATCCCTCCAATACCCGAACTCATGAAATGCGGAAAGTGAAAATGGACCAAACTCAAAAGCGCGTACAACAAATAAGGAATGAGGTAACAGGTTAAGGTACTGGTACCGGCAGGTTTAATGAGCTTAAACCAATCTTTTTTCTGTTTAACATCTACCAGGTAGATCAGTAATTCGAAAACCAGAATGGTAATGCCCATGCATACAAATACCCAGGCTGGTGTGGCATAAATTTTAGAAATACCGCCTGCATACGGCCTGATGAACATACCAAAAGTGAAGGACAATAAGCCATAAAAACTAATCAAGATCCAGAAATCGAGGTATTTTTTAACCCCGATCAGTTTTTTATACATCGAAGTAATCAATGCACCACCTAACATCAACACAATTGATGAAGCATCGCCAATAATCCATAAATGATGTTTAAAAATGCCTAAATGGGTGGTGATGTTAATGGCTGCAAAGGCCACAAAAGCGAGCATGAGCAGCAACAAATTGCCTTTAGCAAAAAGATAAACGAATGCCGAAACGAGATAAGCCCAGCCAATGATACCCAAAATGCCCCACCAATGCGGTTTTAGGCCTTCAGGATGTGTTGCTGAACCACCTTTATACAGCAATGCCAGCACGATAAGGAGCAAAATACCTAAACCGATCAATCCGTTCTTTTTAACCTTCGAGAGATTTTCGGGATAATCCAGCCAGATTAAAAAGAAAGCCATGGTGATGAGAATGGTATAAACCGGATAAGGCAATAAAGCGGAATGGCGATCGTAATTTTCTAAGTTAACATGGAAAAAGCCCATTACAATTAAAGCCAGTGCTCTTAAGGCAATGTAAGCTGAAATAGAAAACAGCCCTGCGCCTTTATCTTTTCTGCTTTGGATGGCAAATGGCAATGAAAGGCCAACGATAAAAAGAAAAGCCGGAAAAATGAGATCTGAAAAACCCATTCCATCTACCGCTGCAGGCGTATGCTCAATCCATTGCGGAATATTTGAAACACCGGCAACATCGTTTACAAAGATCATCAGCAACATGGTGATGGCCCTTAAAACGTCGATTGATAAAATCCGGAGTGGCAGTTGGTTCATTTTATCTGATGGATTAGTAGATTTTTCTAAGTTGAACAGCGTTTAAAACAGCCTTTCCCTCAATGGCTTTAAATTCAATTAAAATACCCTTCCCATTCTGTACCGTAATTCTGGTTGTTTTCTTTACCGCTGTAGTATAACCGAAATTGGAAGCCAGATTTACTTTAGACATCAATAGTATTCCATTAACCGAAACATCAAAAATGCGTTGCTCTTCTATTTCTTTTTTATGGTTATTATCTAAGTTATAAGCTAAAGCTTCTTTGGTTTCGCCGCCTACGAGTTCGGCAAAATGCAGGGCCAACTCATATTCGCCATCTGGCACATCGAATTTAAACTGCTTAATGCCTACCTGCTGGGTCTGGTAAACCGGATCGTTATCGGTACCTAAAATATTCTTATCGCTGCCGTAAGTAATGCGGTTATTGGTTCCCTTGTAAGGTTCGCCGCCAATCCAACCCCAGGCACCTGTTTTGTAGGGCTGATCAGGCATCCAGAGCTGCTGTTCCTTTTCGTCGATATAAAAACGTTTCGACCCCAAAAGGATATTGATATTTTTAAAAGGAATATCGGCATCATTAAACTTGAATGGCTGTAACTGGAAATGAATATCAGCCTGATCATTTTGATCGCCAGCAACGACACGCAGCTGGTTTTTACCGTTAACAAAGGGCACCTGCCAGTCGATAATATGATCAACCGCCTCTTTTAAACCTAAACTTTTGCCGTTCAAAAAAAGTTCTGCCGATTTAAGGTTAGTGGCTACCTGAATGGGTTGTGTACTGGTTAAAGTGGCAGAATCAGCAATACCTGTTCTATCTTTCCATTGTGCTGAAGTAATTTTTATAAAAGGTTTTCCCAACAAATAAGCCTGATACAGGAAATAGGTATCTTTTGGCTCGCGGCCAATGGTTAAGAGCCCCTTGTTGTTGATGTGGGGCATGGTTTCCTCACGGGTTTCGGAATTGAAATCAGCTAAATTCCAGGCCTGGCCACCGGCTACAAATGGCCTGCTGCGCATGGCACTCAGGTAAACCTGGTTAAACTTAATGCCATACTCTACACTTTTATCGAAACGGATAGGCGAAAAAGAACGGATCCTTGGATCAGCATCGGCTCCAAACTCGGTAACCATGAAAGGTGTATGGGGTAATTCTTTATGGTGACGGTCTAAAAATTTAGCGAAATCTTCCGGTACACCAGAGTACCAGCCTGAATATAAATTCCAGCCAACAATCATCGGGATTTTAGTTAAACCAACTTTATTGTAGATATCCCAGGCACCATGGTTGACCAAAAGGGTGTATCTGGAGGGATCGAGTTTACGGGTTAAACTATCCAATTTTTGGGCTAGTTCGCGAACATGATCAAAATAGATTTGCTGACGGGGTTTATCGTTCGAAAACTTTAAACGCAATAAAATTTCGTTCATATAAGCCCAAATGATGATACTTGGGTGATTGAAATTTTGTTTAATCATTTCCGTCTGCATGTTCAAACAATTAGTGGTAAAAGCCTCAGATTCGGTAATGGTGTTTACCACCGGGATTTCTACCGAAGCCAGAATACCCAAACGATCACAGGCTTCTAAAATTTGTGGATCCTGCGGATAATGCGCTACCCTTAAAAAGTTACCGCCCATTGCCTTAAGCAATTCGATATCTTTAATCTGTAAGGCATCGGGAGTAGCATTACCCCTGTTTTCGTAATCCTGATGACGGCTTGCACCAATAATTTTTACCGGTTGATCATTTAAGAAAAAGCCCTTATCTGCATCGAACTTAAACCAGCGGAAACCTAATGGATTGGAGACCTGATCGATCACTGATTTGGTCTTAGGATCGATAATCTTAGTCACCAGCCGGTACAGATAAGGATTTTCAGGCGACCATAACTGAGGTTTCTGAATCGCTTTGATATCCTGAATGACCACCGTATTTCCGCCTTTGTTTACATTCGCCGTAGTATTTTGACTGGTTACCATTTTTCCATTTGCATCGAAAATGGTAGTCATCACCTGTACTTTTTGGCTGGTGGTGGCTGTATTATCAACTGAACTTTTTACCTGTACACTTGCGGTTGACGCTGAAACCTGCGGCGTGGTGATAAAAACACCTGAACTGCCATTTTCTTTCTGCGAAAAGTGCAGCGGATTGGTCATCAACAGGGTTACATTGCGATACAAACCACCAAAAAAGGTGAAATCGGCGGTGAGTGGTGGAATATCTTCGTTAAATCTGTTGTTTGCCCTAACTTCGATCACATCATCTTTAAAGTTCAAAAATGAAGAAATCGGGACGATAAAACGGGTATAACTGCCAATATGTTTGCCGGCAGATTTACCATTAACCAATACTTCTGCTTCCTGTGCTACGCTGTTAAACACCAGGAAAATAGCTTTACCTTTTGCGCTTTCATCGAGTTTGAGTTTACGTTTGTAAATTCCTAATCCGCGGTAATAACCTGGCACATCATCCAAAACATCTTTATCGTTCCAGGTATGTGGAATATTCACTTTTTCAACCGGTCCGTTTTCTTTGTTAAATTCCCATTGATCGTTTAAACTGATGGTTTTCCGGCCTGCATCCTGGGCATAAGTGCTTAGACCGGTAATTGCGGCAATAAGTAATAATAAAAGTGATTTCGATCGTAGGGATGATTTCTTCATGTTATATCTTCGTAATTATTTTTGCCACAGAGGCATGGAAAACTTTGTTTTCAACTCCTTCCCCCTGTCATTCGTGTCGCCACGAACTGTATATTTTTTTTTAACCGCTAAGGCACTAGGTTCACAAAGCAGGTTAACACAAACCTTCCGTGTTTCTGTGTCTCGGTGGCCAATCTAGTTTAATAGTGTAAAATCCTTTTCCAGTTTAATATTATTCGAAGCGGTTCCGATCATTAATTTAAAATCGCCGGCTTCGGCAGCCCATTTTAGTTGTTGGTTATAAAAAGAAAGTTTCTCTTTATCGATAGTGAAAGTGATGGTTTTGCGCTCTCCTGCTGTTAACATTACTTTCTGAAAATCTTTCAATTCTTTAACCGGACGTACTACGGAAGCAAATTTATCCTGCAGATAAAGTTGAACGACCTCCTCTCCGGCATATTTACCAGTATTTTTTAAAGTAAAACTTACCGTAATTTTTTCGTCCTGTTTGATTTGTGTTTTGCTCAGTGTTAAATCGGTATAATCGAAAGTGGTATAACTCAAACCGTATCCAAAAGCAAATTTCGGGCTGTTGGGCATGTCTAAATACGCAGAACGGTAACGGGTATCCTTATCATTTTTAGCCGGACGACCCGTGCTCAGGTAGTTATAATACAAAGGGATCTGTCCTTCATCGCGTGGGAAAGTCATCGGCAATTTGCCCGCCGGGTTGTAATCGCCATAAAGCACATTGGCCATGGCATTACCTGCTTCGCTACCTAACCACCAGGTGTTCATAATAGCCGGAACGTGATCGGCTGTCCAGTTGAATATTAACGGTCGACCAGCCATGATCAAAACCACCACAGGTTTGCCTGTAGCCTGGATCGCTTTAATTAAATCTTCCTGCACACCAGGCATATGGATATTGGCTTTACTTTTTGCCTCACCGCTCATATCTAAAGTTTCGCCAACGGCCATAATCACCACATCAGCTTGTTTAGCCACTGCTACAGCTTCGGCAAAGCCAGCTTTTGAAGAATCAGCTACCTCACAGCCTTTGGCATATAATAATTCGGTTTGATTGCCGACCTTATTTTTTAATCCCTGGTATAAGGAAACCAGGTTATCTTTCTCCCAGGCAATAGACCAGAATCCTTGCATATCTTTTTCAGATTTACCCAAAGGACCAATCACAGCAATCTTTTTTAAATGCTTAGATAAGGGTAAAACCTGGTTTTCATTTTTCAAGAGCACGATACTTTTCTCGGCCATTTTTAAGGAAGCTTTTCTGTTTTCAGCAGAATTCAGCTCTTTTTCCTGACGGCTTTCGTTGCTAAAGCGGTATGGATCATCAAACAGACCCAATTCGAATTTCTTGCGTAAAATCCTTCTTACGGCATCATCAATCAAAGCAACAGGCACTTTTTTATCGGCAAGCAGTTTGGCCAGACTTGGCAGATAACTTCTGCTTTCCATATCCATATCGCTACCCGCTTTTAGGGCCAGTTCTGCGGCTTGTTCTTTATCTTTAGCATAACCATGGGCAATCATCTCTCCAATTGATCCCCAGTCGCTTACCACAAAACCCTGGTATTTCCATTGTCCTTTTAAAATATCACGTTGCAAGTAAGCGTTTCCTGTAGCTGGAATGCCGTTCAGGGTATTAAAAGAGTTCATAAAAGTAGCAGCACCAGCATCAACCGCAGCTTTAAATGGCGGCAAATAGGTTTCCCATAAAGTATGTTCGCTCATATCAACCGCATTGTAATCTCTACCGGCAATGGCCGCACCATAAGCAGCAAAGTGTTTTGCACAGGCCATAATCGCGTCGAGGTTACCTAAACCTTTGCCCTGAAAACCTTTTACACGGGCAAAGGCAATTTTAGACCCCAAATAAGTATCTTCTCCTGCCCCTTCCATTACCCTTCCCCAACGTGGATCGCGGGCAATATCAACCATGGGTGCGAATGTCCAGTGTACGCCAGAGGCTGCCGTTTCCCGTGCAGCCACCCTTGCGGCATTTTCCATTTCTGCCAAATCCCAGCTTGCGGCCTCGGCCAGTGGAATGGGAAAGGTAACCCGATACCCATGAATGACATCCAAACCGAAAATCAAGGGAATTTTCATTCTCGATTGCATGGCCACTTCCTGTACTTCGCGGGTTTCTTTGGCACCACGCACATTGAGCATGGAACCTAATTTGCCGTCGCGGATATCTTTTAACTTATTTGGATTATTCGTAATCGGTCCTGTTGCATCCCGATCGCCAGTATATTGATTTAACTGGCCGATTTTCTCATCCAGCGTCATCAGTTTTAAAACTGAATCAATTCTCTTTTCGATCTTTTTATCCTGCGCAACTGCGGAAAGGGATACCCCTAAGATTAAGGCTAATGGTAAATATTTTCTCATTAATATATGGCTATTTAACTCCGTCTAAAATTCCCTGATAAGCTGCTTTTCGCTGATATTGTGCATCGAAAGGCAAAGGCCAGTCGGGGCGGCTATAATTGGATGGTATCCAACTATCGGCATCGGTAACGTTCCACTGCGTGATCCCGAATTGCTGGCTTTTCGGAATGGCATTATACGCCTGCACAATGGTTTTATATTTTGCTGCCTGTTGCTCGCCCAAAGTCGTGCTGTATGTCATCGACTGCACATTATCGGGATTAAGGGCTATATCTATT
Organism: Pedobacter sp. GW460-11-11-14-TSB4; assembly: GCF_059423705.1. Classification (NCBI taxonomy): domain Bacteria; kingdom Pseudomonadati; phylum Bacteroidota; class Sphingobacteriia; order Sphingobacteriales; family Sphingobacteriaceae; genus Pedobacter; species Pedobacter sp. GW460-11-11-14-TSB4. The sequence goes on from NZ_JBWKYI010000001.1 coordinate 671,156, forward strand.
TCAGAAATATGGATTTTTAGACCTGTTGCTGCCGCAGTGGTAATGGCGGCTGTTAAATTTGCATCAGTCTGCGTAACGCGGGTATGCATCTGGATGCCAACTCCATCAATCGGAATTCCCTTGTTTTTTAAGCCTATAACGAGGTTTAATATTGCTGTACGTTTTGTAGGGCCAAATTCATGACCATAATCATTGTAAAAAAGTAAAGCGTTTGGATCGGCTTCATGTGCATATTGAAATGCCCTGCCAATATAATCGACCCCTAATTTCTGTACCCAGATGCTGTTGCGCATGGTACCGTCTTCATTAACGGCTTCGTTTACCACATCCCATGAAACTACTTTTCCCTTAAAGTGGCCCACAACAGTCTGGATATGTGTCTTTAACAGGTTTTCCCACTCGGCGGTAGTGCCCTGAAAGTTATTCACCCAATCTGGAAGTGATTTGTACCAGTTTAAGGTATGGCCATGTACCCTTTTTCCATTGGCTACGGCAAAATCGATCAGATAATCTGCATCGCTCCAGTTGTAGGTATCTTTTGAGGGATGTAGGGATGCAAATTTCATGGCGTTTTCTGCCGTAACACTATTAAATTCTTTAATGACCAGATTACGGTAGTTAGTATTGCTTTTTAAAAGACTTACATTAACAGCGGCCCCCATTGGGAAAGGCATATTTTTTTGTAAGCTGATTTCTTCTGTTTGATGTGGCTGTATTAAAGTCCCTGGATCAATGCTGGTGCTCTTGTATTTGGCACAAGAGAGGGTTAACAGCGACATCGAAAGCATGATTTTCGAAGCGAAACTAATTTTCTGTAATCTGTTCATGTTTTATTTGTATTTGACCTGCATCTGGTCGTAAAAATCTTTCAGCACAAAGAAGGCTTTCTTTTTCTTGCCTGTTTCGCTGATCAGACCTTTACGGTTCCAGAAATTCTGATAAATAGGATGTTGTCTTCTTGGCGATCTGAAATCAGTTAAAATCCACGGTGTCATTCCGCGTAAAGCACCAATTTTGCTTAACATGGCGATCTGGTTTTTGTACAATGCTTCCTGGTATTCTTCGCTCCAACGGGTATTTTCATCCGCATGGAAACCGCCCAGCGCATCGCCACCAAACTCCGTAATCACCACCGGTTTTTTGTATTTGATATCAAAATTGTATTTGGTAATTTCGGATGGATTACCTCCCCAGTACCAGCCAGCGTACTCATTAAAACTTACCAGGTCGATTTTTTCGCCCAGGGGATCGTTTAAAATGATGTTATTTCCTTCACGGTGTACCTCCAGGGCCGCAGCCACCAAACGGGTATCATCTAAAGAGCGGGCAGTTTCTGCCAGATTACTCATAAAACTTAAACGGGCATCACTAAGCGGGGTTTCATTACCAATTGACCAAACGATCACACTTGCCCTGTTTTTATCGCGTACGATTAAATCAGTCAATTGTTTTTTTGCATTGGCATAAGTTGCCGGGTTGGTCCAGCTAATGGTCCAATAAACCGGAACTTCAGCCCAAACCAATAGTCCCATTTCGTCAGCAAGGCGAATCATTTCTTCATTATGGGGGTAATGCGCCAGGCGAACGTAGTTACAGTTCATATCTTTTGCCCATTGCAACATCATGCGCATATCGCCTTCCGAGCGTAAACGACCAGCTAAAAGCGGGTTTTCATCATGTAGCGATATTCCCCTTAAAAAAACAGATTTACCGTTCAACAGAATGCTATCACCTTCAACCTGGATGGTCCTGAAACCGATTTTATCGTTAATATTTTCTTTATCGGTTTTAATGTTTACGGCATATAATTTTGGCGTTTCCGGCGACCATAAACTTAAATTGTTCCAGGTAAATTCATCTGCAATTTTACCTTCACCATCTGTTTTATACTTCTTTTCCAGCTTTAGTTCAGGAATAGAAAGTGTAATTTCCTGTCCGGCAGTTGCATCAGCAAGTTTTACCGAAAAATTTAACAGGTTATTATTTCCTTTAACGAGCTGAAGTTTATAATCGCTGATAAAATGTTCAGGAAATTCGGCTAAAAAAACATCACGGGTAATCCCGCCATAATTCCACCAATCGGTATTTACGGTAGGAATTTCATCCTGTTTACGGATATTATCAACTTTAAGCACAATGGAGTTTTCGCCAACTTTTAAATTGCTGGTTACATCGAACTGGAAAGGCGTAAAACCGCCTTTGTGTACACCCAGTTTTTTACCGTTGAGGTAAACATGGGCCTCATAGTTTACTGCACCGAAGTATACGAAGTACTTTTTTCCTTTTTCGGGTTTTGCATCAAACTTTTTGCGCAGCCAAACATTGCCTTCGTAAAGTTCTAATTTTTCTGATTGAGAGTTCCAGTCGCCTGGAACATTCATTTGAGGCGAATGATCGAAATCATATTCGATCAGTTCCGACTTATCTTTCTGCACTTTATCGTCAAAATAACCTCCGGTTCCGGTTTTCGACTGATCGAATGGTTCATGGCGGTAATCGTAATAACCGTTTTCGTAAGGATCGACAATATAATTCCATTTACCATTAAGGCTCTGGATTTTCCGGGCCTGAATGTTCTGTATAGCGGTAACCTGACCGTAACTGATTGATGAAAGAAGCGAAAAGCAGATTAAAAATACGCTATAGGTTGTTTTTAGCATAACTTAAGTTTTAATATTAATTAATTGATCGTTTCAAAACTAACAATTAATTAACGGACGGTGTTTCCACCGCCCGCCTAAATTTGAGCAAAATTCAGTTTTTCGTTAATAACCAGGGTTTTGCCCCAAGCCAGGGGCTTTATTTAATTCGTTTTGAGCAATTGGATATAAATAGTTTTTAGCTGTGAACACCCTGTTTTCTACCGTAAATGGTGTATAGCTAAACGTTGTTGGTGTAAGCTGAACGATTCTCATGCCTGTAACAGGCTTGTTAAACGTGATCTCCCCTTCTTTCCATCGGCGTACATCGTAAAAACGTTGTTCTTCGAAGCAAAGTTCTACCCGTCGCTCATTGTGGATCCGCTTGCGTAATTCTTCTTTGGTTGGGGCTACATAACCCGCAGCTGATGGATTAGTGGTTTGTAAAGCTGGCATATCAACACTTTGTGCCGGTGTAGCTGTATTTTTTCGTTGGCGAACGGCATTTACCGATTTTAGGATTTCGGTTAAAGCAGCTGGTCCCTGTGCCTCGTTAAGTGCTTCAGCATAATTTAACAGTACCTCTGCATACCTGAAAAATATCCAAGGACGGCGAACGTTAGTTGCGGTACCCGTCCAAACGGCATTTTCACTCAGATACTTACGCATGTAGTAACCTGTTTTGGTCGCATTAACGTTTAAGTTTAACCCATCTTTACCTCCAACAAAAGTTTCAACTGGTTTACCTTTAAAATTATTGGCCGTTACAACCGGTTGAACTGAAGCTGTATTAAACATTATAGCAAAAGCCAGCCTGGGATCGCGGTTTGCATAAGGATTGGTGGCCACATAACCCGAGTTTGCATCGGTAATTGCTTTGCCAGTCGTTTTCATTTCAAAAGCATCAACCATTTCCTGTGTCGGGTTAGTACGGCCTGTTGCGCCATCATAACTAACCGGTGCATTGCTTGATTCGATGGTGTTCGTATTGAGTGTTTGCGTGGCAAAAATAACTTCATTATTATAGGCTGCGTTAGTTGCATTCCACAACCATATATTTTGATATGCAGCAAAAATGCCATGTTTGCCCGTATCTATTAGACGTTTTGCTGCGTCTGCAGCAGCTTGCCATTTGGCAGCATCGCCTGTTGGGTTATATTGAGGACTGGCCGCATATAACAACATCCTGGCCTTTAGCGCCATCGCTGAGGTTTGTGCAGCTCTTCCACGATTTACATTGTTCCAATCTGCCGGCGAAATTGGCAATCTGGCTATCGCAGCATCACAGTCTGCCGAAATCTGCGCCACACATTGATCGAAAGTATTTCTGGGTAAGTCCAGATTATCGTTGATGGTTAGTGTTTTGGTTACTATTGGAAAACTGCCATAACGTTTAAGCAGTTCGAATTGAAAAAATGCCCTTAAAAAATAAGCCTGTCCTTTTAAACGCTCTATTTGCGCTGCATAAGTCTGGTTTTCGGCTACGTTTGCCGGCAATACTTCATCAATTGGAACAATTGCACTGCCATCCACTTTTTCAAGGAACATGTTTGCTTTTCTGATGCCTACATACATATCGGCATAAACATCATCAAAGGTTCTAACCGGGCTCCAGGTACCATTGTTAAGTGTAGAAATTGATGAATTCTGATTGGAATTTACCGCTTCGTCGCTTCCTGAGGCCAGTAAGGCGCCATCACCGAGGTTATAGCGATCGGAAAGCACAGCATATACATTGTTCAGAAAATTTCTGGCATAATCAGGGTTGGCCCATAACTGCGCTTCCGTAATATCGTTACCTCCACTAAAAGAACCATCTTGAAGAAAGTCAGATTTTTTACATCCAGCTAGCGCTAACGCTACAAAGGCAAGGATTAGATAAAATATATTTTTTTTCATCTTTTTTTATTTATTTCAATGGTGATGAAGCGATCATGATTTTAATGTATCTTATTATAAGTTTGTAAAATCATGATGGTTTCATTGTCTTATCTTTTAAAATTTCAAGTTCATCCCTAATGAATAAATTTTCATGTAAGGATATGAGGCATTGTATCCCGATTCTGGCAACTCCGGATCGATGGGTAAATCGCCAAGTTTATCAAAGGTTAACAGGTTTAAGCCGCCCACATAAAAACGAAGCTGTGAGATTCTTAACTTTCTGGTAAATGATGATGGCAGAGAATAACCAAGTTCTACGTTTTTCAGCCTGATGTAATCGCCAGAACGGATCCAAAAATCAGAGTTGGCGGTATTGTTCCCCCTATCGGTTAATAATAGTCGTGGGTAAGCAGCACCCGGATTCTGTGGTGTCCACCGGTCTACGCTGAACTGACTGAGGTAACCATTGTTGGCATTACCCGAATTAACCAGATTTTGAATGGTAATTGACCTGCCACTGGTACCTTGAAATAGGAAATTGATATCGAAGTTTTTAACAGAAACCGAAGCACCAAAACCGAAGAAAGCTTTAGGCACAAAGTTGAAATCGGTCCTTATTCTGTCCAGATCGTTAATGATTCCATCTCCGTTTTGATCAACATATTTAATATCGCCCGGTTTTACCTCTCTTGACAGAATTTGTTTTGGTGAAGCATCAATCTGCGCCTGCGACTGGAAAATACCGTCAGATATTAGCATGGTAGAGATATATCCGGCAGAAGTAGTTGCGGTTGCTGCAGGCGAAATTACACTCGAAATGGGGTGCCCCAATGCTTTTTGATAAGCCGGTAAGCCAGCTGCCTCATTAATGGCCAGGATTTTACTTACGTTATAGGTAAAGTTCCCAAAAACGTTTAAATCAACGGCGCCTATTTTTTTATTGTAATTAATACTGGTTTCAAAGCCTTTGTACTCCGCTTCGCCCTCATTCACATAAATCAACCCTTGCCCGAGCAAGCTTGGCAATAAAGAAGCAGTAGTTAAGTCTTTTCTGTTTTCATAAAAATAATCAGCACTGATGGCTAATGATTGTTTAAACATTTTGGCATCAAAACCAACACTGGTTTTATATGCTTTTTCCCAGGTTAAATCAGGATTGGCCAATGCCAGTTGACCGGTACCGCCAACACCTGCAAAAGCGGTCCCGAAGTTATAACCCGTGGTACTTCTGCTAAAGAAATCGTTGAAGGCAAACCTTCTGGCCGAACCAATGGCATCATTACCTACCAGGCCATAAGATCCCCTGATTTTTAGCAGATCAAGAAAACCAGCAGATCCTTTCATAAAATTCTCATCAGAAATGATCCATCCGGCAGATGCTGCCGGGAAAAAACCATATCTTTTACCAGGCGCAAAATTTTCAGAGCCAGAATAATTGGCTGTTACGTCTACAAAATAACGCTGGATAAAATTGTATGATAAACGGTTAGACCAGCCTTCTCTGCGTACATCTAAATTCCCGAAAGAAGATAAATTTGCTCTCGAAACCCTGGTAGAAAATTTAATATCATGTTTACCAAATGTTCTATTGTAATCTAAACCAGCCCAAAACTCACTCTTTTTCACGTTGCCAGAGAACACATTGCCCTGATAATTCACTTTACTGGCCGTGCCAAATGGCGAATAAGAGCCATCGGCATTAAGTACGGCTGTTGCATAGGTTTCGGCAAAGCCAGAGCGGTATAAACCCGCAATATCATAAGCATAAAACACTTCGGCCGATAATCCTTTTAAAATACCATCCATTTTCTGACGGGCACTAATGGTTGCAATCATATTCCGCATTAAATCGGTACTGGCTCCCCTGGCCTGCATCATCGCCAATGGGTTACTTTGCTGATAAACTGATGTACCGCCATAAGATCCGTTAGGATTTAAAATCGGAAAGGCATTTGCCGGTGTGGAATATACTGTAGTTAAAAAAGCACCGGTCCCTGCATTCGGGAAAGTAAGATTGGTGATCCTGCCACCAATATCCAATGCAACATCTAAGTTTTTGTTCACATGCAGATCTAAATTGGTGCGCAGGTTATAACGGTTAAAATCGGTATTGGCGTCATAAGTTTCGTTATTGCCACCTTTGTAAAAACCACCTTGCTGGTAAGCACTTAAAACTGTGTAGTATTTGATAAAAGCATTACCACCTGTTACCGAAGCTACATAACGTTGTGTTGGCGCTACTCTTTTGGTAAAATCCCTTACAAAATTATTATTCGGGTATTTTATAGGATCTGAGCCATCCTGATAGGCCTGTAACGCCGCGGGACCATAAACACTGGCACCTCCACTGTTGATGGATGCCTCGTTATAGAGTGTAGCATATGAGTAGGCATCTAAAGGAGCGGTGATCTGCAGCGGAGCCTGAAGCCCGGCCTGTGCGTCGAAACTTACTTTTGTTGAAGTGGCACTACCGCGACGGGTTTTTACATAAATTACGCCATTACCGCCATACATACCATACCAGGCCAAAGTTGCTGCATCTTTTAATACACTTACACTTTCAATTTCACTTAAGTCCATTGAAGTAAAATCTCTTTCAATACCATCAACCAAAACCAAAGGTTCCTGGTTACTATTGTAAGATGAGCGTCCCCTTACCAGAAAACTGGAGGCATCGTAGCCCGGCTGCTGCGAGCCACTCGGATACACGGCCAGCCCCGCTAATCTGCCCGTAAAAACATTGGTTAATGAAGATGAAGGGATCTGAGGAAGGTCTTCCGCACGAATGGTACTAATGGTTGCCGTAACCGCTCTTCTCTTTCTTACCCCAAAAGGGATATATACATTGTCATCATCACCGGCATCAATTAAAGACCTGGTTAAGATTACATCTCCCTTGTTCACTTCGCCTGCCGGTTTTAAAATGGTACCAAATCCAAGATATTTAAATACCAGCACATCGCTGCTGCTTACCTCCATAGAAAAGCTACCGTCTGTTCCGGTAGAAACCGCTTTATTGCTTTTATCTTCCTGAATGGAAATGGTTACGCCAGGCAGCGGTTTTTTATCCTGATCTACAACCTTTCCGGTTACGGTTAATTTCTCATCAGGTTTTTGCCCGTAAACATTCAGCATTCCCGCCATCATGAATAAGAGACAAATGATATATTTTGATTGTATAAATTTCATATTGAAAAATCTTTTTAGCGTTATATTAATTAACCTACTATTCCCAACCCGGATTTTGGGTCAATACCCCTTTACTTTTATAAACTTCTGCTCTGGGAATTGGATAAAGATTTTGTGCCTCTGTCCAGGTTTTTTGGAAGGTTGGGCCTAACACAATTGGCGTATAGGTAAAAGTTCCATTGCTGTTTTTAACTACATCCATACCCTTCATTGGAACGGCAATGGTTTGTGCACCAATTTTCCAACGCATAATATCGTACCAGCGGTGATCTTCAAAGGCCAGTTCGATGGCGCGTTCGTGCCTGATTACGGTGCGCATTTCATCTTGCGTCATGTTATCCTTAAGGCCATAGCCATAAGTACCTGTCCCCTTAGCAATACCGGCGCGTTTGCGGATATCAACCAGTACATTGTAAACCGAAGCATCATTAACCGTATAGTTTGCTTCATTCTGTGCCTCAGCATAGTTTAACATCATTTCTGCATAACGGAAATAGATGTAGTTTAATAAGGTGGTACTTCCACCCACAGTCCTATAAACCTCAGGCCAGTATTTTTTGCAATAGTAACGTGTGGCCGTATAGGTAATGGTGGTACTGTAATCCCTACCGAATATGGTATTGTTGTCGGCATCCTTGGTGGTCCACATTTCGATTTTTCGACCTTGCCAGGCCAAGTCGTTATAGATAATGTTATTGTAAAAGCGTGGCTCACGGTTTAAATAAGGCTTTTGCGGATCGTAACCAGATGTTGGATCGGTAATGGATTTACCATTGGCCATTTCATACATATCTACGTGGTTTTGTGTAGGATTCATTTGGCCTTGTGCACCGCCAGAAGCTGGCGACATCGAAAAATCCTGCATCATTTCACCAGCCAGAGGCGTTGGGCCTTTTATCCTGATCATGATGTATTCTGTTGAATTGGGAAGATTTAACAGATCTCCATAAGTAGCCTGCAATGCATAAGTTTGCCTGGCCAATCCGTTTGCGCCTTTCATTACTTCAGCAGCCGCATCGGCAGCAGCCTGCCATTTGCTTTTGTCGTTACCGGGATTGTTTAGCGGACTAGCGGCATATAATAAAACCCTTGCCTTTAAAGCCAATGCGGCGCCAATCGTTGGGCGACCATAATTGGAAGGTCCATATTCGGTGTCGGTACCTAATTTAGTAATGGCTACCTCTAAATCTTTAAGAATAAAAGCGGTTACCTGAGCGAAGGTGCTACGCGGCAAATTGATATCATCATAAACCCCATAAACTTTATCTACAATGGGTACACCACCAAATCTTTTAGTTAGTTCGAAATAAGATAAGGCGCGTAAGAAACGCATTTCACCTTCTACACGTTTAGCATCAAAAACCGGAACTGAAGCATTTGGTGGAAGTGGCACCTCACCTATCCTCGCCAGCATTTTATTCTGGACAGCAATACCCGCGTACATCAATTTCCAAACGCCGTAAATATCATTTAAAGATGGTCCGTTTGAATGATCGTGATATAAACCTCTGTTTAAAGAGGTTACCGAGCCCTCTGAGTTACCAGAAACGGCCTCATCGGAAGCTTGTGCTGTACAACCACGGTGATCGTTAAAACGAACATATTTGGTAATCAGATAATTATAGGCGTTATCAGCAAATCTTGCAGCCAATGCCGGATCGGCAAAAATATCATCCTCACTGATGGCAACACCCGGTGTACGCTCTAAATAGTCTTTTTTACAAGAAATGGAGAAGAGTGTAAATAAAAGAACTGCCGTAAATATTTTATAATTTTTCATTTTCTTTAGAATTGAACGTTTAAACCAAAATTGTAAACCTTAGATGTTGGATAAAGCGCTTGTAAAGGAAAAGCCGTATTGATGGTGTTCACATTTTCAGGATCTACGTAAAACCTGTACTTCGTCCAGGTATATAGATTCTGCCCTTGTAAGAAAAGCCTTACATTGCTTAGTTTTAAAGCGGTAGCCCATTCCTTTGGTAAATTCCACGCAAATTCTATATTCCTGATTTTTAAATAAGCCGAATTCTGCAAAGTAAAATCGTTTAAAGCGTAATTGAGCGATGCTGTTCCCCTGGCATGTAAAGCCGGCCATGTTGCGCTAGCTGCATTTTCGGGTGTCCAGGCATCGAGCATGAACGGATACATCTGCTGGCCATTATTCTGCTCGTTCAAAATAACATTTGAGCTTACATGCGCAACCCCCTGGAATAAGGCGGAAAGTGAAAATCCTTTGTATAAAATGCGGGGACTAAAACTATACACATATTCAGGTGTATTGGTATACCCGATTTTGTCCTGATCTAAACTGGTGATGATACCATCTCTATCTAAATCTTTAAATTTTAAATCTCCTGGAATTGGCGAATAACCCTGTAATTTTGGTGAGGCGGCAATATCTGCTGCTGACTGAAAGAAACCATCCGTTCTATAGCCAAAAAATTGTCCAACACTTGTTCCCTTTCTGGCTACTGAAAAAGGCAAGCCATCTGGTTCGTCGTTTTCTATGATTCTATTTTTAGCGTAGCTGATCTGCGCATTTAATCCAAGCGTTATTGCTCCGATCTGCTTCTGATAATCGAGTTCAACTTCGTAACCTTTATTGTACACAATCCCCCGGTTGAAGTTTGGATAAGTGTGCCCAAAAAGCGCTGATCCACTCAAGGATGGTGTAAGGATGTCTCTTCTGGTTTCATCAAATAAATCAACAGTGACTTTTAAATTATCTTTTAACATACGGGCTTCAAAACCAATATTACGTTTTGTACCCGTTTCCCAGGTAACCAGCTCATTCCCTAAATCATTTCCCGTAGCACCGAAAAACTGAGGATCCCTGATCAGAATAGTTGGATAATTGGTAATCGAGTTCGGGTTTCCAAATGGCGCTACCTGGCCACCAGCTGTAGTTGTAGTATAAGTAGAATAGCTGGTTAAAAACAGGAAGCGGCTATCCGAAATGCGGTCGTTACCCACTAAACCATAACTACCTCTAATTTTTAAATAAGTTAAAATATCGTTCTTTTTCCAGAATGACTCGTTCGTTAATGTCCATCCTGCTGATACTGCCGGGAAGAAACCATAACGTAAGCCTTGAGCAAAATTCTCTGATCCGTTGTATGAAGCATTAAATTCAGCAAAATAACGCTCATCATAGTTATAGGTAACGCGGCTGGCAATACCCTGTGATGCTCTTGGAGGCGCAGTAAATGCGGTACTACCTGTTGATTTAATTAACTGCCTTGTTCCCAGCAATAAAGCGCCAATACTGTGTTTACCAAAATCGCGGTTATAATCAAAACCCGACTGTATGTTCATGTTTGTACTTCCTTCAGTAACACCACCGTCTTGTACAGCACCTAAAGGCTCATCGCGGTTACGGGTATCGGTTGATAAGGTAACCTCCTTAGTAATGGGATTATACACATAGGCTGCCCAGTTTGCGTTTCTTCTTTCGATATTGTTGTAGTACGAGTCGTAGCCAAATACTGTTTTAAAACCCAGGCCTTTGGTGATGAAACCGAGTTTGTAATTTAGATTGAATGTGCTTTCGATCGTGTTGTTATCATCATTACGTGTTCCAAAACGGGTTAAAACGGCATAAGGATTCCAGATGTTTGTACCCACATTCGGGTTGGCGGTTATTCTTCCGTCGGGTAAGGTAACCGGATAAGCATAAGCAGGTACCTGTAAAATACGGGAGATCATCCCCTCAATCGTATCATATGAAAAAGCAGATGAAGACCTTAAACCGGCAGGCTGGTACCGGTCGGCAAAACGGCCGCCTAATTTAATACCTACAGTAAAATCCTTATTTAAAGTTAAATCTACATTTGACCGGAAATTGTAACGGTTATAATTTGGCACCGTGTTGATTCCATATGGTGAATCGAACTTTTTGAAAATACCATCCTGAAAAGCATAACCAGCTGATACAAAGTATTTGGCAACTTTTGTTCCGCCATTAATATTAATATTATGCTGCGTTTGAGAATAATACTTTTTGGTTAAATAGTCGAACCATTGTACGTCAGGATAACCAATTGGATCAGACCCATCTTTGAATTTTTGCAGCGCAGCATCAGAAAATGGCGGCGTTAACGGCACTGATAAGCCATAACTATCATTTTTATAAGCCTGATTCAACAAAGAAGCATTCTCGAATGCAGGAAGCCCCACCGCTAATCCTGTATAAGTTTGTAAGGCATAATTTCCGGTATAAGTAACCTTTGGCGCGCCAATTTTACCCTGTTTTGTTGTAATTACAATGATACCGTTCGCCCCGCGGATACCATAAATAGCGGTTGAAGCAGCATCCTTTAACACGGTAATGGTTTCGATTTCATTTGCATCAACATCTGAGAAACTCGGACGTTCTACCCCATCAACCACCACAATAGCGGCATTATTGGCGCCATATGTCGCCACACCTCTCACCTTTAGTTGAGCACCGTCTGCACCTGGCTGGCCACTCGTTTGTACGGCCAATAAGCCTGGCAAACGACCAATTAAACTATTGGTGGGGTTTGGCGTTGGGGATTTCATGATCTCTTCAGAACTGATTTGGGCAATGGCTCCGGTTAAGGTAGATTTTTTCTGCGCACCGTAACCAATCACAACCACTTCATCCAAACCCTGAGAATTGTCTTCCAATACAATGGTTATACTGCTTTTGCTGTTTACAGTAACCTCTTTGTTGATATAGCCAATATAAGTAAAGGTCAAAGTCGCATTGTCAGCCGCTTTAATCGAAAATTTACCATCGTTATCAGTTACCGCCCCTACGGTGGTACCCTTTACCCTAACACTAACACCTGGCAAGGTAACTCCTTTGTTATCTTTTACCGTACCGGTTACCGTTCCCTGCGCAAATGCAGTAAAGGAAGTGAGTAAAATAAAAGCCAAAGTATGGAGCACCTTAAGCCAGTGGATTTTCTCAAACCCAACAGATGGTAAAATGCTTCTAAAATTGTAAAGTCTATCCATAATTATAATAAATACTAAATTTATTTTGTTGAAATTTAATGCGTAGCTAGCCCATATTAAGTAGATTTGTAACTGTACAGATCCAATTAATTTAATTTAAAATGTCGCTCAGCAGCTGCAAGAGAAGCGATCAGGAAAATGTTTGAATTTTGCGGTTAAGCGTCTTGGGAATTGTATGATTTTGTCTTTAATTCGTAATATCTTTGCGACAAAATGTAGTTAGTTTTAACAACTAAACTTGATCCTTCAGTAAATGCCCTTTTAAAACTGAAGTAAGTACGGGATGATTTCATCATGTTTATTTGGTTAGTTTGTGTTTAGTGATAACGAATTTAGAAAAGCTTAAAAGATTAAAACGTTTTAAAATAGGCCAAAACGCAATAAAATCCACTGAAACTACATTTCAAACGTTTGAAATAATTGCGTTTTTTTTCTTAACTATGCATTGAGATTGGAAAAGATGATGAACAATACCCCTGTTACACTAAAATTCTTGGCTGAAAAGTTAAAGATGTCAGTATCAACAGTATCAAAAGCCCTTAACAACTACCCAACCATAAACGAATACACCAAACAGCGTGTTCAGGAAATGGCTCGCGATTTGCATTTTACGCCCAATAAATCAGCCATTAATTTAAAGGAAAAGAAATCGCACATTATTGGTATTATCTTACCCAATCTTTTAGATCACTTTTTCACCAGAAGTATTTATGGTGTGGAACAGTTTGCTACGCAAAACGGATACAATGTGATCATTAGTCAATCTCACGATGAACTGGAGAAAGAGATCCAATCTGCTAATATGTTGTTGCGGAGCCGGGTTGATGGTTTAATTGTAGCTATTTCAAAACATACACAAGATTTTGGGCATTTAGACCAGTTCGAAAACATGGGCATTCCGGTGGTATATTATACCCGAAACCCGAGTTTTAACTTAAACTGCCATAAAGTACTGGGCAATACCTTTCAGGGCTGTTATCAGGCTACAAAGTTTTTAATAGACAGGGGGCATCAAAAGATTGCTTATTTAGGCGGCCCAAAAATGATTAATTTTACGCACGATCGTTTTAATGGTTACATCAATGCTTTAAAAGACAATCAAGTACCTTTTTCATCAGATTTGGTTGCTTATACCGATTTTGATAAAGAAAATACAATTTCAGCAATTAAGAACTTATTTGCCAATCCAGATAATATGCCTACTGCACTGGTGGCTTTTAAAGAACCGATCCTATTCGATGCGATAAAATACCTGAGGTCGATAAACCACCCCAAATTTGACGAAATTGAGTGTATAGGATTTGGGAACACTTCTTTCATCGGTTATCTCGATTCACCACCTATTGCCTCTATTGAAGAAAATCCTGAATCGGTAGGAGAAAATGCAATTAAACTATTGATACAATTAATCAACAAAGAAATCGATATCCAACATTACCAAAAAATAATGGTCGATTGTAAGTTGATTGTACACGAGTAGGCGTTTGGGGTTTTAACCAATGTTATATACAAATTGTACAGGCGTAAGCGTTTGGCGAGAGGCGTTTGGCGTTTTAACCTATTCTAAAATCTGCGGCCCTTATCTGTTTAATCTGCGGGAAACCTTTGCTCCAAACCTTAATGTTCTTAATTCCTTAATGGTAAAACCTTCACTATAGTGCACACCATTAAGAAGTTAAGGTAGTAAGAGAATATGATGAGCTACCTTCCAAAAAGAGAAAACTTATTCTTTAATCGGTTACGATGAATTTCGTGATATACAAATTTTACACGGGTAAGCGTTTGGCGAGAGGCGTTTGGCGTTTTAACCAATTCTAAAATCTGCGGCCTTATCTGTTTAATCTGCAGGAAACCCTTTGCTACAAACCTTAATGTTCTTAATTCCTAAATGTTAAAAACCTTCACTATAGCGCACACCATTAAGAAGTTAAGGTAGCTAAGGGAATATGATGATCTACCTTCCAAAAAGAGAAAACTTATTCTTAACTGGTTACGATGGTTTTTGTTATATACAAATTGGACAGGGGTAAGCATTTGGCGAAAGGCGTTTGGCGTTTTAACCTATTCTAAATTCTACAACCCTTATATGTTTAATCTGCGGGAAACCCTTTGCTCCAAACCTTAATGTTTTTAATTCCTTAATGGTAAAACCTTCACTATAGCGCACCATTAAGAAGTTAAGGTAATTAAGAGAATATGATGAGCTAACTTCCAAAAAGAGAAAACTTATTCTTTAACTGGTTACGATGGTTTTCGTGATATACAAATTGTACAGGGGTAAGCGTTTGGCGAGAGGCGTTTGGCGTTTTAACCCATTCTAAAATCTGCGGCCCTTATCTGTTTAATCTGCGGGAAACCTTTGCTCCAAACCTTAATGTTCTTAATTCCTTAATGGTAAAAAACCTTCTCTATAGCGCACACCATTAAGAAGTTAAGGTAGTTAAGAGAATATGATGAGCTAACTTCCAAAAAGAGAAAACTTATTCTTCAATTGATTACGATGATTTTCGTTGTATACGAAGGCCGCAACAATCAACAAACCAGCTATACCTTCAAAAGCAACGACTACCTGCGTCCCAAAAAGATGTGCCAAATAACCCATTAATAAACTCCCTATTGGCAATACACCCTGGTAGGCCATGATATAGTAACTTAAGGTTCTGCCCCTCATTACATCATCGGCATGCGTTTGCAAATAAGTATTGATTGACGAGGTTTGCGCCATTAAACCCAGAGCAGCTAAACCAGTACAAATTAAAGCCAGGATAAGTGATGGTGATATAGCCAGCGCGACAACCGAAATGGCCAGCAAAATACCCGACATCATCACAATCTTTTGCAGATTCTGGTTCACCTTTAAAGTAGCCATATAAATGGCACCAAAGAAGGCCCCAAATCCTGCGGCACTTTCAAACCAGCCAAATGTGGTGGCATTTCCATTAAAAATATCTTTGGCAAATACAGGTAATAAAGTAGTAAAAGGAATTACCAATAAACTCGATGCAGCCATCATTAGTACCATCGATGCCAAATCTGGAGATGATTTAAGATAATCATAACCTTTTTTCAGGTCGATCCAGATATTTTCCTTCGATTTTTGATGTGCAGTGAGTTTAAGTTTCATCATGACCATACAACCCAATACCGCAATAAAGCTTACAAAATTGATCAGGAAACAGATATCTTCACCCAGGGTACTCAAAATTACCCCTGCCAAGGCCGGCCCGATTAGCCTGGCCGCATTAAACATGGAAGAGTTGAGTGCAATGGCATTTGGTAAATCTTCTTTATCATCAATTAAATTTACCATTAACGATTGGCGGGCAGTAACATCAAAAGCATTTACCAAACCCTGAACCAGCGAAAGGGCTGCAATCCAGACCATATCGTACACCTTAAACCAGATCATCAAAGCCAGGGCACCGGCCTGCAACATCAGGATTACCTGAGTGATCACCAATATTTTATATTTATTATGCCTGTCTACATAACTCCCGGCATATGGCGCCAGCACCAGCGAAGGAATTAAACTTAAAAAAGTAATCAATCCCAACAAAAAAGCTGATCCGGTTAAACGGTAAACCAGCCAGCTAATGGCTACACGCTGCATCCATGTACCAATTAATGAAATAGCCTGACCTGTAAAAAATAACCTGTAATTGTAATGCCTTAATGAACGAAAAATACTCATGTTTAAAATAGTAAAGTAACTTTACAAAAGTAAAAAATTATAATCGAACTATAAAACAAAAAATAAGCAGTTTTATCACGATATAATCATAATTCACACAAAACAAAAAACAATATTAGTTCATCCACAAAATTAAAAGCTTATATTTGTAAAGTTTATTTACCATTAAGATGCCTACTCAAACACAAGAGATTGCCGCAAAGCTCAGAAGCACCGTTACTCGCTTAACCCGACAGTTACGCAAGCAGAATGTAAGTTCAGACTTTAGCAACGCTGAACTATTAACCATGTCGCTGCTCGAACAACACGGCAAAATGTTATCTACCGAGCTGGCAGATATGGAAAGGGTATCAAAACAAGCTATTTCGCAAATCATTAACCGCCTGTTCGATGCCAAATGTGTAGAGCGCTTTCCAAGCGAAGCGGATAAACGAAAGGTTTTTATCGGCTTAACCAAACTGGGCGAAAAACACATTATTGCCAGCAGAAAAATAAAAGAAGAATGGCTGGTACAAACCATGGAAAAAATCTTTTCTTCGGAAGAAATCAACCTGATTCAGGCCTTCCTGCCCCTTCTTTCACGCCTGGTAGAATACAATGGAACAAGAGTATAGTTTTCCTTTTTCCTTCGCCAAATAAGCCTTATCTTGCAGGCTGAAAATGGCACTATATTTTACATCAATTAATTCGGGCAGTAATGGCAATTGTTACTATGTAGGTAATGATAATGAAGCTGTTTTGGTTGATGTTGGCCTAACCTGCAAAGAAGTTGAAACCCGGATGAACCGTTTGGGTTTACCGATCAGTAAAGTAAAAGCCATTTTTATCTCACACGAACATAGTGACCACATTAAGGGACTTTCCGTTTTTGCTAAAAAACATAAACTCCCGGTTTACATTAGTACTGCGACCTTAAAAAGCAGCCGGTTATTATTGGATGCAAACAATACCTTTTCATTAAATCATTTACAGCACATTCAGATTGGCGGTTTAAAGATTTCTGCCTTTTCTAAATTCCACGATGCAGCAGATCCTTACAGCTTTACCGTTGAATGCAATAACGTAAGAGTTGGTGTTTTTACTGATATAGGCTCTGTATGCGACCGTTTAATCTCACATTTCAAAAACTGCCATGCTGCTTTCTTAGAAGCAAACTACGATACGCAGATGCTGGAAAATGGCAGATACCCCTATTTTTTGAAAAGAAGAATTATGAGTGGGCATGGTCACTTGAGTAATGCACAGGCTTTAGAGCTTTTCACCAACCATAAAGCCCCATACATGAGTCATTTATTATTGAGCCACTTATCAAAGGATAACAACGACCCACAGTTGGTTGAAAATCTTTTTAAAAATGTTGCCGGCAATACCTTTGTTAAAGTTGCTTCGAGATATGAAGAAACTGAGCTTTTTTACATATCTAATACTCAAAATATACCTGAAGCTTACAGTTTCGACCCTAACTTATACCAACCGGAACAACTTAACCTGTTTTAGGGTATTAAACCTAAAACAAATCGCTGTTTTCTATCAATTCAGTTACATTCATATACATTTTGGGCAGTAAACTGCAATTAAACCAGTAAATCCAGAATGAAGCACAAATAATTTACTTTTTACAAAAACATTTTATTTAAACAGGAGTTATATATAAACTTCATAAATAGTTTGTTTGGTTTATTGGGGCTTATGGATTTAAGCCCCTTTCTCTTGCCTAAAATTTCACAACAACTAAGGTCAAACCAACAATACTTTATCCATTTGATATTCTAATTTTTTAGTTATATTCGATTGACAATCATCCTGATACCACATTTAAACCTTTAAATATTAAATGATATGGAGACAAGTAAACTTTCTAAATTCAGTGCCGAGTTCCTGGGCACGCTCGTGTTGGTTTTGATGGGTTGTGGTAGTGCAGTTATAGCAGGAGCAAACGGAACCACAGGCGTAGGCTTATTGGGCATATCTTTTGCCTTTGGCTTATCCGTTACCGCAATGGCTTATGCCATAGGCCACATTTCAGGCTGTCACATTAATCCGGCCATTTCAATCGGAATGGTAATAGCAGGCCGCATGAAAATTGGAGAAGCAGCCTATTATATTGTGGCGCAGATACTGGGCGGTATTGTAGGAGCATTTATTTTGCTGCAAATTGCCTCAGGAAAACCAGAATATTCTTTAACAGCAAATGGATTAGGGCAAAATGGTTTTGCCGCACTATCTCCACAACATTATAGCCTACAGGCTGGTTTCATTGCTGAAATTGTACTCACCTTTATTTTCTTATTGGTTATTTTCGGCTCCACATCTACTAAAAACATCAACGGAGGCTTTGCGGGATTGGCAATTGGCTTAAGTTTAACACTCATTCATATTGTTGGGATCCCGGTAACAGGAGTATCGGTAAATCCTGCCAGAAGTATCGGCCCTGCCCTATTGGTTGGCGGACAGGCATTAAGCCAGGTTTGGCTCTTTATTGTAGCACCGGTTATTGGTGCAGCACTTAGTGCTTTAATTTGGAAAACGGTACTGGAGAAAAGCTAGGCTAAATGGAATTGTTTAAGGGTTAGCGTTTAGGGTTTAGCGCTTAAACACTAACCCCTAAACCCTACTCTTTATAAGTTCTTTACAATCGCTTCGTCTGTTGGTTTTGTTTTTGAACGGAAACGGTGTACCAATTCTCCTTTTTCGTTGATCAAAAATTTCTCAAAGTTCCATTTAATATCACCCTGCTCTTCGGTATTGGTCTGAGAAGTTAAATACTTGAATAAAGGACTGATATCATCACCCTTAACACTGCTTTTCTCTGCAAGCAAAAAGGAAACGTTATACTTTCCGGTACAAAATTCTTTAATTTCTGCGTTGGTAGAAAACTCCTGTCCACCAAAATTACCGGCAGGGAAGCCAATTAGTACTACTTTTTTACCGTATTGCTTTTGAAGTTTTTCTAAATCCTCATACTGTGGAGTGAAACCACATTTAGAAGCCGTGTTAACAATTAAGATTTTTTTGCCTTTAAATTGCGATAGCTTAATTTCTTTACCATCAATGGTTTTAAAGCTGAAATCGTAAACATTTTTTGGTGGCGACACCAATAAGTTTAATAGAATTAAAATTGTGCTGATCATCGTTGTTTTATTTTATATACGAATATAGTTACAAATAGGTTTCGTTAACGTAATGTTGTTGTAAATTATGTGATATGGATAATTAAAGCGTTTAAGGTTGAAAACGAAAGCAGGTTATTTCAGCACGCAAACAAGCGTCTTTTTTTTGATCAGGAAATTGAAGGCAGTGGTTCTTGGCATTTACAGTCCCGCTATCGCTCATAGTCCTCACTGCGCTGTGGGCTATTGCGCTTTATCGGGTTTAATGAACCAAGTTTGATGCCTGGCACAACGCTATTAAAACCTAAATAGCAGCATTAGCCTAGCCACCTAAACCCGACCGAAGTGAGATGCCGGTTTTTCATCGGCAGAAACGGGGGCGGGAACAACCTTAGCCCAATAGCATTGTTATTGCTTTTCAAAAACAAAAAAATATTAAAACCACATTAAAATCCCCCAGGAAATCAACATATTTCGACAACCTTTCAGAAAAAAATTGTATTAAATTCTCCTCAGGTTTGGATTTATGCTTTAATTATAGCTTTATTTGCACAAAAACGTATTTCATGGCCAAAAATTTATTAATCGTCGAGTCACCCGCAAAAGCTAAAACTATAGAAGGCTATTTAGGTAAAGATTTCCTGGTGAAATCTAGCTATGGCCATATCCGGGATTTAGTTAAAGGCGATATGGCGATTGATATCAAGAATAATTTTGCCCAAACCTACGAGGTACCTGCCGACAAGAAAAATGTGGTCGCCGAATTAAAAAAACTAGCCAAGGAAGCCGAAATGGTATGGCTGGCATCCGATGAGGACCGCGAGGGGGAAGCTATTTCCTGGCACTTATTCGAAACTTTAGGCCTAAAAGTGGAGAAAACAAAACGCATCGTTTTTCATGAAATCACCAAACCAGCCATTTTAAAAGCTATAGAAAGTCCGCGTGGCATCGATTATAATCTGGTAAATGCCCAACAGGCACGCCGTGTATTAGATCGTTTGGTGGGTTTCGAACTTTCTCCGGTGTTATGGAAAAAAGTAAAACCATCACTATCTGCAGGCCGTGTACAATCAGTAGCCGTACGTTTAATTGTTGACAGAGAAAGAGAAGTTTTAAATTTTAATGCAGCTGCAGCCTATAAAATCACGGCTCAGTTTTCTACCGGCAAAGGAAGAGAGCTGGTAAAAGCAGAATTGCCACAACGTTTCGAAAATGAGGCTGATGCTGAAAAATTTCTTCAGGACTGTGTAAATGCCAGGTTCGACATTACGAGTTTAGAAACAAGGCCTGCAAAACGTAATCCGGCAGCGCCGTTTACCACCTCAACCTTACAGCAGGAAGCTTCCAGAAAATTAGGTTTTTCGGTAGCCAGAACCATGCAGGTTGCACAAAGACTGTACGAAGCGGGTAAGATTACCTACATGAGAACAGACTCTGTAAACTTATCAGAAACGGCATTAAATGCAGCTGCTGCAGAGATTAAATCTGCTTATGGCGATAAATACCACCAACAACGCATTTACAAAACAAAATCGGCTGGTGCACAGGAAGCTCACGAAGCCATCCGTCCAACCTATTTTGACAGACATAGTGTAGATGGAGATATTTCAGAAAAACGTTTATACGATTTAATCTGGAAACGTTCAATAGCTTCGCAAATGAGTGAGGCCTTATTCGAAAAAACAACCGCTCAGATTACGGCCTCCACCCGAAAAGAATATTTAGTTGCTGAAGGTGAAGTATTAAAATTCGATGGTTTCTTAAAGGTTTATCTGGAATCGACTGACGATGAAGAAAACGAAGAAAAAGAAGGTGGCGCAATTTTACCTCCTCTAAGCAAAGGACAAGAACTATTTTTAAAAGAAATGCAGGCAACCGAGCGTTATTCGCGCCCGCCGGCAAGATATACAGAGGCCAGTTTAGTTAAAAAACTAGAAGAACTGGGCATTGGCCGCCCGTCTACTTATGCACCCACCATTTCTACAGTACAAAACCGTGGTTATGTGGTTAAAGAAGATAGAGATGGTAAACAACGTAAGTTTACTTCTATCATTTTGGCTGATGGGCAGGTAAAAAAAGAAACAAAATCGGAAATTACCGGTGCAGAGAAATCAAAACTCTTCCCTACTGATATTGGCGAGGTGGTAAACGATTTCCTGGTCGAACATTTCAAAGGAATCGTCGATTTTAACTTCACCGCCAAGGTGGAGAAAGAATTTGATGAAATTGCACAGGGTTTGCAAGAGTGGACCAAAATGCTGCACTCGTTCTATAATCCATTTCATACCGAAGTAGAAACGACGCTTGAAACGGCAGAACGTGCCACTGGCGAGCGCTTATTGGGCTTAGACCCTGCTACTGGTAAAAATGTATACACCAAGGTTGGTAAATTTGGGCCATTGGTTCAAATTGGTGAGCTTGATGAAGAGGAAAAACCCCGGTATGCCAGTTTGATGCGGACACAGTCTGTTGCAACCATTACTTTAGATGATGCGCTGGAGCTATTTAAACTTCCTTTCCAACTACCTGATTTTGAAGGGAAAGAAGTAATGATCGGGGTTGGTCGTTTTGGCCCTTACGTTAAATGGGGTGAAAGTTTTATTTCCCTTCCTAAAAACGAGGAACCTTTATCGGTAACATATGAAAGAGCAGTTGAAATTATCCGCCAGAAAATGGACGATGATGCACCTATTGCTTATTATGAAGGTTTAGGCGTAACCAAAGGAAAAGGCCGCTTTGGTCCGTTTATTAAATGGAACGACCTGTTTATCAATATCCCTGCAAAAGGATACGATTTCGATAATTTAACACAAGAAGACATTAATACCTTAATCGGCAAAAAAGTAGAAAAAGAGGCCAACAGGTACATTAAAACCTGGGATGCTGAAAAAATTTCTATCGAAAATGGCCGTTGGGGACCGTTTATCCGTTTTGGCAAACTGATGCTTAAATTAAGAAACAACGAGGCGACCAAACAGAAGTATACACCAGAAGAATTGGTGGATATTGATTTGGAAGTAGTTAAAAAAATGATTGTAGAGCAGGTGCCAAACGCTTTCGAAACGAAGAAAAAAGCACCGGCGAAGAAAAAAGCTCCCGCTAAAAAGGCTGTAGCGAAGAAAAAGTAATTAACAGCGCGTCACCCTGAACTTGTTTCAGGGTCTCTGTTTGCGAGAGATGCTGATCCCAAAAATTCGGGACAGCATGACGACAAATAATGGTTATGAAAGCAGATTTACCAGAAAATACAGTTGAAGATATTGCGATGGCCGTTGTATTAATGGGCGAAACACCAGAAGTAAAAAGCTGGACGGTTTATCTCGTTAATTTAAAAAACGAGCCCATAACCAATGTTTTGATCAGCTCTAAAGGTTATGGTGAAAAAGACGGTAAACAGGTGAAAACTTCTGTTTTAAGACACTTTGTAGGTGACATGGAAGCCAATTCATTTGCAGGCGTGGAAGCCATCGATCCTGAAGTATTTGGCTTAACTAACGAATACTGGCTAAGCTATTACATTGGCGACACCATTTACGATAAAAAGTTTATTTTCTTACCCGAAAGCATCATCGATTCCAATCTGATTAAAATCCCATTGGTAAACCGGCCCGGGGTGATGATTAAATAGTCATGAGCCTTAAGTCCTCAGTCCTAAAACCGCGATAAAAGGCTACTGTTATTCCCAGCCCATACTGTTCCAGGGATAGATATTAATATTAGTACTTCTCATCTGCGATTCACTTCCTGCATATATTATTGTTCCCCCTGTTCCAGATGTTAATTTATTCCAAAAATTAATTCCCTTAAAGTAATCGGTATTTATCGTTTTACCAGCTTTAATTTCTATTGGGTAAAGCGTACCTGCTTCATCAATTAAAACATCAATCTCATTGCCTACATTATCCCTCCAAAAATATAGATTATCGGGTAGTCCCAAATTAAATCTTGATTTCAGCATTTCAATAATAACCATATTTTCAAAGAGACTTCCCTTACTTGGATGAGTATCTAATTGTAGTTCATTCTGTATCCCTAGTAAGGCAGTTGCCAGTCCAGTATCATAAAAATATAATTTCGGCATTTTAACTATGCGTTTATTAAAATTTTGATGATGAGGTTTCAGTAAATGTATCACGAAACTACTTTCAAGAACCCCAATCCACGAAGCTATTGTTTTACTATCTACACCAACTTCAATCCCTAAACTATTCATGTTTAATAATTGTCCAATCCTACCCGCACATAGTCTTAAAAACCTTTCGAACAATGACAAATTGGTAATGTTCTTTATCTGCCTCACATCTTTTTCCAAGTATGTATTTATATAGTTTTGGTGCCATTTGTTAGGCGGGATATTTTGATCATAAATAGGTGGATATCCGCCCTTTAGAATAAAGCCGTTAACATTTTCATTAAACATGTTTGCTGATTTTAATTCTGAGATAGAAAGCGGTAAAAGTTTAATATAAGCTACCCTACCCGCTAAGGTTTGTACGATGCTTTCCTGAAGTAAAAAATTATTAGAACCTGTAATGATGAATTTCCCTTTAGATGTCGATTCATCCAGAATTTGTTGTATATAAGAAAAGAGTTTAGGAGTTCTCTGCGCTTCATCTAAGATAGCGCCATCAGGAAATTGACTCAAAAACCCACGTGGATCATCTTCAGCGTACAAGCGCGTATCCGGGTTTTCTAAAGAAACATAAGGTTTATCTGGAAAAACATTTCTGGTTAAGGTAGTTTTGCCGGATTGCCTTGGGCCAATTACAGCTATTGATTTAAACTGGTCACTTAACTCAAGTAGTTCTTTTTTAGCAATTCTTTCAATCATACTATAAATTTACAATTTCGGAATTAATTTCCGAAATTGTAAAAAAAATATTTATAATACCTTAACTG
>NZ_JBWKYI010000002.1:0-368930 GCF_059423705.1 Pedobacter sp. GW460-11-11-14-TSB4
TTTTATAATTGGATTTCAGAGTTGTCAACTTTAATAACCAATTTGCTAGAAAGTTGACAACTCTAAAGGCAATTTTCTCGTGGTGTCGGATATTTCTATCCGACACTGAATGACATTTATCTTTTTATTTATATTAACTGTCAGATGGTAACATCTGACAGCACTAAAGAATTACCCCTTCTTCGCCGTTGGCTCAGTCTGTTTGTTTAACTGCATGGCCATCATTTCTTTCATGGTCCTGTTCATGCCTTCACTGCTTCCATCAAGGAAAATCACGTTTCCATCACCATTCTCTGCAAAGTGTTTAATCGATTCCGTCCACATGGTAAATAAGATTACCGAAATATCCAGATTGGCTTGTTCCATTTCCTGAGCGGCTTTACTCATCCCATGCGCAACCTCGGCACGGAATAAAGCAATACCCTGCCCGCGCAACTGTGCAGCCTCACGCTCGGCAGTAGCCGCAATTTTGATAGCATTACCATCCGCTTCGGCAGCTTTGGTTTTGGTAATCAATAAGGCCTGACCTTCATTCTCAGCCGCTGCTTTTAAGTTGTTTGAAGCTACCACGCGACTCATCGAACGCATAATTTCTTCATCAAAAGTAATATCATTCAATTGAAGATCCTGAAGATGGTAACCCCATCCGTCTAAAACCTGATCAATCTGTTCCTTCACATGAAGCACAATTTCATTACGTTGTGCCAAAACATTTGCCTGCTTTTGTGTGGCCACATATGCCCTAATCGAACCTTCGATGGTTCTGATTAATGCCTGCATTAAGTTGGTTGCATCTACAAACTTAAAAGCTACATTTTTAATTGTTTCCTCATCCTGGTTCACCACAGAATACAATAGCATGGCCTTAAAATATACATTGGCCTGATCTTGCGTTACCGCTTGAAAGGATAGCTCAACCGAGCGGTTTTGAATGGAAATACGAGAATAAATCTGCTCTATTAATGGAATTTTAAAGTTTAAGCCTGGTCTTAACTGGCGGCGGTATTTACCGAAAACGGTTACCACCGCAATGGTTCCCTGTTTAACAGTAACAAAGGAGCTCAGCAGGATGATAAATCCTACCACAGCTATAATGTAAATGGTGTATTGCATAATTAGATTTTTTTATGAAGTTATAAAAAATAAATGCAATATACCTAGACCTCTAATTCGTGATGGATTTAAAAAGCGCGGTTCCGCCGGGCTAAGGGCTATATATAAAATCGTAAGGAAGTTGTTCAGCGAGCCTCCTGTTTCCCATATCCCCGGTCATCAATAACCAGTTTGGTGTTACGTATCCCATAGGATCTATCACTACACCTTCTTTATCAGTTAAATGTAACAGTGTTTTTAGGTCCACAGTTGATAACTCTTTAATTGCACCCAAACGCAACATGGTCAAACCTCCCAGCATGTTATGATTTCGTTTATATACCACCATAAGTGTATCATTAAACTTGAACGTCATTTTGTGATTTAGGCTATCGAAGCTCAAAAACTGTTTGTAATCCACCCTCGTGGTATCCCACTTTAAAATGCTGCTTTGCATCAATACTTTTTTATAATACGAGGCCGAATCAGGGTTATCTGATAATTTAAGTAACGCATTGCCAGTTCGCCCAGCCGCCATTTTAGCCGCTCTATATTGTTGCACAGCTCTAAAAACATTTTCCCGCTCTATATTCTTTACAGCGGTATAACGGTACACTTGAAAGTTTTCTTTTTCGAGCGTATTTGCATACAAGCTTCTATAAAAATGCATCCTTGATCCTAAATAATTAACCTTGATCGCTAATTGTCTGCTTTTATTTGGTTTATTGCCAAAACCATCATAATAAGCGTAAGAGCTGTAGGTAAGGTTATCATCGGTAAAGTGATAACCAAACTCATAAATATCCAGATGCACGAGGCAGTCCATAGCACTATTTTTGATCAGAATCGGCTTTTCAGCTATTACTTCCAGGTATTGTTTATCCTCATCATAATAAAATTTAATGTCGTTCGGATTCATTATTTTACAATTACGCCGATTAAACGGATTGTTACCCAATAAAAGCATCGAAAAAAGATCTCCCCATTTGTTCCAGTCGTTTTTACCGGTACTTACCGTTACTTCCATAAGGCTATTGATTTTTTCTTTTAGCAAAATGGTGTAATTGGTAAGGTTAGCACTGGTATTAACGGTTTTACTTTCGTAGCCAATAGCAGAAATCACCAGGTCGCTATAAAGCCTTTTGGTGTATAATTTAAACTGCCCTTTCTCATCGCTTGTTGCACCAATTTGGGTATTATTAAAATATACACTTGCATTTTCAACAGGCTGTTTGGTTTCGGCATTTAAAATCTTTCCCTGTATCGTAATTTGGGCAGAAACTAAAGTTACTATGCAAGAAAAGAATATGCATAAAGAGGTCTTTTTGAGTAGCGTTTTATTCATTGTTAAATATTTGGCTGATAGCGTTTGTTGTATATCTATGTAAGAATTTGATGAAGTTATAAAAAAATTCATACAAACTACATCAGGCATTTTGTAGCTTTAAGCTTTTCTAACTAACTTATATACAATGAAAATTAAATTATTTCTTCCGGCTGCCGGCGTATTGCTTTTTGCTGCCTGCCAGAATAAAAGCCATCAGGATGCCGATGTGGCGAATGCGCGCACCGAATTTTTCGATAAAGCCGGCATGGACACTACTGTAAAACCAGGTGATAACTTTTTCCTGTATGCCAACGGGAAATGGATGAAAAACACCGAAATTCCAAAAACCGAAACAGGTTGGGGTTCTTTTTACACCCTATATAACGATAACCTGAAGAACCTGAACAACATTCTGGAAAACGCTTCAAAAGCCAATGCAGCCAAAGGAAGTACTGAACAGAAAGTTGGCGATTTCTACACCAGTGGAATGGACACGCTTACCATCGAAAAGTTAGGCATCGAACCTATAAAACCGCTCTTAAGTAAAATAGAAGGGATTAAAAATGATCAGGATTTAATCAACTTTGTTGCCGATGGTTATAAAAATGGCGAAGGGGATTTATTGGGCTTTGGTGTAGAACCTGATGACAAATTAAGCACCAAAAATGCTTTATCATTTTCGCAGGCTGGCCTTACCCTGCCAGACCGCAGTTATTATTTAGAACAAGACGAGAAGGCGAAGAAAATCAGGGTAGAGTACATCAAATACATCACCAAAATTTTTAGCCTCGCTGGCGATTCTTTAAATGCAGCAAAATATGCTGATAACATTTTAAAACTCGAAACAGCAATTGCCCAGTCGCATTCAACTCCTGTTCAGCTGCGCGATCCGCAGAAAAACTATAACAAAATGACCGTGGCTGATTTTCAAAAACAGACTCCAAATATTGAATGGAAATCCGTTTTAAGTAAACTGGGCGCAAGTACTGATACTGTTATTGTTAGACAGCCAAAATATTATCAAACCTTATCAGCCCTGGTAAAAAGCCAGCCTATCGAAATCTGGAAGGAAAAATTAAAGTTTGATGCTTTAAACAGATCGGCCAATGCTTTTACCAAAAAATTCAGAGATGCTAAATTCGATTTTTTCTCTAAAACGCTATATGGTCAACAGGCGCCAACAGAAAGATGGAAAGCCATTGTAAATGCTACTGATCGCAATTTAGGTGAGCTTTTAGGTCAATTATATGCCGAAAAGTATTTTAAGCCAGAGGCCAAGGAGCGTATGTTAACTTTGGTAAACAATTTACAGAAAGTATACGCAGAAAGAATCCAGAAGGTAGATTGGATGACCCCGGAAACCAAAAAGAAAGCTTTAGAAAAATTAAACGCATTTATCAAAAAGATCGGCTATCCTGATAAATGGAAAAAGTACGATGATGTTGAGGTTTCGAAAAACACGTATTATGCAAACCTTCAGTCGGCCAGTAAACATGCCTACAAGGAAATGATGGATAAGCTGGGCAAAAATGTAGATAAAACCGAGTGGGGAATGACTCCACCAACAGTTAATGCCTATTACAATCCGTCTTTCAACGAAATTGTTTTTCCGGCAGGAATTTTACAGTTCCCGTTCTTTGAATTTGCCGCTGATGATGCCATTAACTATGGTGCAATAGGTGCTGTAATTGGTCACGAAATGACACATGGTTTTGATGATCAGGGTCGCCAGTATGATGCCGTTGGCAACCTAAAAGAATGGTGGACAAAAGCTGATGCCGATAAATTTAAAGCCAAAGCAGGTAAAGTAGAAACATTTTACAACAACTTCTCGCTGTTGGATAATCAGCATGTAAATGGTTCGTTAACCTTAGGGGAAAACCTTGCCGATATTGGCGGATTAAACATCGCCTACGATGCCTTTAAATTAACAGAACAAGGGAAAGGCGATAAAAAGATTGATGGTTTTACCCCCGATCAACGTTTCTTTTTAAGCTTTGCCCAGGTATGGAGAATTAAAACCCGCGACGAAAGCATGCGCGTGAGATTAAAAACAGATCCACATAGTCCGGAGATGTTCAGGGTAAACGGACCTGTGTATAATATGGAAGCATTTTACAAAGCTTTCAACATTCCTGCAACCGCAAAAATGTACATAACTCCGGCAAACCGTTTAGGTGTTTGGTAAGTTATCCTTCACCCCATAAAAGAAGCCCATTTCAGTTGATGAGATGGGCTTCTTTGTTTGTTTAAAACAAAATCGATCATATTTTGTCTTTACCTTATTAAATAATAAACCATATGAATGTAAAACGCACTTTTGGAACAATATTAACCGTACTGGGCATAATTGGATTAATATACGCTGGCTATGGCTTTGTTAGCCACAGCGAAAACACAAGGGGATTGATGGTTTACGGCATCATCGGACTTATATTCTTTGTATCGGGAATTGGCCTGGTGAAGAACACCAAGGACGAAAGTTAGTCAGGCTTTTCTCCTGAACTTTTTAGATAGCACAAAAAGTAAAACCGCCGCTCCGATGGCTAAAGCAAGGTAGATGCTATCTTTAGCATTTCCAGTCTTTGTGACCTGGAGTATAGTCGCAATCATACTATTGCTTCTTTTTGTGCTTGATAATCTGGTACTGGCTAAAAGCGACCAGGCAACCCGCCAGAATAATAATCCCTGCCGACAGTAAATTATCGGGGTTTTGGTTGATGTAGTAGGCTGCTGCCAGTACTAAAATAGCGGCGGCTATACCTATAATATAATGAAGTATTAATCCTTTTTTCATCCCTATGATGTTGTTTTAATCAATGATGAAGCTATCATGAGTAGTGTGGTAACGGTGTTCAAGAAGGCTTGAGCCGTTTATTCCTGTCACTAGGTGATTTAAAAAATCATGATGCTTTCATCCAACAAATATTCTGAAATAAATTGAGATTGATGTCGGAGAAAATTAATCTTTTAAACTAATCCTGTTATCTGCGAATTTTAACTGATGGCCAACAAAATCAATATCTGTCAGTTCTTTAATTCGTTTGAAGGCACCATGATTTTCATCGAGGGTTAAACGGCTAACCTTATCCTGTTTAACTGATACAATATCGGCATACAAAAAATCACCCTTAGCATTTACTTTTAACTGAAGCAAGGGCGCAATGCCGTTATTGCCTTTTAGGCTAAACATACCATAGGTGCAAAAATTACCTAAGCTGTAAGCGATGAATTTATTTTTATACACTTCAACAGCGCGGGTTACATGCGGACCATGTCCCAATACCACATCAGCACCAGCATCAATAACAGCATGTGCAAAGGCGTAAACATTCCCTCTGTTTTCTTTATAAAAAATCTCATTTTTACGGGGAACATGTTCAAACCTTGCGCCTTCACCACCACCATGAAAAGAGACAATCACAATATCGGCCATCAATTTTAGACGGGCAACCAAAGCTTTGGCGCTGTCGATTTTATTGATCGATACCGTATTCTCGTTCGGCGCAAAAGCACAGAAGGCATACTTTACATTGTCTTTTTCAAAAACTTCAAAAGGTTTATTTACCTGTCCAGCATAATGGATCTGCAGCGAGTCTAAAATCCTGGCTGTATTTTTTCTTCCCCTGGCATCAAAATCACCCACATGGTTGTTGGCGATACTCAAAACATTAAATCCTGCATCCTTGTATATCCCGGCATAACGTTCCGGCATTCTAAAAGCGTAACAGTTATTCGGGTTAATGCCATTGCATTTGTTCGAATTGCCTGAGTTAAGGAAACAACCTTCCAGGTTACCAAAAACAATATCTCCTTTTAATAAACTATCTACTGCCTGAAAACTGTTTACAGCATCATCAGGAGGGAGGTTTGTTTTGGATGGAAAAGCAGAGCCAAGCATAATATCGCCTACTGCCGTAATGGATATGGTATCTTTTATTTTTCTGATCACCGTATCTTGTTTGGCTACAGGTGTAGTAATCTGCGCATTATTGCTCGTGCAGCTAATTAAAATAATTAGCGCAAGAGCGGATATTATAAGGGTATTGATAAACTTCATTCTTGATTTAGATGTATAAAAAAATCCTCCAAAATTTCTTCAGGAGGATTGTATATGTTTTTAACTGTTAACTGAAAAATGTCAACTGATCTATTCTACTGTAAATTCTTTCTTAAACGATTCTAACACACGCCCACCTTTGTAAAAATAACGGCTGTAATAAGGTTCGTTGAGGTTGCTGATTACGACACCACGAGAGCTTGATGCATGTGCAAACCTGTTATCGCCCAGGTAAATACCAACATGTGAAATACTTCTGCTTTTAATCTTGAAGAAAACCAAATCACCTTCTTTTAAATCTTCTTTAGAAAGTGGATCTACCATACTAAAAATATCTCGCGAGTTTCTTCTGATGGTGGTGTTGAAAACTTTATCGTAAATCGCTTTAGTGAAAGCCGAACAGTCTATCCCTCTTTTGGTGTTTCCACCATAACTATAAGGTGTTCCGATCCATTCGTAAATAAATTTGTACAGTTTTAAATTCGAAGTTGCATCTACCGCAACACCCATAACCTGCGAAAAATATTGCGATGCAAGGTTGTCGGGATCATTTAATTCTTTACCAGATTCTTTTGTTTTTGTTTGCGCAAATGCGGCTGAGAGCGTGCAAATAGCAATTAGAGTAGAAAACAAAAATTTTTTAATCATGTTATACAGTTATGTTTGGGTATTCACTTACACATTAACGTACACCACATGGGCTTATTGTTGGTTGCCAAAAGTATTAATTATACAAATGTTATCCAAATGTTAGACGTTAAAAAACGAAAGTTATTAACATTTTTATTTTTTGCTCCTCATTTTTGTTCATAAACTTAGCTTAAAATTATCTTTTTAAAAAAAACGATTTAGTTCAATATTCTAAACAGGAATAAATCGGTGTTATTTTAAATTATGGAAATAAGC
Organism: Pedobacter sp. GW460-11-11-14-TSB4; assembly: GCF_059423705.1. NCBI lineage: Bacteria > Pseudomonadati > Bacteroidota > Sphingobacteriia > Sphingobacteriales > Sphingobacteriaceae > Pedobacter > Pedobacter sp. GW460-11-11-14-TSB4. The sequence continues at coordinate 7,386 of NZ_JBWKYI010000002.1, forward strand.
ACATATGCAGAATTAAATTTCAGAATAAATTGATTCCATATTATGATAAAGGGCGTTGATTTAATTATAAGAAATCGCTATTAAATCGATATCGGTTCCCTGGTTTTATATTTAATTGTAAAACAACTGTTAAATCTGATTACAACCCTAATACTATGATGTTTTTACACTAAAAAGTGCCAAAAATTACAATAAAAAAATTAGATTTGCTGTCGCAAAAAACAAATACCCTAAAATGAGTGCAGTAGAAATAAATAAAGATACCTGGTTAAAGTGGTTTGAGTCGATGTTGCTGATGCGCAAATTCGAAGAAAAAACTGGCCAGTTATACGGACAACAAAAAATACGTGGCTTTTGTCATTTATACATTGGACAAGAAGCTGTAGTTGCAGGTGCAATATCTGCAATGCAAAAAGGTGATTCAATGATTACAACATACCGTGATCATGCTCATGCCTTAGCTTTAGGAGTTAGTGCTGATAGTATTATGGCAGAAATGTACGGTAAAGCTACAGGTTGCTCTAAAGGTAAAGGTGGTTCAATGCACATGTTCAGCAAAGAGCATAACTTCTACGGTGGTCATGCCATTGTTGGTGGTCAGATTCCATTAGGTGCTGGCGTTGCTTTTGCAGAAAAATACAAAGGAACTGATAATGTTAACATTTGTTATATGGGCGATGGTGCAGTGCGCCAGGGTGCATTAAACGAAACTTTTAACATGGCCATGCTTTGGAAATTGCCAGTTATTTTTGTTTGCGAAAACAATGGTTATGCAATGGGTACCTCAGTACAACGTACAACCAACATGACCGATATTTATAAAATAGGTTTAGGTTTTGATATGCCATGTGCACCAGTTGATGGTATGGATCCGGTTGCGGTACACAATGCAATGGACGAAGCGATCCAACGTGCACGTAAAGGTGAAGGACCTACTTTCTTAGAAATGAGAACTTACCGTTACCGTGGTCACTCGATGTCAGATCCGGCAAAATACCGTACCAAAGAAGAATTAGAAGATTATAAAGCAAAAGATCCGGTTGAGCACGCAAGAGAAACGATTCTTAAAGAAAAGTATGCAGATCAAGCCTGGATTGAAGAAGTAGAAGCTAAAGTAAAAGCAATTGTAGATCAGGCAGTAAAATTTGCTGAAGAATCTCCTTGGCCTGATGCATCTGAATTATACAAAGATGTATATATGCAACAGGACTACCCTTACGTAATGGACTAATATTAATAAGATTTCAATTAATTAGATATAATGGCTGATGTAATTAAAATGCCCAAAATGAGCGACACCATGACCGAAGGGGTTTTGGCAAAGTGGCATAAAAAAGTGGGCGATAAAGTGAAAAGCGGCGATGTTTTGGCAGAAGTAGAAACTGACAAGGCAACAATGGATATGGAATCTTATTGGGATGGTACGCTTTTATACGTAGGTGTAGAAGAAGGAACAGCTGTTCCGGTTGATGCCATCATGGCCGTTATTGGTAAAGAAGGCGAAGATTATAAAGCAGCATTGGAAGCAGAACAGTCGGGAAGTCAGGAGTCGGGAAGTCCGAAGTCTGAGCGCAAAGACGAAGCGCCTAAAGCTGAAGAGAAAAAAGAAGAAGCTCCTGCTCAGGGCGGTGGCTTAAGCGAAGAAGAATTAGCAGCAAAAGGTGTTACGGTTATCCGCATGCCTTTGTTAAGCGATACCATGACTGAAGGCGTAATTGCTGAATGGCATAAAAAAGTTGGCGATAAAGTAAAAGATGATGATGTGCTTGCTGATGTAGAAACCGATAAGGCAACTATGGAAGTAATGGGCTACGCAACCGGAACTTTATTACACATCGGTGTAGAGAAAGGTGCTGCTGCAAAAGTAAACGGAATTATCGCTATCGTTGGTCCTGAAGGAACTGATGTGAGCGGAATTTTAGCAGGTGGCTCAGCCCCGGCTCCAAAAGCAGAAAGTGCTGAAGCACCTAAAGCAGAAAAGTCTGCAACTGTTGCTGAAATTGAAACACCTAGAACTTCATCGTGTGGTACAACTACAGACAACGGTGATAGCCGCGTTAAAGCATCTCCTTTAGCTAAGAAAATTGCTAAAGACAAAGGGATCGACCTGGCACAGGTTGCAGGTAGTGCAGAAGGTGGCCGTATCATTAAAAAAGATATCGAAAACTTTAAACCAAGTGCAGCGCCAGCAAAAGCAGAATCTGCATCAGCTCCGGCTGCCGAGAAAGCTGCTGCTCCGGCACCAGTTATTCCTCAATATGTTGGTGAAGTTAAATTTACTGAAGCGCCCGTTTCGCAGATGCGTAAAGTCATTGCAAAACGTTTAGCAGAAAGTTTGTTCACCGCGCCACATTTCTATTTAACCATCAGTATTGATATGGACAACGCAATGGCTGCACGTACGGCTATTAATGCAGTTGCTCCTGTTAAGGTTTCTTTCAACGATATCGTAATTAAAGCGGTTGCCGTTGCATTGAAAAAACACCCTGCTGTTAACTCATCATGGGGTGGCGATAAAATCAGATTTAACGAACATACCAACATTGGTGTAGCTATGGCTGTTGAAGATGGTTTATTGGTACCGGTTGTGCGTTTCGCTGATGGCAAATCTTTATCACACATCTCTGCAGAAGTAAAAGATTTTGGTGGTAAAGCAAAAGCTAAAAAATTACAGCCAGCAGATTGGGAAGGTTCTACTTTCACTGTATCTAACTTAGGTATGTTTGGTATTGATGAGTTTACTTCAATTATCAACTCTCCTGATGGTGCAATTTTATCAGTAGGTGCGATACAACAAGTTCCTGTGGTTAAAAACGGTGCTGTTGTTCCTGGTAACGTAATGAAATTGACTTTGGGCTGCGATCACCGTGTGGTTGATGGTGCAACAGGAGCACAGTTCTTACAGACATTAAAAGGCTTATTAGAAGAGCCAATCAGGTTATTAGCTTAATCAGTTAGCAATTCACAGTTTTCAGTTTCATACTGATTACATATTAAGCCATCCCTTAGGGGTGGCTTTTTTGCGTTAAGGCGACCTACCGGTAAATGGCTAATAATTTGTTATTTTTGATTAGAACCTTAACTCAAAATAAATGAAAAAGATATTTCTTTTTGCAGCTCATCCACACCAAAAACATGAGCAGAGAAGCAGCTATTAAATATATGACAGACAATGAAGCCATTAGCACGGAAGGTGCTACTGCAGAAATTGAACGTTACATGGGCATACCTGCACAAGCTTTAGGTTATAAAACAGGTGCAATGAAAATAAGGGAGTTGAGAACCAAATATGAGAAAGAATTAGGTCCGAAGTTTAAACTGGCCGCTTTTCATACTGCAGTTTTAAAAGATGGATCATTCCCATTATCTGTTTTTGAAGCGAAAATGTATACCTGGGCGGAAAGCGAGAAGTAGTTTATATCTTTTGAATGATAAAAGAAAGATGTTTCCCGCAGATTTCGCAAAGAACGCAGATAGAATGATTCAACTCGGCGTTTTTCGTAGCGATCAGCGGGAAACATTTATCAAAGCCCATTCACTTTTCTCGATATCGACTGAGAAATGTCTGATGAATTAAAATTAACCAGTAACGCAAGTTTGAGACCGGAAAGCTTGAGGTATGTAAGCACTTGTTTATGATGTACAGGAGCAACTGTTTCTACAGATTTGATTTCAATAATTACCAAGTCATTTATTAACAAGTCTATCCTGTAGCCAGTATCTAGGGTTATACCTTCAAAAACAATCGGTAATTGCACTTGCCGCTTAACATTTAACCCATTTTCTGTTAAAACATAAGCCAGTACAGTTTCATAAGCAGACTCTAGTAGCCCTGGTCCTAATGTATTGTAAACTGTAAATATTGCTCCCCTTATTTGATAAGAGATATTGTTCTCATCCATGTTGAAAATTAGTTAGGTATTCTTAATCAGGATGATGAAATAAAAATATGATAATCTTGGTAATTATAAAAGTTGGTTCTTTGTTTTCTGTAGAATTAAAGTATATGACTCTGCGTTAATCATCTTAAATCTGCGGGAGAAAAACCCGCGAATTGTAAACCCTTTGCCAATTACTTTGTTAAATAATAAAACACCCAAATCATGGACAAAGAAAAATTGATTCAGGAAGCTTACCTGGTTGCGCATAAAATAGAGGAGAACGGCGATTTTCCGAATAATCCGAATTTGCCGCTAATGATTTACAAAGGTACCTTTAGGTTGCACCCTGATGATACTGAAGAAGTAATCAAAAGGGTTTTCGCGCAGAACGGATATACCAACGCCTGGGTAGATGGTATTTTTGATTACCACCATTACCATAGCAACACGCACGAAGTAATGGGCGTATTCTGTGGCAAAGCCGACGTACAGTTTGGGGGCGATCATGGTGTTTGTATAGAGCTGGACAAAGGTGATGTGGTTATTATCCCTGCAGGTGTAGCACATAAAAAACTGAACTCAACCGACGACTTCACTGTTGTTGGCGCCTATCCAAATGGTTTAGATTATGATATAAAATATGGCAAAGCTGAGGAGCGTCCTGAAGCAGATGAAACCATTGCCAAAGTGAAAAATCCAGACAGCGACCCTGTTTATGGAAGTAAAGGTCATTTATTTGAGTGCTGGTACAATCAAAATTGCGAAAATGTGTAAAACTCTTTCGTTTTAACCGTCTAAAATTCTTTAATTTTCGGGTTTTAAATACACTATCCTTAATATAAATGAATTTTCGATATATATGTTCAGCATTAGCCCTCTCTGTAACTTTACTAACCGCATGTTCAAGCAAGAAATCTGAAGAGAAAAAGGCCGCTGAAAAAAAAATCCGCACTAAAGACGACGACAAAGCAGATAGCCTCTTATTGGTTTATAACCCACAAAAAGGCGATAAATGGATTGCTGATTTTGTAGATAACCTGCACCGGAAATTCAATTTTAACGGCAATATGCTGGTCGCCAAAGACGGAAAAATTCTTTACGAAAAAGCCGTTGGATGGGCCGATTACCTGCACCGCGATAGTTTAACCATTAACTCAGAATTTGAGCTGGCTTCGATTACCAAAACATTTACCGGCACAGCGATTATGCAATTGGTAGAAGCAGGGAAACTTTCGTTGAACGATAATGTAAAAAAATTCTACCCCAACTTCCCATATGAAGGCATAACGGTGAAATTACTGCTTTCTCACCGCAGCGGTATGATGAATTATGTGTACTTCATAGATGATATCTGGCGTAAGGAAAAACGCAATATGAAAAAAGGCGTCACCAATCAGGAAGTAATGAATGTTATTGCTGAGCGGAAACCAAATCCATATACTAAACCCGATAACCGTTTTCACTACAATAACTCAAACTTTATGGTTTTGGGCGCCATTATAGAAAAGGTAACCGGACAACGTTATTCGCAGTATATGATGGAGCATGTGTTTAAACCTGCCGGATTAAAACATACACATGTGTACAGCACCACTGAGTATGAAAAAATTCCGGTTGATGTGGTTGGTCACGACCGCAATAGTTTTAGATACTCTGTAGCACAGAATTTTTTAGACGGTCCGGTTGGAGATAAAGGCATTTATAGTACGGTACACGATTTGGTATTATTTGATAAATACCTGAAAAACGGAAGATTACTGACCAAGAAGAGCCTGGATTCTGCGTATGTTGGTCGTAACAAACCAATAAACGGTCATTTTAACTATGGCTACGGCTGGAGGATGTTCGATGGCGACAAAATGGACAAAGTGGTTTACCACACCGGCTGGTGGCATGGTTTCCGCCATATTTATGTGCGGGATTTAGACAAAAACATTGTCATTATATTTTTAGGCAACCTTACTAACGGAAGTTTGATGCATCTTGACGAACTTTATAAACACTTCAATATGCCGGTTATCCGTAAGGGGGCTTATCATGGCAACGGCAGTTTACCGGGAAGCGACGAGGACTAATTAATATAAGGCCAGGAAAAAATCAGTATTTACGATCGGGGTTAATTGGCAAAGGCTTGTTAACGGAAGCTACGCGAACAGGACTTAATTGCTTAGCCCCGGGCGAAGCGGCATCCCTGAAGCGCAGCGAAAGGATATAGCGAAGAACGGGAACAAAGCTTAATCTGGTTGCTGTACCTGCGCTTCAAAAAACAAATATTTAGCTCACTAAAAAACAATTTACCCTAATTTCGTTTTATAATAAAAACACAAGTTATGTTCGATAAATTATTTGCGGCTCAACAAAAAGCCGAAGAAATTAAAAAACGCCTGGATACGATCTCGGTATTTGGCGAAGTAGAAAATGGTGCCATAAAAATCACCGCTACAGCAAACAAAGCCATCACCGGAGTTTCAATTGATGAGACGTTTTTGAAAAATGCCGATAAGGAAGAACTGGAAGAACTTTTGTTAACGGCTATTAATAAAGCTATGGCAAGTGCCGAACAGGTAAGCGCCGCCGAAATGCAGGCATCGGCACAAGATATGCTTGGCGGTTTAGGCGGTATGTTTGGGCAATAAGTGATACAATTGTTTTATTGTTAAATTGTTGTGTGCATTAATCTGAATGCGCAATACTAAATCCTGATACCACAATTATGAAATACACCTATTATGGCCAATCTTGTTTCTTGTTAGAGGCAGCAGGCAAAAAATTACTGTTCGATCCGTTTATATCGCACAATCCATTAGCTAAAAATATAGACATTAAAACCATTGAGGCCGATTATATCCTGGTTAGCCATGGCCATGGCGATCATGTGGCCGATTTGGTAGCGCTAGCTAGGCAAACACAAGCAACAGTTATAGCCATGCCAGAGGTAACAGATTGGGCAAGTAAACAAGGCGTTGAAAAAGTACATGGAATGAATTTTGGTAAATTTACTTTCGACTGGGGAGCGGTGCGCATGGTACCGGCTACACACTCATCGGGTTTACCAGATGGGAGTTATGGCGGAAATCCTGCTGGTTTTGTACTTGAAGTAGAGGGTAAACAGATTTACTTTGCCGGCGATACAGGTTTAACCATCGAGATGAAAGTTTTGGCGGATATTTACAACCTGGATTATGCCATCTTACCGATTGGAGGAAATTACACTATGGATGTGGATGATGCTTTGGTTGCAACGAAATATTTCGATTGCGACAAGGTAATCGGCGTACACTACAATACTTTCCCGGTAATCGAAATTGATACCAAAGCAGCTTTGGATAAATTTAAGCGGGAAAACAAAACCTTATTGCTGCCAGAAATTGGCGAAACGATAAGTTTGTAGCCTAATACGGATTACAAATCCGCCGTTCGAACAGTCGTGATTGCAAATCACGACCAACGAAAGGAGTGCAACGAAGTCGAGAGATCTATCTAGCAGATCTCTTCATTCTACTGCATTCCAGTCGATCACGACCAACGAAAATATTCATTATCTAAAATGATCGTCATGCTGAATTTAGTTCAGCATCTTTCCGGCTATTAAGACCCTTAAATGAATTCAGGGTGACGCCGCTAATATTAAATTGTTCTAAAACAAAAAAGGGCCTCCAAATTTCATTGGAGACCCTTCAAATTATAAACCTGAACCTAATTCTTTTTAGCGGCAGCAGCTTTGTTTGCTTTGTAACGCATATCAGCTGTTCCGTCTTTTTTAGTTGGACCAGCCACTTTAGTTACCGCTTTTGCTTTATTTTCTTTAAAACGCATATCTGGCGTACCATCTGCTTTTACTTTAGCAGCAGTAGTAGTGGTTTTAGTTTCTACTTTTTTAGCCTCTTGTTTTACGCCTGCTTTAACAGGTGCTGCGGTTGTTTTTACTTCTTTTTTTACAACTGTTTTAGCTTTAGCTGCAGGAGCCGTAGCTGGTGTCTGTGCAAATGCTGTTGTTAAACCAAATGCTGCGACTGCGATTAAACTCAATAACTTTTTCATAATACTTGGATTTGTTTTTTAGTAGTGATGAAGCTTCTTTGTTTCACTCGGAGGTTTCATCTTTTTCGATTTTTGTTTACTCGTTATTTGTTGATATAAAATTGATTAATCTGAATGAAGTTTTAATGAAGATAATAATTTTTAATAATTTATTACATGGTTTGGTATTATTACACTCTCGCTTTCTTAAGAATAAAGCTATAGCCTTTTAGTTAGCGATATCCCTAACTTCGGATAGTTGTTAGTTGCTGGGCACTAATTTTACATCTACTTTATCTTTCCAACTAAATTCCTTTTAGGAAGGTTCAGTTATCAAAAAAAATCATCAGTTAATCGTAAAGTTGATTGCAATTTTGATTTGCATAGCCATAGGTTCACCAAACAAAGTACCTGGAAGCCATGGAGGTGATAATTCGAGCACCCTAATGGCTTCCTGACTTAGGCTAACATGCGATGAGGAAAATATTTCAATGTTTGATAAATGGCCATCAGTATTTACCATTGCGGAACAAACTACCCGGCCAGTTAGATCGGGGTCGGGAAAACGAAGGGTTTTAGCTAGGAATTTATAAAACCTCGGATAACCGCCCTTGAAAATCGGCTCGGTTAAAATGTTTTTCTTCACTGTTGGCCGAGCATTTTGATCAAAATATGCACTCTCTGTTAAATCGCCTGTTGTATTATAAAGCTCTTTGCCTGCCAGTTGTTGGTTGAGGTAAAAGATTTTCCATTCCCCAGTTTTTAAACCCTGGCTAAAATTGCCCTGATATTTTACATGGTCCTTATTCCAAAAAGATTTAAATGGACCATCAAATTTATTGTTTAGGAAATGAATCTCTTGCGCTGTGTAGCCCAGAGAATCGTAAATTATCCATTTTCCTGTTTTAGCATTTTTATCATAATGTCCGTGGATAAAAAGCTTGCCATTCAAAAATTCCTGGTAACTCCCATTATGTACGGTCAGTTGTTCATCGGCAAAGGTCTCTTTTTTGAGTAGAACAAAATTTTTATCGGCGGTAGTTTTAACCCACGCCGTTGTATCTCTCCTATTAATTTTATAGACGCTCACATTTTCCCCTTTTGCTGGGCTGCCGCCAAAATTATAGGTAATCAGTGTATCGCTTTTTTGCGCCAAACATCCAATGGATATGAAGCAGCATACAATATACATGGAGAACGCTTTCATGTTAGTGTGCGGCCAACCAATTATCGCCCTCACCAATTTCTACCACTATTGGCACCGTTAATTTAATGGCATTGGCCATTTTATCCTGAATAATTGCTTTCATTGCTTCTTTTTCTGATCTCAGCACATCAAATACCAACTCATCATGCACCTGCATGGTCATGGTTGATTGTAAATTTTGTGCTTTCATCTCTTTATGGATATTGATCATGGCAATCTTGATCATATCAGCCGCAGAGCCTTGAATCGGCGCGTTGATGGCATTTCGTTCTGCAAAACCTCTTACCGTTTGGTTGGCAGAGTTAATGTCTCTTAAATAACGTCTTCTGCCCATTATCGTTTCTACAAATCCGTTCTCGCGGGCGAAGTTCATCGTATCGCTCATGTAACGTTTAATACCCGGATATTGCGCGAAATATTGTTCTATAATTTCGGCAGCCTCTTTACGCGGAATACCTAAGTTTTGCGATAAACCAAAAGCAGACTGACCATAAATGATTCCGAAGTTAACGGCTTTGGCATTTCTACGCTGCGTTCCATCTACCTCTTCTATACTTACGCCATATACTTTTGCTGCTGTTGCCGTGTGGATATCGATTCCTTTATTAAAAGCATCCAGCATATTCTCTTCCTTACTGATTTCGGCAATAATGCGCAATTCTATCTGTGAATAATCGGCCGATAACAAGATGTGATTTTCGTCTCTTGCAATAAAGGCTTTACGCACCTCTCGGCCACGCTCGGTACGGATCGGGATATTCTGCAAATTTGGATTGTTTGAGCTTAACCTTCCCGTTGCCGCAACAGCCTGATTGTAGGAAGTGTGCACCCTGCCGGTTTTGGGATTAACCATTAATGGCAATGCATCCACGTAGGTCGATTTAAGCTTCTGTAACTGGCGGAAATCTAAAATATCCTGTACAATATCACTTTTACTGGCCAGAGCTAATAAAACATCTTCACCGGTTTGATACTGGCCTGTCTTCGTCTTTTTAGCTTTCGGATCGAGCTGAAGTTTATCAAATAAAACCTCTCCCAATTGTTTTGGCGAAGCCAGGTTAAATTTAATTCCAGCTTTGTCGTAAACATTCTGCTCAAACTTGATAATTTCGGTTTCGAGCTCTTTAGAATAGGCTTTTAAGGTTTCGATATCAATGCGAACACCTTCTTTTTCTATATCTGCCAAAACGTAAACCAAAGGGTTTTCAATTTCTTCGGCTAATTTAGCTGCATTTAGTTCTTTTAATTTTGGCTCGAAGATATGTGCCAGCTGTAAAGTCACATCGGCATCTTCAGCTGCATAATCTACCACATCAATTACCGGCACATCGCGCATGGTGCCCTGGTTTTTGCCTTTTGCACCAATCAGCTTGGTAATGGAAATAGGCGAGTAACCAAGATAGTTTTCAGACAATACATCCATACCATGGCGGGTATCAGGATCAATCAGGTAGTGGGCAAGCATGGTATCAAAGAGTTTACCTTTTACCTCTACGCCGTACCATTTCAGCACTAAAATATCGTATTTGGTATTCTGACCAATTTTTTCAATTTCTTCATTTTCCAATACCACCTTAAACTCATCAACAATAACCTGAGCTTCTTCTCTGGCCGCCGGAACGGGTATATAATAGCCTTTACCTGGTTTTATGGAGAAAGATAAACCAACCAAATCGGCCATGTTTGCATCGGTACCTGTGGTTTCCGTATCAAATGAGATCCGTTTTTCAGCCAGTAATAATTTAATCAGATCTGCACGTTGCTCAGCAGTGTCAACCAACTGATAATCGTGTTCGGTGTTTTCAATGGTTTTAGCCGGAAGCTTTTCTGCTGGTTCTTCTTCGAGCGTATTGGTATATTGAATGGCTTCCCCTGTCTGGTTACCGAATAAATCGGTCTGCGTACCTTCCTGAAAGCGTGCTGTAGTAACCGAAAATTCATCGCCAAATACCCTGCGGCCCAAAGTCCTGAATTCTAATTCGGTAAACAACGGTTCCAATAGATCGCGGCTAGGATCGCAGAGTTCTAAGCTGGCCTCGTCCAATTCAACGGGAACATCTAATAAAATCGTAGCCAGTTTTTTCGATATTAAACCTTGTTCAGCAAAATTTTCTACGTTTTCGCGTTGTTTTCCTTTTAACTCATGCGAGTTTGCAATAATGTTCTCCATAGAACCATATTGTTTGATCAAAGCTTTCGCTGTTTTCTCGCCAATGCCTGGAATACCTGGAATATTATCCACTGCATCGCCCCATAAACCTAAAATATCGATAACCTGCAGCACATTTTCAATCTCCCATTTCGCTAATATTTCCTTTACCCCCAATATTTCCATATCGTTACCCATACGGGCAGGTTTGTAAATGAAAATATTTTCGGAAACCAATTGAGCAAAATCCTTATCAGGCGTCATACAGTAAACCTGGTAACCTTTTAGTTCAGCTTTTTTGGCCAGTGTACCAATAATATCATCGGCCTCGTAACCATCAGAGGTGATTACCGGAATATTAAAACCAGTGATTAATTTGATCACATAAGGCATGGCAGCTGCTAGGTCTTCGGGCATGGCCTGACGTTGTGCTTTATAAGCCTCAAAAGTTGTATGCCTTTCAGTTGGTGCCTCGGTATCGAAAACGACCGCAATGTGCGTTGGTTTTTCTTTCTTCAAAACATCTAACAAAGTATTGGTAAAGCCCATTACTGCTGATGTATTGATGCCTGTTGAGGTAAAACGAGGGTTTTTACTTAATGCAAAATGCGCCCTGTACATCAGCGCCATACCATCTAGGAGAAAGAGTTTTTTATTCATGTGATTACACCGGTTTAATGATTAGACCGACAAATAGATTTATCGAGTGATAAAAGTAACCAAAGTTAGTCATATCACTAAAATGCTTTTTCAACAAAAAAAATAAATTATTTATTGAAATCTCTTATTTTAAGCATCATCAAAATAAAAACGCTTTTATGAAAACTTGCTACACCTTAATTTTTTGCTTAATTGCCTGCTTAACCAAGGCTCAACTCCCATCCGATACCTTGATGACCTACATCACTTTCGAAAACCTAAAAGGACCTGATGATGCTTATGGCGCATCAATAGACCGGCCCATAGGCAGTGGGGCTTTTAAAAACATCAGCGACCGAGATAATTTAAAAGTAAGAATGGCCAAACTGGAAAATTCTTACCGCTGGCCAAATGGATCAAAAATCGATTTTACTAAAAGAAGTAGTCAGCATTCAAGTACTGGTATTGTAGATCGCTATACTTTGATAAATCCCGATTCAAAAGATACGGTATTCCTTTTTGTTGACCCTTACAAAACCGATTCTACATTTTATATCCCCAAAGGATTGGTTGTGGTTAGCAAAGCGGCTCTGGCAAAAGAAATTGCAGTACAGCTAAAAGCAATTGATGATATTAATGCGGCTAAAGATGCTTTTAGCAAAGAGCAGGAAAATATTAACAAGATTGCCAACTACATAGCCAGTAATGTAGGGCTGGTTAATTTTATTGACCGGGAAAACTTACGTAAAGTGATGACTGATACGCAGGCTGATCCGGAGCTAAAGAATTACCTGTTTAAGCTTTATGTTTTGAATAAATTTTATGCATTGGGCAAAAACATCCCCAACACAAAAGCTTATGCCTTAAATAAAATGAAAGAATCATTTATTAATTTCCAAAAAGAACATCCTGATGTAGCAGCGGGCAATATCAAAATTAACCTGAATTAGTATGTTTTGGAATTAAGTTCCGTTATTTGTGAAAAGCAATTGATCAAATGAAATTTTTATTATCTGTTTTTCTTTTCTTATTTACGCTAAATCAACTTTCAGCTCAGGATTTTATCGTTAAAAACAATGATGATGTCATCCGCGGGACGATAAAGGGAACCGATTATTTTTCTGTGTTTATCAGTGCCAATGATGAAGCGGATGTAATTTTGCCGGCAAAGGATGTTAAAAACTTCTTCTGGAACGGTGATAGTTTTGTAAGCAAGGGTTTTGCAAATGGACGCAATTTCGAATATCGTTTTGTTAAGATAATCGAAATGGGAACGGTTAATCTTTATTCTTTTGGCGGAGGCACCCTGGTTCCAGAGGTGAAAGAGAAAAAAGTAAAATTCAGGCCATCAATTGGCATTGGTACCGGAACCGGCGGTTATGGTGGCATGGGCATGGGTGGAGGTATCAGCATCGGTGGCGGACGCAGCGCTTCACCAGAAAGACCAGCAGGAGCACCCGTTATCCGTTACTTTATTGAAAAGCCTGGTGCCGGACCTTTACAGGAAGTACCCATGAAAGCGATTACGGAGGATACCAAAAAAACAGAGGTTAAAAATATTCTATTACAAAAAATCGGTGATCAGCCCGCCTTAAAAGCCAAAGTAGAAGCCGGGACAGATTTTAACAGCCGGGATGTAATTGAATGGGTGAAGGAGTATAACGCGACAAAGAAATAGCGCTAGGATTAACTGATTTCAGGATTGCAAGATCCCTTTAAATATCTTCGGGCTTTAGTTTTACATAAATTGCTAAACTGATAAGCTTATCGTTTTTAATTTCACAGCTCTCCATTGTTTTTTGATAATCAAAATCAAGTTTTTGCAAGACCCTTTTACTGTTTTCGTTTTGAGTTTCAACCATAGCCTCGATTTTTCTTAAGCCTAATTTCTCGAAGACATAGTTGCAAATTGGATTAGCTACCTCTTTAATAATACCTTTTCCCCAATGTGTGGGCAAGAGCCAGAAACCTATTTCAGCCTTTTGATCCGTTTTACTTAAATCATTAAATCCTATGGCACCTAAAGGATCAAGGCTTTCTTTATCACAGATTGCCCACCAGATACCTGTTTCATTTTTTTGAAGGTCATTGAACCAGATCAATTGCTCATTGGTTTCCTCTAGGCTTGCATAACGCACACCATAATAGCGAATCACATCAGGATGTGATAATCCTTCAAAAATAAATTTTAGATCGTCAGAACAAAATTGCCTCAATAAAAATCTATCAGTGCGTAATGTAACTGAAGCAAACATTACCTTGCGCAACAGTTTAGTAAATGATCGTTAACCATGCCGGTCGCCTGCATGTGGGCGTAACAGATCGTGGTGCCGAAAAATTTAAAGCCCCGTTTTTTCATGTCTTTACTGATTTGGTCGGATAGTTCAGTCCTTGGCGGAACATCGCTCATTTTTTCGATGTGATTTTGGATCGGTTTACCTCCAGGAACAAAACCCCACATGTATTTAGAGAAACTGCCAAATTCTTTCTGGATTTCGATAAACAGTTTAGCGTTGGTAATGGCACCGTTAATTTTTAAACGGTTGCGGATAATGCCCTCATCGTTCATTAAGCGTTCTACATCTTTTTCAGTAAAAACAGCTACCTTGTTCACATCAAAACCAGCAAAAGCTTTACGGTAGTTTTCCCTTCTTCGAAGTATGGTAATCCAGCTTAAACCAGCCTGAGCACCTTCCAGTATTAAAAACTCAAATAAGATTTTATCATCGTAAACAGGCTTTCCCCATTCTTCATCATGGTATTTGATATAAAGCGGATCGGAGCCAGCCCAGGTGCAACGGGTTATTGAGTTTTGCATAATATCACCTTTCGAAAAATTTAAATTAAAATATTCTTTACAAACTGTTAAAACAGTGATCAATAAAATGTGCTCGTCACCCTGAATTTAGTTCAGGGTCTTTCCTCAAGATATTTTTATTGCAAAAAGATGCTGAAACAAGTTCAGCATGACGCGTGCGTAAAATAAACAGCTCTAAACGCCCAACTCCGAACTCAACTCATCCCAATACTCCACAGCTCTCCTGTAATGAGGAATTACAATACTACCACCCACCAGATTGGCAATCATGAAAATTTCGTTCATCTCCTCATGGTTTACGCCGGCATCAAAACATTTACCTAAATGGTATTTAATGCAATCATCACAACGCAAAACCATTGAGGCTACCAGACCTAACATCTCTTTCGTTTTAACATCTAAAGCTCCATCAGCATAGGAGGTGGTATCCAGGGCAAAAAAACGTTTAATATTTGTGTTCGCCGTTTCCATTATCCTATCGTTCATTTTCTCACGATAGCCGTTAAATTCTTCTACAAGCTTTCCCATATTCTAAAATCTTTTTTAACTATTATTTGTTAGAGATATAAACATTTGATTATGAAAATGATATCTCCAAAATTTCATGCTGTTTTAGACTACCTATTAGTAATGCTTCTATTGGCTTCACCTGATGTTTTTGTCCTTTCTAAAACTGCTTCAACACTGGCATATGTGCTGGGCATTATTCATTTTTTATTAACAGTGTGCACTAACTTTAGTGGAGGCATTTTTAAAATTATTAACCTTAAACTTCATGGCCTTATCGAATTTTTTGTCAGTATTGTTCTTGTCATTTTAGCCTTTACGCTTTTTAAAGGAAATTTAGTTGACGAAATTTTCTACGCCTGCCTGGGCTTATTGATTTTGATTATTTTTACCCTTACTGATTATAAGCGAAGTTTACCCGTTATATTGTAATTTCTTCAATCGGATTCCAGAATACCTTTTTAAAGTTAACCACCTTATCGTTCTTTACTTCAACGCCTTCGTTTCTTAACAGTTCTTCCATTAACTCCGGAGGTTTGAAATGAAACTTCCCGGTCAGTAAACCACTACTGTTTACTACCCTATGGGCAGGTACTTTGGGGTGGGCTGTTCCGGCATAAAGCATGGCATGCCCCACCATTCGTGATGATTTTGCAGCACCCAAACTTTTAGCGATGGCTCCATAAGAGGTTACCCTTCCCTTCGGAATTAACCGGGCAATCTCATAAACCTGTTCGTAAAAGTTGGTATCCATTATTCAAAAGAAAACTGAATATAATTAATATTTTTATCGTGTAGCAAGTATTTTTTCTCGTAATAGGTTTTGATCGACAATACCTCATCAACTAGATCAGAAGTATACAGATGATCGGTATTTTTATGTACAGGCAAGCCTAATTCTGCCACTTTTTCGCAAGTATAAGCATACAATTGGTCGTTATCTGTTTTCAAATTAACATTACCTCCCGGCTTTAAAACAAGTTTATAACGGTTCAGGAATGCTGGAAAAGTCAACCGTTTTTTCTCACGGCTATCTTGTGGTTGCGGATCGGGGAAAGTGATCCAGATCTCGTCAATTTCTCCTTCGTTAAAATAATCCAGTAAATTTTCAATCTGGATTCTTAAAAAAGCAACATTGTTAATTCCATCTTCAATAGCTGTTTTGGCCCCCCTCCAAATGCGGTTGCCTTTATAATCAACGCCTATAAAGTTTTTTTCAGGGAACAGCCTGGCTAAATTCACCGAATATTCGCCTTTTCCACATGCCAGCTCAAGCACAATGGGATTCGTATTTTTAAAATGTGCTGAAGCCCAGTTTCCCTTTAAAGCTTTTCCTTGTTCCAGTTGATATACGTTTGCAAATGTTTCGATTTCTGCAAAACGCCTAAGTTTATCTTTACCCAAAAGTTTTTTTTCTGCAAAAATACAATTAAATCAATAATCGAAGTTTCTTTTGCCAGAAAGATTAATGCCATTCTTATTTAGGAATCGTATTTTTGTAGCCTATAAAAAATACCGTGGAAAAAAACGCTAAAATATATGTTGCAGGCCATCGTGGCATGGTGGGTTCGGCCATTTACCGCAAACTGCAAAAAGAGGGTTATGAGCATATTGTAACTAAAACTTCGGGCGAATTAGATTTACGCAACCAACAGGCCGTTACAGATTTCTTTGCTGCAGAAAAACCAGACTACGTATTTCTTGCCGCCGCAAAAGTGGGTGGAATTGTAGCCAACAATACTTATCGCGCCGACTTTCTTTATGAGAATTTAGCCATACAAAATAATGTAATCCACAATGCTTATGTAAGTGGCGTTAAAAAACTCATGTTTTTGGGTTCGAGTTGTATTTATCCTAAAATGGCTCCACAGCCCCTAAAAGAAGATTACCTTTTAACCGGAATTTTGGAGCACACCAACGAGCCTTATGCCATTGCAAAAATTGCAGGCATCAAAATGTGTGATGCCTACCGCGATCAGTATGGCTGTAATTTTATCTCGGTAATGCCAACAAATTTGTATGGTTTTAATGATAACTATCACCCTCAAAATTCGCATGTTTTACCTGCTTTGATCCGTAAGGTACATGAGGCAAAAGCAAACAACGAAAAAGAAGTAGTGGTTTGGGGATCGGGTTCGCCCATGCGCGAATTTTTATTCGCCGATGATTTAGCAGATGCCTGTTATTTCTTAATGCAAAACTATAACGAGCCGCACCTGATCAATATTGGTACGGGACACGATTTAACCATTAAAGACCTGGCTTTATTGATTAAAGATGTTTTGGGCTTTGAAGGAAAATTGGTGTTTGATGCCACTAAACCCGATGGAACACCACGTAAATTAATGGACGTAAGCAAACTCCACAATTTAGGCTGGAAACATAAAATCGAGCTCCCTGAGGGTATAGCTTTGGCTTATCAGGATTTCGAAAGCAGATATTAAAATAATGATTGAATGAGAGGAGGGTTGAATCACAGAATGCTTTAATCCGCTTCCATTCAATCACTCATTAATTTGCTCATTCCATAATTTTATATAGTTAGAATTTATATATTTGAAAATATAAATCAATTTTACCTATATGACTTTAGTTCAGCTAGAATATATTGTTGCTGTAGATACTTACAGAAGTTTTGTTACTGCTGCAGATAAGTGTTTTGTAACGCAACCTACCTTAAGCATGCAGGTGCAAAAACTGGAGGAACTGATTAGCGTTAAAATTTTCGATAGGAGCAAACAGCCTGTAAGCCCGACTGAAATTGGCGCCCAGATTATTGCCCAGGCCAGAATTATTTTACAGGAAAGCGGCAAGATTAAAGAACTCATCAGCAGTCAGCAGCAGGATGTTCTTGGCGAATTAAGAATAGGTGTTATCCCAACTGTTGCACCATATCTGCTGCCCGAAGTGATTTCGGCCATGCTGGATAAATACCCTGAACTAAAACTTTTAATCTGGGAATATACCACCGAAGATATTATTCACCACCTAAAAACAGGTGTATTGGATTGCGGTATTTTGGCCACACCACTTACCGACCCGAACATTACCGAAACCCCATTATATTACGAAAACTTTGTAAGCTACATCAGTAAAAACAGCAAGCTTTACAAAAAGAAAGCAGTTGATGCCGAAGATTTGAATGACGAAAATATCTGGCTTTTAAACGAGGGTCATTGTATGCGCAATCAGGTATTGAACATTTGCCGTTCCACCAAAAACAACAGGTTACAAGGACTGGAATACAACACCGGTAGTGTAGAAACCCTGGTGCGCATGGTTGATTTAAACGGAGGTGCAACATTATTGCCTGAATTGGCCATAACCGAATTAAATGCAAAACAGACCAATAAAATCCGTCATTTTAAATCGCCTGAGCCTGTGCGCGAGATCAGTCTGGTCACACATAAAAACTTCATTAAAAAGCGAATGCTTAATGCTTTAAAAGATGAGATTTTAGAAATTATCCCTAAAACCATGAAGCAAAAAAAGAAAAAAGATATTGTTGGGATATAAGTTACAGCTCGCTTCACGATCGTCATTTCGAGCGGAGTGTAACGTAGCCGAGAACCACGAAGTGCTCAGCGAAGCTAAATCTATCCTATATAGATCTCTCCATTCCACTGCGCTTCAGTCGAGATGACGACTTTTCTATAAAATTGATTATTCTACGGCATCGGAAACTAATTTCTTATCTACATGTTCAGCTAATTTATAGCCTGCTGCAGCTGGATTTTTATCCTCTAAAAAGATCAAAATAATTAATGAAATAATGGGAATTAAAAAGGAAATGAAAAACCAGAACCAAAAATTCCGGCCGGTTCTTTTTGCCAAAAAACCTGCAAGTAATTGTGGCGACAATAATAGTCCGAGCACAATGGTGCCTAGTATTATCTCTGGCATTTGTTATTGAATTAACCGATTACAAAAGCGCTAAATGCTTAAAGATCTTGTTTTTGTATTGGAGGTGCAGATAGCAATCCTTTAATATCGCTTTCCACTTCTTCCTCTTCGCCTTTTTTCTTTTTCTTGTTTTTCGCTTTTAAACCTTTACCACTTAAACGTTCCTCAATGATTTTGTCATATTCGGTTTGTTGCTCTGGTCTTAAAACATTGCGGATATTCTTCGAGGTTTCATTCTGGAGTTTATAGAATTTATCTACATCCTCTTCGCGCGAGTTGCCTGCCTGTTGTCTTTTAATTAAATCAGCCTGTTCTTTAGCCTGGTTGTAGGTAAAGCTGTAGATTACGCTTTTTTGCGTTCCATTTAGTTTTAACCGCTTATCCAGATCCTCCACATTCTTCTGTGCAATTTCCGTTGGAGTTGGTACTTTATTCTGTTGTGCACGCACCAATCCATTTACACCAACAATAATTAAAAATAAAATTACAAGCCTTTTCATTTCGAACATTTTATACCTGCGAAGTTACTTAATTATCTTAAAACAAGAAAGTCCCGATTTACATCGGGACTTCTCTCAAATTTTATTGAATGTTTTGCTTATAAAGCTTTTTTGTAAAGCTCAGCAACTGCATCCCAGTTAATTACATTCCAGATTGCCGCTAAATAATCAGGGCGTTTGTTCTGGTATTTTAAGTAATATGCGTGTTCCCAAACATCGATACCTAAAATTGGTGTTCCTTTAACTTCAGCAACATCCATTAAAGGATTATCCTGGTTTGGTGTAGAAGAAACCTGAAGTTTTTTATCAGCACCAACTGATAACCAGGCCCAGCCAGAACCAAAACGGGTAGCACCAGCTTCTTGTAATTTAGTTTTAAGATCAGCAAATGAACCAAAAGTTTCGTTAATTGCTTTAGCTAAATCGCCAGTTGGCTCACCACCTTTATTTGGACCTAAAATGTTCCAGAATAAGGAGTGATTATAGTGGCCACCACCATTGTTTCTAACAGCAGCAGGGAATTTTGAAATGTGTTTTACAATTTCCTCGATGCTCGAAGTCGCCTCTGCTTTACCTTCTAACGCTTTGTTTAGGTTGGTAACGTAAGCTTGATGGTGTTTATCATGGTGGATTTCCATGGTAGTTTTATCAATATGCGGTTCTAATGCATCGGTTGCGTAATGTAACGCAGGTAATTCAAAAGCCATAATGTTTTATGTTTAAAGATTTAAAAATGTTTCTTGTAGCAAATATAACATTAGAACGTTAAGATTTGTTCATGTTATTATCATCAAATCGTTTTCTGTGTATTGTTGTAAAGCCGGGAGGGTTAAAAAGCTGTAAGGTTCAGGGCGATAGCCAAGTGGTTTTTAATGAAAAAATTGATCTTTAATCAATCGTTGATGGTCAATGGTAAATAGCCCATTGTCTATGCACGATAAACCATGAGCCATTAACTCATCTCATCTACCGCTTCTTCGCAAAAAAATCTTTCATCAGCGTTGCACATTCTTCCGCCATTACACCTCCTTTTAATACGGTTTTAGGATGAAGCAGATTTGCATTTTTGGATATAAAGCCTCTTTTTTCTTCGCGGGCGCCATAAACAATGCGACCAATCTGTGTCCAATAACTTGCACCGGCGCACATTACACAAGGCTCGATGGTTACATACAAAGTACAATCCCTTAAATATTTCCCGCCAATGGTTTGTGCGGCAGAAGTAAAGGCCTGCATTTCGGCATGTGCAGTTACATCGTTAAAGCGTTCAGTTAAATTATAGCCACGGCCAATAATCCTGTTTTTACTGACCACGATAGCGCCGATTGGAATCTCATCATCAGCCAAAGCTTTTTTCGCTTCTTCCAAAGCCAATTTCATATAATGGATATCTTCTTCTTCGGGATCGGTATTTTCGAAATTGTAAAAACTCATGAAGCAAATATAGGCTAACACTTCCGAAGTTTAATAAGGCAAAGCGCAAGGTATCTTCAAAGGTCTAGAGCAAACACTTTAATCAGGACTATTTTAGCATGGCCTGGAAAATAACTAGCTTATTTTCCCGCAGATAGGCACTGATGGAAACCGCAGATCAAACAGATTTAAAATTGCTTAAGAAAATCTGCGTTTCTTATCCTTTTAAATCTGCGGGAAATAGGAAAACGTGTGCAAACTAGACCAACTTACTCCCGTTAGGCACTTTACTTTGCACAGCTGTTAATACGATATCGCCGTTTTCATCGGCAAAACCAGTAACTAAAAATTCGGACATAAATTTGCCGATCTGTTTTTTAGGAAAGTTAATCACCCCAACAATCTGTTTTCCGGGTAATTCTTCCAATGTATAATGTTTGGTAATTTGTGCACTGCTCATTTTTATGCCGAATTCACCAAAGTCTACCTTTACTTTATAAGCCGGCCTTCGGGCTTCAGGAAATTCGAAAGCTTCTAAAATGGTGCCCACCCTTAATTCTACCTTTTCGAAATCGCCCCATGTAATCTGTTCCATAAATAACTAATGTATTGATGGCAAAAATATAAATTATTAAATAATTCGTCTTCGTTCCAAAATAAGACAGGTTGCGTTTCAAATGGCTGCATTCAATTCAACAGATTTGATAAAAAATTTGCGATTGATATTTTTCAGGCTATCTTTATGCAACCGTTTGCATAACCAGATATTAAAAGAACATTAAAGCATGTATTTATTAGGGATTGATTTAGGTACCTCATCTATAAAGGTTGCGGTTGTTGATGCAACTACGCAAAGAAACGTAGCCAGCGCTCAGTATCCGGAAGAGGAAACGGCCATCAAATCTTTACAGTCGGGCTGGGCAGAACAATCGCCTAACGATTGGTGGCAAAATGTGCAGCAGGCCATCCTCAAATTAAATTCGACAGGCTTATTTGATCCGAAAGAAATTAAAGCCATTGGTATTGCGTACCAAATGCACGGGCTGGTTGTTGTAGATAAAAACCAGGAGGTACTCCGCGATAGTATTATCTGGTGCGATAGCAGGGCTGTGGAGCTAGGTAATGGTGCTTTTGAGGCGATTGGAAACGAAAAATCGTTAAAACATTTATTAAACTCTCCAGGCAACTTTACGGCATCAAAACTGGCCTGGGTAAAAGCAAACGAACCAGACATCTACAGCCGTATCGATAAAATAATGTTGCCCGGCGATTTTATCGCAATGAAATTAACCGGGGAAATTACAACCAGTATTTCTGCATTATCTGAAGGCATTTTTTGGGATTTTGAAAACCACGAAATTTCTAAAGATGTAATGAATTATTATAGCATTTCTGTCGATCTTATTCCAACCATAAAACCTTTATTTTCGGAGCATGGTTATTTAAAGACTGCTATTGCTCAAGCATTGGGCTTAACAACAGGCATTCCGGTTGCCTATAAATCCGGCGATCAGCCCAACAATGCGCTTTCGCTAAATGTATTAAAACCAGGCGAAGTTGCCGCTACAGCCGGCACATCTGGTGTAATTTATGGGATAAGCGACGGTCTTACTTACGATAAACAATCGAGGGTGAATACCTTTGCGCATGTAACCTTTACGGAGGAGCAAAAACACACCGGCGTTTTACTCTGCATTAATGGCACTGGTAGCATGTACCGCTGGGCAAAACATAATTTCGCACCACAATCTACTTACGCGGAACTGAATAACCTGGCATCTAAAGCACCAATAGGTAGTAACGGTTTAAAAGTACTTCCTTTCGGAAACGGTGCCGAACGGATGTTGAATAATAAATATACCGGAGCCCAGTTATTGGGCATCGATTTAAACCGCCACAATCCATCAGATATTTTCAGGGCAGTACAGGAAGGGATTGCCTTCTCTTTCCGTTATGGGCTGGATATTATGCGCGAAAACGGCATGAAACCTAAAGTAATCAGGGCCGGAAGGGCCAACCTGTTTTTAAGTGATGTATTTGCACAAACTTTTGTAGATGTGACCGGCATTCCGGTAGAACTTTACGAAAACGACGGTAGTGTAGGCGCAGGCATAGGTGCAGGGATAGGTGCGGGGATTTTTAAAAGTGCAGAAGAGGCTTTCAGCAATCACGAAGTAATTAAAACTTTAATGCCACAACATCCGGCAGCATATGAACCAATCTACCAGGATTGGAAAGAAATATTAGAGAAACAGTTAGCAATGGGTTAGTGGCTGATCGTCCATAGCCAGATCGGCTATGAACTGTTGACCAAGAAACCATCAACCAAAAAACAAAAACACATGACAAAAGTAGTAACAGGAGCAACGGAATTTTTCAAAGGCATTGAACAGATCAAATTTGAAGGTCTGGGAAGCGATAATCCATTAGCATTTAGATGGTATGATGCCAACAAAGTAGTAGCGGGCAAAACCATGAACGAGCATTTTAAATTTGCCTGTGCCTATTGGCATTCGTTCAATGGAAACGGTGCTGATCCTTTTGGTGGTGCAACGCACATTTTCCCCTGGGATGAAAAAAAAGATGCAGTAGAAAGGGCAAAAGATAAAATGGATGCAGCCTTTGAGTTTATCACTAAAATGCAGATCCCTTATTATTGTTTCCATGATGTGGATGTGGTAGATTATAGCGATGATATTGCCGAAAACGAACGCAGGTTACAGGCCCTTGTTGAATATGCCAAACAAAAACAGGCTGATAGCGGCGTAAAACTGTTATGGGGAACCGCCAATTTATTCAGCCATAGGCGTTACATGAATGGTGCGTCGACCAATCCCGATTTCCATGTACTGGCACACGGAGCGGCACAAGTTAAAGCAGCTTTAGATGCTACAATTGCCCTTGGTGGCGAAAATTATGTTTTCTGGGGAGGAAGAGAAGGTTATATGAGCTTATTGAACACCAACATGAAACGTGAGCAGGAACATTTGGCAAAATTTTTACATACCGCCAAAGATTATGCACGCAAACAGGGTTTCAAGGGAACTTTCTTCATTGAACCGAAACCATGTGAGCCTTCTAAACACCAATATGATTACGATGCAGCAACGGTAAAAGGCTTTTTACAACAGTACGATCTGTTAGCCGATTTCAAACTAAATTTAGAAGTGAACCACGCTACCCTGGCCGGTCATACTTTCCAGCATGAATTACAGGTTGCCGTAGATAATGGCTTATTAGGTTCTATCGACGCTAACCGTGGCGATTACCAGAACGGCTGGGATACCGATCAGTTCCCGAACGATATTAACGAACTAACGGAAACCATGTTAATCATTTTAGAAGGTGGTGGCTTACAGGGTGGAGGTGTAAACTTCGATGCGAAAATCCGCCGTAACTCTACTGATCCGAAAGACTTATTCTATGCACATATAGGTGGCATGGACATCTTTGCAAGGGCATTAATCACTGCAGATGCCATTCTTCAAAAATCTGATTACAAAAAAATAAGGACTGAGCGTTACGCTTCATTTGATAGCGGAAAGGGCGCCGAATTTGAACAAGGCAAACTAAGTTTAGAGGACCTGAGAAATTACGCTGCAGAAAACGGCGAACCAGCGGTACTTAGCGGAAAGCAGGAATACCTGGAAAACCTGATCAACAGGTATATTTAAAATTAAAAATCCTGCCGTGGTCTGTGTCCGCACAGGCCACCAGGCTTTAATTTAGAACGATCTGTAGAGACACAGACTCACATCGGTAAAAAATTTATTTCGCCGCAACTTCGGGTTCTTCTTTGCATTCAGAATGACAGCAAGGAGTGAATATTCAAATTAATAAACGTCATTTTAACATTTTTTAATTTAAAAAAAAGCGGAGATTAATTTATGATTTTACTACATTTAGATTTCGAAACCAAATAACCGCTATTATATTAATGAAAAACAATTTATTGGACACGAAGGATTACATTGTATTTGCAATCTACTTCGTTATTGTGGCTGCTTACGGTCTGTACATCTACAACAAGAAAAAATCCGCATCCACAGGCTCAAAAGATTATTTCTTAGCTGAAGGTTCACTTACATGGTGGGCAATCGGTGCATCTTTAATCGCCTCTAATATTTCTGCAGAGCAGTTTATCGGCATGAGCGGATCGGGCTTTAAGATGGGATTGGCAATTGCAACTTACGAGTGGATGGCTGCCCTTACACTGGTTATTGTTGCTGTTTTTTTTATTCCGGTTTACCTGAAGAACAAAATTGCCACAATGCCTCAGTTCTTACACCAACGTTACAACGGAACGGTGGCCATGATTATGGCTGTATTCTGGTTATTGTTATACGTAGTGGTAAACTTAACTTCAATCCTTTACTTAGGTGCTTTAGCTGTTAGCAGTATCTCTGGATTCGATTTAACCTTCTGTATGTATGCCATTGCAGCTTTTGCCATTGTAATTACCCTAGGTGGAATGAAAGTAATTGGTTATACCGATGTGATTCAGGTATTTTTCTTAATTCTGGGCGGTTTGGCCACGACATACCTGGCCTTAAACCTGGTTTCTACCCATTATGGTACCTCAGGTATTTTCGAAGGCTATAGCCTGATGACCTCAAAAGCATCAGAACATTTTCACATGATCTTAAAACCTGACAATGAGAATTACATTGATTTACCAGGACTAAGCGTATTAGTAGGTGGTATGTGGATTGTAAACCTTAACTATTGGGGTTGTAACCAGTACATCACGCAACGTGCTTTAGGTGCAGATTTAAAAACGGCCCGTGGTGGTATTTTGTTTGCGGCGTTCTTAAAGTTATTAATGCCGATTATTGTGGTATTACCAGGTATTGCTGCTTATGTATTGTATAAAGACGGCGCTTTCCAATCGGAGATGTTGCAGGATGGGTCTGTTAATCCGGATCGTGCTTACCCGGTTTTGTTAAACTTATTACCTGCCGGATTAAAAGGTTTATCGTTTGCGGCATTAACCGCAGCGGTTGTAGCCTCATTAGCGGGTAAAGCAAACAGTATTGCAACCATTTTTACATTAGATATTTATAAAAAAGTATTAAAAACCGATGCTTCTGAAAAGAACCTCGTTTTTACAGGTAAAATTGCCGTAGTTGTAGCCATGGTATTGGGTGTTGTTATTGCACCATACTTAGGTATCGATAAAAAAGGCGGATTCCAGTATATCCAGGAGTATACAGGTTTTGTGTCTCCAGGTATATTTGCCATGTTTATTCTTGGTTTCTTCTGGAAAAGAGCTACCTCAAACGCAGCGCTATTCGCCACTGTTGGTGGTTTCGGATTATCGTTATTATTAAAGGTTCTTCCTACTTGGACCGATCTTTCCTGGTTATCAGGAATGGGCTTCTCGGTTAAAAACGGAGTTGGTGTTTACGAAATTCCTTTCTTAGATAGAATGGGTTTTGTATTCGTATTCTGTGTGATTGGTATGGTCATTATTAGTTTGTTCGAAAACAGAAATGGTGTTAATCCAAAAGGTCTGGAAATCGATTCGAAAATGTTCAAAACCACCACAGGTTTTGCTGTTGGTTCGTTAATTATTATCGGTTTATTGGTAGCCCTTTACAGTGTATACTGGTAGGAAATATCTTTTTATTATAATTTCTAAAGCTTTTCTGGAAACAGGAAAGCTTTTTTGTTTTGATACAAATCGGTCATTTTCATCAGTAGTTATTTTTTTTTTTAAAAAGCCTATTTGAGCAAATTATGAAAGTGATCTTTTTTGGAAAGAAGGTACAGCAGCATTAAACAATGATAGTCCTGCTCTCCGTTCTTTCTGATGCTAATGTAGTGCCGATTTATCGGTAAAGGATCAGAACCACTTCGATCAGGTTTGGGTGGCAAAGAAGGTGCAACTATTTGTGGCTGCAGGGCGTAGCGAATTAGGCGATGAGACCCAAACCATTAATAGCTGTAGAAAAACGCGTTAATTAGCCCTGATTGAAGGGGGATGCCGATTTTTCATCGGCAGGAGCGGAAAGCAGGACTACAGCAACCGATAAGCACTACTGTTGCGCTCCAAGAAAAAATATTTAAATCGCAACACATTGATTTGGTTCGTGGAGACACGAATCAAGGCGTTTGCGAGTGTTTTTAATAGCAAAAGGGGTGCTGACCACACGATAGGAATCTTCGGGACAGCATGACGACTTCTATAGGTTTGAATGAATTATTGCGAACAAGGTCCGTCAGGGATTTCTTTACTGATTTTAAGCACTTTCATCACCACTAAGGTAGAATCGAAATCAGGAGAAACTGTAGCGGTATCAGATTTCGCAAAATAACCTTCTAATTCCACATATACAGGCTCGTAAGGCTTTTCGAAACCCAGGTTGCTATAAGCCAGTTCTAAGTTTTTTACACTGTCGGTAACCCAGTATTCACGCCCATCTTCGCATAAGGTAAACGACTTCATTTCGGGACCAAAACTATATAAACCTTTAACCGTTTTCAGATTACTTTTTTCTCCCTCGGCTTTATCGTTTCTACAAGCTGTAGCGGCTACGCCAAGGAGCACAACGAGTACAATTGCTTGTTTAAATAACTTCATTTTATATAGTTTGATTAATTTGATCTATCTTTTTAACACTTAAATTGGATGACAAAGCAGATGCCAAAAATGAGAAGATGCCTACTGTAACAAAAACTAAAACAAAATCTTTCCATTTTAATCCGATTGGATAAGAACTTACCAGCGTTTTGTTTACTTCATCGCCCATTTTGATAAAACCATAGGTGTGCTGAAAATAAT
Source organism: Pedobacter sp. GW460-11-11-14-TSB4 (assembly GCF_059423705.1). NCBI lineage: Bacteria > Pseudomonadati > Bacteroidota > Sphingobacteriia > Sphingobacteriales > Sphingobacteriaceae > Pedobacter > Pedobacter sp. GW460-11-11-14-TSB4. The sequence continues at coordinate 35,207 of NZ_JBWKYI010000002.1, forward strand.
AAAATATGAGGCCAATAATTAAGCCCAGCACACAGCCAGACATGGTGATCATCATGCCCTCAAATAAAAATATACGTTTGATTAATTTCTTACCTGCGCCTAAACTGCTCAGAATGGCTACATCCTTTACCTTATCGATTACTAACATGGTTAACGACCCTATGATATTAAATATAGCAATAATCAGGATAAAAGTAAGAATAATATAAACGGCCCATTTTTCGGTATTTAAAATGTGGTAGAGTGATTTATTTTGTTCGGCCTGATTTCTGACCTCATAATCTTTACCTGCTTTTTCAATTACCTCTTTTTGAAAATCGTCTACATCAACGCCAGGCTGGAGATTGATCTCTATTGCAGACACTTTTTTATCTTCGCCCAAAAGTTCACGCGCAAAATTTAAGGGTACAATAATGCCATTATCGAAATCTTGCTGTACTTCAAAAACACCGCTTACCCGAATGTTCTTCACCACAAAATCGTCGGCCGGGTTTAAGGTATTGGCCGCGATATCTTTCTTTGGCGAATAAATCTCTAATTCCGTAAAGGGATCAACCGTATTTACCGCTAAATAACTCTGCAGGGCAGACCCAATTACCGCATTATCGCCGCTTCTGTTATGCAATATAAAGTGGCCTTCTTTAATGGTGCTATCTAATTTGGCATTTTTCAAATAATCTAAACTTACCCCTTTAACCATTCCAACGGCCTGTTTGTTGTTATATTTTAGTAATGCATTTTCCTGCAGGACCTCCGTAAAAGCGGCCACGTCCTTATTTTTTCGGAGTGCATTAAAATAAGTTGTATTTGGATCAAAAGTTTTCCCTTTAACCGGGGTAATGGCAATTTGCGGGGTAATGGTATCGAACATGTTTAATACCACAGTTTCTAAACCGTTAAATACCGAAAGGATAATAATTAATGCAGCACTACCAACCATTACACCTACCATTGATATGCCCGATATCAGGTTAATGGCATTGGTTGATTTTTTGGCAAAAAGATACCTTTTGGCAATATAAAACGATGTATTCACAGCGGCAAAGATAGTTAAAATGTAAGATGGATGAGGTAAGACGGAAGATGTATGTAAAACCATTTTACATATTCAATCTTACATTTTACATCAAAAAAACGGGTTATGTTGTTTTTCAAAACCAATGCTTGTGGCTGGTCCATGGCCAGGATAAACTTTGGTTTCATCAGGTAAGACAAACAGTTTATCGGAAATGTTTTGGATTAATTGCTGATGATTACCTCCTGGTAAATCGGTACGCCCAATGCTACCATAAAAAAGCACATCACCACCTATTAAAATATGATCGGCTGCACTGTAAAAACAAAGGTGCGCTGGTGAATGCCCCGGAGCAAAAATTAGGGTGAGTGTGCTATTGCCAAAAGAAACAGTTCCTGTTTCGGGCAAAAAGGTATCCGGCAAGGGAGATATAGCATAACGGGTAAAACCCATTGATGGTGCATAACCGGGAACGGCATTTAAAATGGGTAGTTCGCCCTGATGAAACTGTGGTTTTAGGCCATAGGTTTCGAACACAAATTTATTGCCGAAAACATGATCGAGATGGCAATGTGTATTGAGCAACAAAACCGGTTTTAAACCTTCATTTTTGATGAAAGCGGCCAATTCATTTTGCTCAAAACCCTCGTACATACCCGGATCGATAATAACACATTCTTTGGTTTCATCGTAAAGCACATAGGTATTTTCGCTGTAAGCGTTAAAGGTGAAGGTTTTTATGGTAATCATAAGTTTTAGAAAAAATCCTGCTTCCAGGATAACAAATAATAAATTAATTTTTCCACCTGAAGGTAGAAATCAGGGTATCGATATCCTTTTTAATAAATTTAACAACGGGTTCAATGGAATCGTATTGTGGGCGCTCATTAAAATATAAAGCCCCTCTAAAATAATGTTTAGCGCTATCGGTTAAAAAAAACTGAACAGAAGAAGCTGTATTTCCTTCAATGGCATAATAAATACCATAAACCTGGTGTTCAGGGTAATTAATGAGCTTCTGATCAATTGCGCTTGCTTTTATCGTGTGTTTAAAGGCCAGTTTTCGGGCATCTTCTACCATTTCATCATATTCGCCTTTACCCGAAACATCGTAATAAGTTAAATGCAAAAAGCCATTAAACTGCTTAAAGTGCAAATTGTACCAGTTTTTTTGGGCATCGCGACTTTGATCCTGCTCTACCGCTGCATAAGTTGGGTATTCGAAAGTAAAGGGAACTGGCTTGGTAAATGTGGTGTAGTCTTTTTTAGGGAATACAATCCTGAAATATGCTTTTGGCTTTGGACTATAATCGTGGTTCTGACAAGCTGTTAGGAACAAAAGCAGGACAAAAGGTAAAAGAATAATCAATTGTTTTAATTTCATAACATTCTATCAAAGATTGCCTGCCTGCTTCAGGCGGGCTTCGTCGTTCCTCCTCGCAATGACGATAAGTTAGATTATTTATTCCAGATTGCCCAGGCCTTTTCTGCTTGTTTGTACAGCATTTCCAAACCGTTTTTAATGGCTGCACCACGTTCGGCGGCTTTGGCCAAAAACGCCGTCTCCAGCGGATTATACACTAAATCGTAGGCTAAATATCCCGGCCCAAGCAAGCTGTAATCAATTTCTGGAAAGGTATCTACATTTGGCGACATCCCCAAAGGTGTGGTATTGATCAGTAACTGGTGTGAGGCCAAAATCTCCGGGCTAACTTCCGAATATAGAATAGCACCTGGAACAGCCGTTCGCACCACCAGCTGATATTGGATATTTAATTTTTCTAAAACATACTTAACCGCTTTTGCCGCACCGCCATCGCCAAAAACAAGTGCTTTTGTATGTTGCGGCCCTAACAATGGCTTAAGCGATTCTTCAAAGCCATATGCATCGGTATTGTAGCCTTTAAGATAGTTTTTCCCTTCAAAACTTTTGATCGAAATACAATTTACAGCACCAATTTTCTCTGCAGCTTCATCTACTTCATTTAAATAGCAAAGCACGTTTACTTTATGCGGAATAGTTACATTAAGGCCACACAGCGACGGATTTTCATTCAGCAGATCGGGCAGCGATTTAATATCGGCAATAGGGAAAAGCTCATATTGATGTCCGGCTATGCCTTCATTTTGAAATTTTTCTGTGAAATATTTTTTCGAGAAAGAATGAGAAAGCGGATATCCGATTAAGCCGTATGTTTTCATAAGCGTATTTACGTCATTGCGAGGCACGAAGCCATCTTAACGCGATAGAAATACTACCAACAGATTGCTTCGTACCTCGCAATGACGATTTTTGTCTTTTATTTTACTTGGTTCAGAAAATAGTCAAAAGTATCTCCACGTAGTCCTAAACGAATAGTTTCTAAAGGAATTACTTCTGCCGGGGCAATATTACCAAGATTTACATTGCTACCGATTAATTTAATAAACCAAACTTGTTGTTCTTTTTGAGGAGCCTCCCAGATAATGGTTTCTTCAGGAATCTGCGTTAGAATTTCATCAACCAGTCCTTCACGCACTTCGCCGCTACCCCGGTAAATACCTACATTACCGCCTTCGCGGGCTTCGGCAATTACCTTCCACGATCCTGCTTCGATTTCGGCCTGCATTAATTTAATCCACTTGTATGGGGCAAATATTTTAGCGGCATCTTTACTGCCCACTTCAGAAATAACGGTTACCTGTTTAGCCAGTTCACGGATAAACTCACATTTTTTATCGTGCTCAATTTCGATAGAACCATCAGAAACTTCTGCATATTCCATCCCGTATTGATCTAATACACGCTGATAATCTGAAAACTGGTTACGGATGATAAAGGCTTCAAATAATGTTCCACCGAAATAGGTAGGAATGCCTGCACTTTTATATAAAGCTAATTTTTCTTTAAGGTTTGGTGTTACGTGTGATGTGGCCCAACCTAATTTTACGATATCTGTATGTACGCCGGCAACTTCAATAAAATCTTCAACCTGGCGTAGGCTCAATCCCTTATCCATAACCATTGTTAAGCCTTTTTGGCGTGGTTTAGCTGGACGTTCGGGAACGTTTAATAATGGATAATTCATATGCGTACAAAAGTGAAAAAAATTTTGAGATTTATTTGTTAAATTTTTCTCACAAGGTCGTTACCTTATATATCTGTTTATAACGTTCAAAATGGCACTATTATCCTGCAATTGTGGCAAATATTCAAATAAAATATAGTGTTTATCAGGGTCAGTTGTTAAAGCCGTTTCTAAATATCCCAGCGCATCGCTATAGTTCCCTAAGGCAAAAAGATAGGCTACCATCCGGTAATACAGTTCTGCTGCTTCGGGGTTATTCTTAATCGCCTCAGCCATCGTTTCCGAGGCTTCCAGTAATTTGCCCTGCTCATAAAGTACGGTACTAAAATCTAACCAGGCTTCAATATCTAAAGGATTAAACTCCAATACTTTTTCATAAGCTTCGATCGATTCATCAATCTGGCCTAATTTGTAATAAGCATCGGCCATGGCAAACCAGAAATCAGGATTTTCAGCTTCTAAATCGATTGCTTTTTTATAAAAATGCAAGGATTCGAAATAACGTTCTTCAAAATTCAGCGTAACACCAATCCCAAACCAGGCATCTGCCATTTTAGGATCCATTTTTACCGATTTTTTGTAGTATGAACGGGCTTCGTCCATTTTTTCCAGTTTTTCGTAACATTCACCAATGGCGCAATAAGTATCAGCATTGGGTTGTTCGTATTCGAAAGTCTGTTTGTAAACCTCTATGGCCTCGTCATATTTATCGAGTTGAACCAAAGCATTGCCTTTATTGAAATACGCCGAGCTAAAATCCTCTTTAATGAGAATCGCATAATCATATGCGTCGATCGCTTTTTCGAAAAGGTTCAACTTGTGGAAACTGTTGCCTAAATTATACCAGGCCGCATAAGAATACGGATCGGTATCGATGTATTGCTGATAAAACTTAATACTTTCTTCTTGTTTATCTAACACATCGTAACAGAAAGCCAGCTCATACAAACCATCCTGGTTTTCCATATTCTGCTCTAAACTGAGTTTAATATAGGTAATGGCGCTTTCATAATCGCTCATGCTCTGGTAAACATAAGCCATTTGCAATAAAATCTCATCGGTACTTTCGGCCAGTCCCAAAGCTTTTTCATAATTTTCCAAAGCCTCGTCAAAACGTTCGGTATTTTGAAAAATATTACCGCGAAGCAAATAAATATCTGGTTCAGACGGTTCTAAAAGCTCGGCTTTCTGCAAAGCAATAAAAGCCTTTTCGTGGTTGTTGGTTAAAATGTAAAGGTGAGCCTGTTTGATTAAAAACACAGTAGCATAAGGGTGTTGACTGATTGCAAAATCAACTACCTGCAAAGCTTTGACCGGATCATTTTTCTCAATGTAGAAATCTACAATGTATTCGAATGCCCCTGCATCGAAGAAATACTGATCCTGGTTGCGGAGCATTTCTTCGTAACGTTCTACCGAGCGTTGTGCATCTTCGTTGGATTCAAAAAAGAATTCTTCTTCCATATATTATACTATTAAAGAACCGTGCCAATTAGCAGAAAAACACATTATAAGTTTACAAGTTTTAATTATCCGTTTTTAAAATAATTATTAACATCAATCGGTTAAAACAGCGTAAATAGCTGACTATAAAGCGTATTGACTGTGATTAAGATGTGTGGATAATCGATAGATTTTGTGCAACATCGCGGTTCCTTTTCCCTTCTTTGACAAAAATACTATAAATTTATGGTATATACGTAATGAAGAAGTCATGAAAGGATTAGTCATTTTTGCCCTGTTTTTATGCTGTTTTGCTACAAATGGCTTTGCACAAAGCGATGAGGAAAGCGCCATCAAAAAAACCATCAACAATCTTTTTACCGGGATGAAAAGTGGAGACAGCACCTTAACCCGAAGCGCCTTTGCACCAGCAGCGATCATGCAAACCATCGCCAACAAAGCCGGTAAAGTAAGTGTCCGCACAGAATCTGTTAACGACTTTATCAAATTTATTGCCACTCCGCACCAGGAAAAGTACGATGAGCGTATTGTTTTTACGAAAATATTAATCGATGGTCCCTTGGCCGCTGTTTGGACAGACTATAAATTTTATCTCGGCGAAAAATTTAGTCATTGCGGGGTTAATTCTTTTCAGCTGGTAAAAGGAGATCAGGGCTGGCAGATTGTTTATATTATCGATACCAGGAGAAAGGATAAGTGCAACGAGTGATTTTTATAGATAAGTTATTCTTGGTTTTTGGAAAGCAAAACCAGGAGCTAGGTTATTGTTAGTCGGGCTTTTCGTTATAGTCCCGATTTTGAATAAAAATCGGGAGCTGCCACTGCAATCCCGTTTAGTTACCTGGGTTTGTGCTGCTATTTGGGGCTGGATTGGCCACCACTCGCTGTTCATAAACCTGATAGAACGGAAAGCCCGCAGCGAAGCATGAGTGAGGACTTGAAGGGATAGCAGGGCTACCGGCAGCCACAGGCACGGAACTGTTTATTTCCAAAATCTACAAATAATGCTACCAACTATAAATCGGTTTTCAATTCTATATTTCATGTTTGTTTTTTGGAAAGCAAAACCTGTAGCTTGGGTGAATGTTAGTCGGGCTTTTCGTTACGGTCCCGATTTTAAAGGAAAATCGGGAGCTGCCACTGCAATCCCGTTTAGTTACACAGGTTCGTGCTGCTATTTTGGGCTGCATTGGCCACCACTCGCTGTTCATAAACCTGATAGAACGAAAAGCCCGGAGCGAAGCATGAGTGAGGACTTGACGGGATAGCAGGACTACCGGCCGCCACAGGCACGGAACTGTTCATTTCCAAAATCTATAAATAATGCTACCAACTATAAATCGGTTTTCAATTCTATATTTCATGTTTGTTTTTTTTTGGAAAGCAGAACCTGTGTCTTAGCTTAATGTCCGTCGGGCTTTTCGTTATAGTCCCGATTTTGAAGGAAAATCGGGAGCTGCCACTGCAATCCCGTTTATAAAACACCTGTTTCTGCTACTGTTCAGGGTTGCTAGTGCACAAACCGTTTAGCAGGAAGGATTGGGAATAGAAAGAGCCGGCGATGTTTCCATGCCAGCTCTTTTCTAGATGAGATTTACCATTTATTCTTTTTCCAGATCTGCTGCGCCTTTTTTAAATAATTCGGCCTGCTTGCTCAGGTTTGCTTTTGCTTCACCGCTTACCGCAGCAGCTTGCTGTGTTTTAGCCTGCGCAGCTGCAGCATAGGCACCGGCAAGTTGTTTATTTAAATAGCTTTGTAATTTTAACCTTTCGATGGCGCTGCTAATGTTCATTATACCCTTTTCGGTAACCACAGGGTTATTATTCGCCCTCAGATACTGAAAATACTGACCAACTACAGCGAAAACTTTATTCTTATCGCCTGTTAGCATTACATTATCATAAAATGCCTGATATTCATCCTTAGGTTCGTTAATGTATAACAATGCAATTGATGGTGCAATGTGTGCTTTCGTATCTTCATCTAACAATGCTACCGCCGCGATACTCTCTTGCGGTGCCAGTTTAGACAAACCATCAACACCTGCAGCAATTACCTTATACGATCTGTCTTTTAGACTTGCCAACACTAAAGTTTTATAAGCCTGATCGCCGGTTTCAGCCAATTTCACAATGGCAGCTGCTCTTACTTCGGTATTTTTATCCGTTTTAGCAATCTGCAGTAAAATAGGCAAAGCTGCTGCTTTAATCTGAGCATCTGCTAAGTTAATGCCATCGATACTTAAAGCACGTAAATCTGCCGATTTATCTTTTAAACCTTCTAACAGCACCAGCTGACCGCTTTTAGCTTTGCTCTGCATAATAAATTGCAGGGCTTCAATTCTATTGGCATAACTCGGGGCATTTTTGTATTGGAAATAATAGTTTTCAGCAGTTTTATTGTCGTTGGTTTCGCCCACTAAAATTTTATCTGCATCAAAATCGATTAAATCGGGTTTAGCACTCACCTCAAAACTAAAATTCTGCTCACGGCTATTGATCAGGATTTCTTTTCTGATTTTTTTCCCGCCGGCATAAATATCAACTTTGATCGGCAGGGTAAAGATCTGCACGCTAGCATCTTGTGTTTGTTTAACCTTAATCGTCGCTTTACCGTTTTCGTAACCGTAATCGATACTTAAAACCGGGTGACCTCCATTGTAATACCACTGATTAAAATAAGGGCTCCAATCTTTTCCGGTAACCTCTTCCATGGCTAAACGCAACTGGTGTGTTTCGCCATTTTTAAGTGCATTGGTAGTGAGGTAACGGTTAAGCGATTTGTAGAAGGCGGCATCACCCATCTGATTTTTTAAAGCATATAAAATAATCGATCCTTTGGAGTAACTCACATTATCGAACATATCTTCTTTATCGCCATAATGAAAACGTGCCAATACCGGGCTTTCTCCATTTTTTGTCGATCCTAAATAAGACTGCAATTTACTGTAACGCGATTTATCTTCCGCATCCTGCCCTTCATCATGCCCATGCCAGATCACTTCGCCAAAGGTGGCAAAAGATTCGTTCATGGTTAAGTTAGACCACGACTCTGCGGTTACGTAATCGCCAAACCATTGGTGAAAAAGTTCATGTGCAATAGTTCCTTCTTCATTTTCATCCAATAACTCACGATCGGTTTTTTGCACCTGCTCGCCGTGTAAAGTAGCCGTAGTATTTTCCATTGCGCCCGAAACGTAATCTCTGGCGACCACTTGTGCATATTTGTTCCATGGATAATCTACCCCTAACAAATTGCTGTAAAACTGGATCATATCCGGCGTTTTGCCAAAAATTTGCTTCGCATAAGGTGCAAATTTTGGTTCCAGGTAATAACTAACTTCCTTGCCTTTATAGGTATCTTTTGTTACTTTGAATTCACCCACAGCCATCATAAACAAATATGGTGAGTGGGGAAGATCCATTTTCCAGGTATCAGTCCGGGTTCCATCTGCATTGGCTTTCTGGCTCACCAGTTTTCCGTTAGAAAGTGTGGTGTATTTCGATTTTACCGTGATCGAAATCTCTTCAGTAGTTTTCTGATCAGGCTTATCGATCGTCGGAAACCATGCCGAAGACGATTCCGTTTCGCCTTGTGTCCAGATCTGAGTTGGCTTATTTTTATCTGTGCCATCCGGGTTAATAAAATATAATCCTTTAGCATCGGTTATGGCCGCACTCCCCTTTACTTTTAATTCATCAGGTTTAGCAGTATAAGCGATATACACAGTATACTTTTCGGTATTGGTATATTTTTTATTTAAAGTGATATACAGCTTATTATCATGGTAAACATACTTAAGCGGGGTATTTCCTTTTGCGCCAACCAATGCAACAGTTTTAATATCCATTCCCTGCGCATCGAGGGTTAAAGAGTCTGTAGCGTAAAAATGAGGTTTTAAAGTAAGCCATTCTTTACCGTGAAGGTATCGTTTAGCATAATCAAAAGATACATCGAGTTTGGTATGCACCAGATCGTTAACTTTAGTTGCAGTTACCCGGTAAATATTTAGGTTGTTCGATTTTTCTACAGGCTGTTCCTGCGCAAAAAGTGGATTAGCCATAAAGGCCGAAGCCAGCAGCACGCCACAGGCAATAATTCTTTTATTCATTTTTATGTTGTTACAAATTAGCTTTACTTTAAACACGGCTGTTTGTGCTAAGTAAAAACGCAAATGTAGTCGCCTTTAGTTTGTTTTTACAAATTCATTGAAATATTTAGTTCATGCGCACACTTGCTATTTTTTTAACACCTGAAAAATTGAAGCATTAACAATGAGTGATCTTCCCTGTCAGCCGTTGATTAAAACCTTAACTACCTTAATTTCTCAATGGTTATTGATGACCAATATTTAATAAACCTAATTGGTTGCTACAGGTTTCAACACGTAACCTTTAAGCTGCAGTCCTTTTATCAAGCCTTCGGTACCCACCAAATGACCTGCTCCAACGGCTATAAATAGTGACTGGTTTTGCATCAGGGCCGGTAATTGATCCAACCATCTTTTATTCCGGTTTTTTAAGAGTTCGGTCATAAACTCTTTAGTCTCTTCATCTTGTATTTTAAAGAAATCGGTTAATTTATCGATGTTCTGGGTAAGATAATAGGTTTTTAACTCCTCCATTTTTTGCTTGCTTTTAGCAATTTCTCTCACCGATTTTAAGAGCGCTTTTTTTTGCTTCTGTAAATCGCCGTCAAATAAAAGTGCTGCCTGGTATTCGGCAGTTTCTAATCCGATCAGCGATTTCGCATTTTTTTTGGCATAATTCTGAAAACTATTATCCAGCCCTTCTCCTACATCTTTTAACATATCCGGATTGTCAAAAAGCATGATCATTAACGATACCATTGCCGGTTTATAATTATTGAGTTCCTTTAATTCAAACCCTGGTTGCCTGGTTTTAAAGTAGTCTTCTACCTCTTTAAATTCTGCTTTTGTCAATAAACTATCAAGTGTATTGTTTTTCATCATTAAAAATGGCGCCATCCTCTTTTGTATGGTACTGTCCATTACAATTTCCCCTACTACCGCATCGGCCGATTTCAATTTCTCTTGCAAAACTTTCATGGTATCCGCAAATTTTGCAGGTATCAGGTGATGTGTTCCAAATAAATAAGACGTTTTTTTTAATCCGTTACCAGAAATTTCCCACAACAGTGAGTTCGAACCCTTTGTGGTTTGCGCACAGAGCACAGTGCTGAACCCCAGAAAAATGATCAGTAATACTTTTATATTTTTCATTCTATTTTTTGTTAGGTAGTTGTTTTATTTTATCGGCATTATTTTGGAAAACTACATTAATTTACACCGCAAAACAAAAAATACTAATTTGACATCCTCTTTTATTTATCCTGTTATCTTTAAAGCAAGGTATTAAAGATTGTAGCAATTTAAGAACCTGAATGTAACCTGCTTTCTCGTATTTTTTCGTTTTTTTGTATAAATCGTTAGCTATATGACAACAGATATTCAATCCATTTTAAACAAATTGGGCATTAATGCCAGTAATGCCGCCTATAGTACTGGCAGCAATTGGGGTGGTGAACTTAATGTAAACACATTAGAAAGTTTTTCTCCGGTTGATGGCAAGCTGATTGCTTCGGCTAAGATTGCAACTGCTGATGATTATGATGCTGTTGTACTTAAAGCACAGGAAGCATTTACAGCCTGGCGTTCGGTTCCGGCTCCAAAAAGAGGGGAAATTGTGCGGCAGTTTGGTGATGCATTGCGCGAAAATAAAGATGCCTTAGGTACTTTGGTTTCTTACGAAATGGGGAAAAGTTTGCAGGAAGGCTTTGGTGAAGTACAGGAAATGATTGATATCTGCGATTTTGCTGTGGGTTTATCCAGACAGCTTTATGGCTTAACCATGCACAGCGAACGCCCAAGCCACCGCATGTACGAGCAATGGCATCCACTGGGCATTGTGGGAATCATTTCTGCCTTTAATTTTCCTGTAGCCGTTTGGAGCTGGAATACTGCCCTGGCCTTGGTTTGTGGTAATGTTTGCATCTGGAAACCATCTGAAAAAACACCTTTAACCGCCATTGCCTGTCAACATATTATTGCAAAGGTTTTTAAAGATAACGACATAGCCGAAGGGGTTTGTAATCTCATTTTAGGCGATAGGGAAGTTGGCGAACGCATGACAAATGATGGCCGCATCCCTTTAATTTCTGCCACCGGATCAACGCGCATGGGCAAAGCAGTTGGCGCCGCCGTTGGTGCACGGTTAGGAAAAAGCTTGCTGGAGCTTGGCGGTAATAATGCCATCATCATTTCAGAACATGCCGATTTAGACATGAGTTTAATTGGTGCTGTTTTTGGTGCTGTTGGTACCGCAGGCCAGCGTTGCACTTCTACCAGAAGACTAATTATCCACGAAAGCGTATATGATGCTTTTACCGCAAAACTGGTTAAAGCTTACGGACAATTGCGCATTGGCGATCCTTTAGATCAAAATAACCATGTGGGTCCATTGATTGATACTGATGCCGTTGCGGCCTACCTCGATTCGATAGCAAAATGTAAGGCTGAAGGCGGTAATTTTGTGGTAGAAGGCGGCGTTTTATCGGGCGATGCCTATACCAGCGGGTGTTATGTAAAACCGTGTATTGCGGAAGTTCAGAATGATTTCAAAATTGTTCAGCACGAAACATTTGCGCCGATTTTATACCTGATTAAGTACAAAACATTAGATGAGGCCATTGCTTTACAAAATGGCGTACCACAGGGATTATCATCGGCCATCATGACCTTGAATTTAAGGGAGGCTGAGCAGTTCTTATCGGCTAAAGGATCTGATTGTGGTATCGCCAATGTAAATATTGGTACTTCTGGCGCAGAAATTGGCGGTGCTTTTGGCGGCGAAAAAGAAACAGGTGGTGGCCGGGAAAGTGGATCTGATGCCTGGAGAGCTTATATGCGCAGGCAAACCAATACCATCAATTATTCGAATACTTTGCCATTGGCACAGGGTATAAAATTTGATTTGTAAACAATCGTTATTTGCGAGGAGGTACGACTGCCCTTCCGGACTTTTGGGAGAAGCAATGTTTTTGATTATGAGCGATCGTTTTAAGATTGCTTCCCCGAAAGGTCGGGACAAGCTGCCGGCTGAAAAGGCCTTCTCAGCAATGACGACAACTACATAAAAAAGGCACTAAATTTAAAATTTAGTGCCTTTAGGATAAAATATATGATGGAGGATTAGAATAGTTTTTCTAATAAATCTACTTGTAAATCATCGTAGCGTGATTTATTGTTGTTGGCTAAAACTGATTTATCGGTCACTTTAATTGTGCTTTCCTGAGCGGTAAAATTACCCATTTTAATTTCAGAACCTGATCCGATTAATGCCGAGGGTGTTTCTGAAGAACCGGTTAACTTTAATGATGCAGTATCTTTAAGCTCCGTTGACAGGTTAACAGCATTGGCTGTTATATCTGCAGATGCTTTATCGTTTAAAACAACATTTAAGTTTAACAGATTAAAATTGCCTGCAGTACTTACTGTTGCGGTGTTCGATGCTTCAATAGCAGTTAAATTATTGACGTGGGCAATTACAGTTAAGGTATTTTTATCGAAAGAACTGATTCTAAGTTCTTCTCCTTGTTGCTGCACCAGGGCATTTTTGGTATAATACTGATCGTAAACTTCAACGCTTTCCTTAACATCCTGAACCAGGATCAATTTAACATTTCCGGTTACTACAATTTTTGCAACATTTTTAACCTGTGTAATCGCGGTATAATGTGCATTATTTTCTGTAGCGTTTGCTACTCCTGTTGCGCTACTTAAAGTAACCATTACCAATGCAGCTGCGAATAAATTTTTAATAGAAGTTCTCATGACTTTAATATTTTATATTGTGTAATATTTTGTTTTAAATCCCTAGTTATTAGGTGGTTTTGTAATTAAGACTGCGAACGACCAAAAACGTTTCAGCCCGTTCTTCGCTATTATACCATGAGCTTGTATTTATAGACGAACGCCAAATTAACCTATACGAAAAGGGGTTGATTTTTTAAATTCAAAAAAAAATGGCCAGTCTGTTTAGCGACCAGCCATTTATTGGATACTAGGTTTAGATAGTTTAAAGCTTTTTAATCAGCAGATAACTTTTTGCCTCAAACCATAAATTGGCATCATGATCATTTTCATAATACGTACCCTGCAACGAAGTCACCACAATGGTATAGTTATACCCATTAATGTTTTTAGAAACACTCATCAGCTTCGCCGGATACAAGTATTCCTGTTTCTTACCAGAGGCTTTTAAAGCCCCGTTTTCATATGCTTTTCTAGCCTGACCGAACACTTCTTTTAAATCGATGTATAGTGCCTCTTGATTATTAACCAATAGCGAAATTTTTGAATTGATTTTATTTGTGGTTAAATCTGTACCGTAAAGCCGTGTTACTTTTTTCTCTGGGTATCCGTTTAATTCAATCAGATAATCATAGCCCTTAACGCTTAAAACCTGGTTTTCATTATTTTGAAGGGTAATGCTCACACCTGGGTCATATTCCAAAACACCTTTAACCTTAAAAATTGCTAATGCTGTATCTACCTTGTTCATCCGCATGCTATAGCGATAGTTATTGGTACCATCTATCCTTTCCTCTATTTTACTGAGGTCTTTTTTAGTAAAAGGCTGCAGCGTTTTTAGTCCATGTGTATACACAAGATACCTGATTACCGCCGGCTTTTCTCTAATATCGTCTTTTTTCTTGCTGTTCATTATCCGCTTTAAACGGCTTAGCTGCGAATATTTAGATACAGAAAAAGCACTTTGCGGACCATATGTAGCCAACAGCGAAATGATACACAAACTTATTGGGATTACCTTAATGTTCTGTTTTTTACTAAAAAGAAAATAAATGGTTATACCCGCCAGCCATAGTGCAAGTGCCGTTAAAACGTAGCGGCTTTCTGTTATACCATAATGACCAACCCTTTTCCAAACGGCAAGTAATAAAAGTACTACCAGTGGAATCATCATGACATAAAAGAACCTGGAAAATAATTTAATCCAACTATTGCCGTCCGTTTCTTTAACCGGATAAACCAGTAGCAACGATAAAATTCCAAAAACAGCATAGCCTAAAATCAAGCTTGATACCAAACCCTTTGGCAGCTCCCATAACGCAGCAATTTTGATCTCATATACCAGCAAAATCGCTAAATATATTGTTACCAGCGGAATAAGCACAAATTGAGCAAATATTTTTAAGCCTTTCGGATAACTATGATCTTCTTCCAGTAATTTATAATCAGTTGGGATTCCTGCTAAAAAGAAAGTAGTATTAAACCCGGCACTAATAATGGCAAATAAAGTCATGTATGTTTGCCATTTTATGTCGGCATTAAACAATCCATCAATGGCAACCAACGCAATTGCCAATCCTGCAAATAGTACAGCTGAGTAAAGTGCTGAGGTAAGAAACCGAAGGAAAAGCGCTTTATTAAACTGCCAGAAGCCATTTACTTTTTCTTGACCGATAAACGGTGCAAATGCTACCAGCAAATGAAATGCAAAAGCAAATAAGAAAATGCGGTAAAGATCTGCTGAATAGTTTGAAGGATCGAGACTGAAGTAAAGCAATACACCGGTCAATAAGCCGCCTAAACGTAGCAGCCACTTTTTCTTTAATGAGTATTGATTGCGTTCTGAAATTAAATCCAGTGCTAATACGAGTGTAAGCGCCAGATTTAAAATAGCAACGGCCTTTATTAAATGATCTTTTAAATTCTCATTCTGTTCTGAATAGTTTCGATAATCAGAAATATGTATATAATAACACCAGCACAATGTAGCTGCAACCGCAAAAATAATTTGTAAGGGAAAACGCTTAATTACATTTACGAATCCCAGGTATAGCTGTTGAAGAGAGGGTAATTTCATCTGATTTTTTTTACTAAAGATATCATGTTTTGTGTTTAATGGCTAAGCATCAGTTTGAAATTGTTAAAAAAGGTTAAAACATTACACACAACTAACATATTAGTTTTATATTCGTCAGATCAAACCAAATCTATCTATGAAACGTTTATTCCTCTCGTTGTGCCTTTTCGTTTTTATCACGACTTATGCAAAAGCACAGAACCTTCATACTATTAAAGGCCGAACGATTGATACTGCATCCACAACGCTTTTGTCAGGAACATCTGTTGCCGTTTTAAATGCAAAAGATTCTACGCTGGTAAAATTTACGCGGGCAGCAGAAAATGGCTCATTCGAACTTAGCGGCATTAAAAACGGGAAGTTTATTTTACTGGTTTCTTATCCGAAATATGCAGATTTTGTAGATCATTTTACGCTCGATTCTACCACCCAGGTTAAAGATTATGGAAAGATTAATCTTACCGGGATGGCTAAAATTCTTGCCGATGTAATTATTAAAGGGAACAGAACCGCTATTAAAATTAAGGGCGATACCACCGAGTTTGACCCCAAGGCCTTTAATATCGAACCCAACTCTAAAGTTGAAGATCTACTTAAACAGTTCCCGGGCTTTCAGATAGATAAGGACGGGAAAATTACGGCTCAAGGTAAAACTGTTCCGAAGGTATTGGTAGATGGGGAAGAGTTTTTTGGCGACGATCCAACACTGGTAACTAAAAATCTTCGGGCAGATATGGTAGAATCTGTTCAGCTTTACGATAAAGCCAGTGATCAGGCCAGTTTTACAGGCATTGATGATGGCGAGAAAACCAAAACACTTAACATCAAACTTAAAGAAGATAAAAAGAATGGTTATTTCGGTAAACTACAAGGCAGTTATGGTACCAAAGATTTTTATCAGGGACAGGCCATGTTTAATAAATTTTGGGGCAAAAAGAAATTTTCGGCCTATGGCATTTTAGGCAATAATGGTACGGTAGGTTTAGGCTGGGACGACCGGGATAAATATGGAGCCTCTGGCGGGATGACCATGACTGATGATGGTGGAATGTACTTTAGCAGCGGAGGTGATGATTTTGATAGTTATGACGGACAGTATAATGGCCAGGGTTTACCGGTAGCCCGAACGGGAGGCTTGCATTTCGACAACAAATGGAATAAGGATAAAGAATCGTTAAATACGAATTATAAGATTGGGTCAATCAGGGTTCAGGGTGATCGAAACTCAATCAGTCAGAATAATTTAGCATCTGGTGTGCAAAACAATACCTCAGATGAAGTTTTCGATAATGACATGTTCAGACAAAAGCTGGACGCCATGTATGAGCTAAAAATCGATACGACTTTAACCATGAAAGTTAATGTTGACGGGGCATTGAAAAAAAGCAATACCTCAAACATTTTTAAAACTTTAACTACTGGTGAAAATGACAAATTTCTAAATTCATCAAACAGGACACTAACCAATGAGGTAGACGATCAGAGCTTTAACATGAACGTTTTGTTCACCAAAAAATTAAAGAAAAAAGGACGTACCTTATCATTAAATTTAAATCAATCGATCAACAAAAGTAATAGTGAAGGTTATTTAAATTCCCTAAACACACGGGCAACCCAAACAGGAAATATAGACAGTCTTACCAATCAGTTAAAAACCAACGATATTACCAATAGTGCCTTTAAGTTAAATGCAGTATATACTGAACCACTTTCAAAAACTTTAACCGTAATTATCAACTATGGCCTGACTTTAATGAATGGAAAATCGGATCGGCTATCCTTTAATCAATCTGGCAGTGGCCGGTATGATATTTTAGATACCCTTTACAGTAACAACTTTGAACTGAACCAGACTATTAATCAGGCTGGTGCCATCTTCAACTATAAAAAAGGCAAAACCGTTATCAATTTTGGGTCGAAGTTTAGTGGTGTAAATTTTAAGCAGGATGATATTTACCACAATAAATCCTATGTAAGAAACTTTATTAATTATATGCCGCAGGCAACTTATCAATATCGTTTTTCACAGCAAAAATCACTACGGATTAGTTATAACGGGAATACCAACCAGCCTACACTTGATCAACTTCAGCCAGTTAGGGTAAATAATGACCCTTTTAATGTTGTGGAAGGAAATCAAGACTTAAGGCCGTCATTCAGAAGCAATGTTAATGCGAGTTATAACTCTTACAAAGTTTTAACCAACCAATCGATTTGGTTAAATGGTTCTTATAGCTTTACAACCAATCCCATTATCAGCGATGTAACCACTGATGGTGTTGGTAAAAGTACCTACCGTTACATTAACTACAATGATAAAATGCAGACAAACTTTTATTTGTATGCACAGATAAGCCGGAAAATAAACGCGCTTGGCGAAATAAACGTCGGTTTAAATGTTAACGCAAATGGAAATTCCTCTTATAACTTTATTACCACTGATTTAGGAAGAACCTTAAATAACACTAAAAACTACAGCTACGGCGGGGGTGTCAACATCTCAAAATACAAAGATAAAAGTTATAGTTTTTACACCAATTTTGGCCCCTCGTATAATATGGCAAGAGCAAGTATTGGCAAGAATAGTGATGGTTGGGGTTGGCGGGGCTACGCTTCGGGCAATGTGCAATTACCAGGAAAGTTTGAAATATCAACAGATGCGGAATACCAGTACAATGGAAAAACACAAGTGTTAACCGAAAGCTTTGAGCGTCTTATCTGGAATGCATCAGTAAGCAAAAAATTCTTCAAATCAGAAAACTTGAGATTCTCGGCAACTGTAAATGATATTCTTAACCAGAATATAGGTTTTAATCGTTATGCATCTAATACCTCGATTAGCCAAAGCAGTTATACGACCATCAGGAGATATTTAATGTTCTCTGTATCGTGGGATTTTAACAAAATGGGTGGCGGTCTTAAAACACAAAAATAACAAACATGAAAACT
The DNA here is from genome assembly GCF_059423705.1 of Pedobacter sp. GW460-11-11-14-TSB4. NCBI lineage: Bacteria > Pseudomonadati > Bacteroidota > Sphingobacteriia > Sphingobacteriales > Sphingobacteriaceae > Pedobacter > Pedobacter sp. GW460-11-11-14-TSB4. The sequence goes on from NZ_JBWKYI010000002.1 coordinate 53,612, forward strand.
ACACTAAAATATATCATCTTATTTGCTGTTATTTTCATCAGCAAGAGTTTAATGGCTCAAAATATACACTTCGTTCAAAATGGTGTAATCGAATTTGAGAAAAGGTCTAACATGTATGCTTTAATTAAAAAGAAAATTAATAAAGACAATGAAAGCTATATGGTACCTGCTTTAGATCAGTACAAAAAGAACAACCCTCAATTTAAGGTAGCTAAAAGCACGCTAAGCTTTAATAAGGATAAAAGCTTATATAAATGGCCTACGGTAGAGGAAACGGCAAATCCAAACTGGGCTGCAAGGGATGCGCTTGTTGATTTAAAAAACACCATCGCTACAGATTATAATACCCGTACCAGTATTTCTCAAAAGGCGGTTTATGAAGACACCTATCTGGTTAAAGACAGTTTACGTAAGATTAATTGGAAAATTACCGATGAAACAAGAGAAATTGCAGGTTACGAATGCCGTAGAGCCAACGCCATCATTATGGATTCTATTTATGTAGTGGCTTATTATTCAAACCAGATTGCAGTTTCTGGTGGCCCTGAATCTTTTACAGGATTACCAGGGATGATTTTGGGTTTGGCATTGCCTCACCAGAACATAACATGGTTTGCTACTAAAGTAACAGAAGTTGCCGTGCCTGAAAAAGACTTAAGCCCGCCAACAAAAGGGAAACCAACTGATAATAAGGGTTTAACCGATAAAATAACTTCAGCATTAAAAAATTATGGTCCTGAAGCGCTGGCGGAGTTAAAGGCATTTTCACTTTAAGCGATTGATTTAGTTTTTATAATTATACCTATTTTAGCTCATCATTAGTATAGCTATGTATAGTGCACTTTATAACCACATCAATAGATTTATAGATTTGAGTAACGATGAGCAGGACATTCTTGCCTCGTTTCTCAAATCTTTTTCCGTTAAAAAGAAGGCTTTTTTATTAGAGGAAGGACAAACCTGCAGGGCAAATTATTTTGTGGTAAAAGGCTGCTTAAGGCTTTATTTCATTGATATCAAGGGTGCGGAGCAAACCACCCAATTTGCGATAGAAAACTGGTGGATTACCGATTTAACCAGCTTTCTGTTTCAGGAGCAATCTGAATTTTATATCCAGGCAGCAGAAAGCACTGAAGTGATTGCCATTGAAAATCACCACTATGATGAAATGTTCCACAAATTACCCAAGCTGGAGCGTTATTTTAGATTGATCCTGCAAAAAAACCATCAGGCATCGCAAAGAAGGATAAAATTCCTCTACAGCCAAACCGCTGAAGAAAGATACCGCCATTTTAATCGTTTATTTCCAGAATTTGTACAACGTGTGCCACAGTATATGCTGGCTTCTTATCTCGGCTTTACCCCAGAATTTTTAAGCAAAATCAGAGCGAAGAAATAATCGCTTATTGACCGCAAAGTTCGCATAGAAAGAAACGCGAAGTATGCAGCGTTGGGCTTATTGATTTTCGTCATCTCGACTGGAGCTAAGTCCCGAACTTTCGAGAGAGAAATCGGTAAGTTCTGTTATTAAATAAATTACTTATAGATTTCTCCACTACGGTCGAAATGACGAATCGCCTTAATTTATCGAATAACATTAAATGGCGAACTACCAGCACTTTTAATGATGTTGGTTCGGATTTATAATCCGGATCCTTGTGCTTCGGATTTATAATCCGATTTAAGCTTTAACATTGGCTTTTTATTAAGGATTAAAAATCCTTAGTTCTGTAGACGGGATTGCAAATCCCGACTAACTTATGGTTAGAAAATTCATTTCTTAAACTACATTAAGTTTTTTGATCGTGAAGATGCAGATCTTTACATCGTAATCAAAAAACAAATAAAATGGAAAGTAGAATTGATATCCCAAAAGTAGAACCTGCAGCTTACCAGGCCATGTACGGTTTAGAGAAATATTTATCAACCAGCAAACTAGATCCAATTCTTTTAGAACTGATTAAAATGCGTGCATCGCAGATTAACGGCTGTGCATTTTGTTTAAATATGCACTCCACTGATGCCCGTAAAATAGGAGAAACCGAACAACGTTTGTACCTATTAAATGCCTGGAGAGAAACCACCTTATTTACACCACAAGAAGAAGCTGTTTTAGTCTTAACGGAAGAAGTAACCTTAATTAGTCACCATGTTTCTGATGCAACTTATCAAAAAGCGGCAGGCTTTTTTAATGAGCAGGAATTAGCGCAGATTATTATGGCAATCGTAACCATTAATGCCTGGAACAGGCTGGCCATTACCGCTAAAGTAATGGTTGGATAAAAGATTATTATTTCAACTGACCACAAAGACACCATAACACCTGGTTAATATTCAAAAAACTTAGTGCTTGGTGTCTTGGTGGTTTAAAATCGATGGTAGGGCGTTCGTTTATAGGACCCTTAACAACAATCCCTTTAAATATTCTCCTTCGGGAAAGGAAATCCGAACCGGATGATCTTCTGGCTGGCAGAATTGTTTAATAATCTGAACTTCTTTGCCTGCATCAAGCGCAGCCCAGGCAATAATCTGTTTAAAGGTTTCAATATCAACCGCTCCCGAGCAAGAGAAAGTAGCCAATAAGCCCCCTTTTTCAAGCAACAACATGCCTAAACGGTTTAAATCTTTATAAGCTCTTGCAGCGCGGTCTAATGCCGAACGCGAGGGTGCATATTTAGGCGGATCGAGCACGATCACATCAAATAATTCTCCTGATTCTTTAAAAGCCCTGAGTTGCTTATTTACATCTGATTGAATGGCGGTTACTTTACTTACGTCGAATTTATTCAATTCTACATTTTGTTTTAGCGTTTCAACAGCCAAACCCGAACTATCAACACTGGTAACGCTTGCAGCACCATTCGCCAGGCTATTCAGGCTAAAACCACCACTGTAACTAAAACAGTCTAAAACTTTTTTACCTTTTGTATAACTGGCCAGAATATGTCTGTTATCGCGCTGATCGCAGTAGAATCCCGATTTTTGTCCTTCGGCAATATTGATGTTATAGGTAATTCCATTCTCTTTTACGGCTAAAAATTCTGGTGGATTTTCGCCCCAAATTAATCCGTTATCAATAGGTAAACCTTCATGGGTACGTGCGGTTGCATCACTTTTATCGAAGATCCCTTTCGGTTTTAGTTCTGCTTTTAAAATTTCTACAATCTCCGTTTTAACTTTTTCGATTCCTGAACTTAAAATTTGAAGAGAAAGAAAATCAGCATATTGATCAACAATTAATCCCGGCAGGAAGTCAGCCTCGCTAAAAACCAGCCGGCAGGTATTGGTCTGCTCGCTTAAAATAAACTGACGCGAAGCGATAGCCTGTTTTAAGCGGTTCTGGTACCAGCTGTTATCAATGGTTTGCGTTTCATCCCATTCTAAAAGACGAACGGCAACACGCGAATTACTATTGTAGTAACCATAGGCCAGAAACTCATGATCGAAAGCAAAAACTTTTACAACATCTCCATCTTCAGGTTTTCCCTTAACTTTTTCCAATGCACCGGAAAATACCCATGGATGTCTTTGTAATGCCGCTTTTTCTTTGCCTTTTTTTAATGTGATTTCTACCATGCTGCAAAGGTAATAATTTGTAGGGAGTTTGGCGTAGCGCGTTTGGGGCCAAGCGATGGATGTATAAGTTTGGAGTTGAGAGTTGGACGTTTAGCGTGCCGTGCATCAGCCGCATAACGCTAAACGCCTTGCAAAAATCGCCAGCCGCCTGGCGCTCACCGCTTCTTCACCAGTTCGGTATCTAAAACCTTGGTTTCAAATTCTGTTATGGGTCTTTTGGCTTCGATCATCGAGATTAACAGCTCAGTGGCCACCTGCCCCATTTCGAATGCGGGTTGCTTAACTGAGGTTAAGGATGGCGAAAATAACTCAACCAGATTGGAATTGGTAAAACCTGCAATTGCAATTTTATCTGCCACCTCAGGATTGGTTTTCTTCAGCGCCATAATACAGCCTGTGGTTAACCGATCGCTCGAAATAAAAATCCCGTCTGGTTGTAAGGGCAAAAGTTCTTTAACCGCCTGCTCCAGTTCTGCGCTGTGCATGCCGCCATGCTGGCAATATTTAACCAGTTCGGGTCTAAATTCGATATGATATTTAGCCAAAGCGGCTTTATAACCTTCTAACCTTTCTTTCGTTATCGAAAGGTTTTCGGAATTTGTTAAGTGGGCAATGGTTCTTTTTCCGGATAAAATAAGATGTTCTGTGGCATCAAAAGAACCTTTAAAGTTATTAGCAATGACCTTATGGGTTTCAAAATCTTTGGGCACGCGATCAAAAAATACAATGGGTAAACCCTTTGCATATAAATCTCTTAAATAATCGATATCCTGCGTTTCTGAAGAAAGTGCAATTAATAAACCGTCGATAGAACGCGATGCCAGGTGTTCTACGTTTAATTTTTCCTGCTTGTACGATTCGTGACTTTGAGAAATAATAACATGATAATCTCTGTCATAAGCAATTGATTCAATGCCATTTATCACCTGAGAAAAAAAGTTATTGGCAATTTCACTTACAATAATGCCGATAGAGTAACTGCGACGTTCCTTTAAACTTCTGGCAATTGGATTGGCACGGTAATTTACCTTTTCGGCATAAGCCAAAACAAGCTTTTTTGTTTCCTCACTAATTTCGTAACGGTCTCTTAAAGCCCTGGAAACTGTAGAGGTAGACAGTCCTAATGCTTTAGCAATATCTTTTATGGTAGATGTTTCAAATCTCATGTTTCGTATTGCGTACAAGTTACAAAAAATATCTCTTTAAGGGGATTCAATCACCAATATTAATAAACGTCAAAGTAACGTTTTTGGGAACGTTTGCACACTTTTTTAGTTAAATCTGGTTTCAATTGCTTTTTAGTTTGTAAAATTGTTACACCAACGTAACCAAATATAAACTAACTATAACATCCCGAAATAGAATTATATTCTATATGCAAGCGATTGCAGCATCGTAAAAAACCAAATCGTATCAACTAAATTAATCATTATGAGCAGAGTTTTACTCTTATTTACATTTCTCTCTTTTATTGGATTATCAGTGGCTCAAGCACAAAACAGGCAGCTTACTGGAACCGTGAAAGATAAAAAAGACGGACAGGTCCTGGTTGGCGTGAGTGTTTCTCTTTCCGGCACTAAAAATGGAACCAGTACCGATGCTAATGGAGTTTTCAAGATCAGCATTCCTACAAATGGTTCGGTTTTAACTTTTACCTATATCGGTTATAAAACCAAAAATGTTACGGTAACAAACGAAACGAAACTTTCAGTTACCCTGGATGAAGATGCTAACAATCTTGAAGAGGTGACCGTAAATGTTGGCTACGGCATTGTACGCAAAAAAGATTTAACTGGTGCAGTGGGTTCAGTAAGTGCTGATGTAATTGCTGCAGCGCCGGTTTCTTCTGCATTGGAGGCCATTCAAGGTCGTGTAGCCGGGATTAACATTTCATCATCAGAAGGTTCGCCAGATGCACAGATTAATGTGCGCGTTAGGGGAGGTGGTTCCATTACCGGAGATAACTCGCCATTGTATATTGTTGATGGTTTTCCGGTAGCCTCTATTTCCGATATTGCGCCACAGGATATCGAATCCATAGATCTCTTAAAAGATGCATCATCAACAGCCATTTACGGGGCAAGGGGCGCTAACGGTGTAATATTGGTTACCACAAAAAACAGTAAAGATGGCAAAACGAATATCAGTTATAACGTTTTTGGTGGCACCAGAAAAATAGCGAAGAAACTGGGCGTGTTGTCAGCTTCTGATTATGTGCACTGGCAATATGAGCGTGCGCTTTTAGATGGCTCACTAACAGATTACACTCAATATTTTGGAAATTATCAGGATATAGATCTGTACAATAATGTGGCAGAAAACAACTGGCAGGACCTTGTTTTTGGCCGGACCGGAACAACCTTTAACCAGAATTTAAGCATTACCGGCGGAAGCGACAAAACCAAATACAGCCTGAGCCACAGTTTGGTAAACGACAAGGCCATCATGCAGATGTCTGATTTTAAAAGACAGAACATCAACTTTAAGTTAACGCATAAACTATACAATGCGCTGGCTTTAGATTTTGGTTTCCGCTATTCCGATACCAAAACCAACGGCGGTGGTGCGAACGAACAGAATGAAAAATCATCAGCCGATTCGCGTTTAAAATATGCTATCCTTTACCCATCCTTTCCGGTTCCAGGTCTGACAGCATCAACAGATACTAATGATGAATTTAACTTATATAACCCATTGGTGGCCATTTCGGATAACGATCAGTACGTGCACCGTAAAGCCTATAACATCAACGGAGCAGCAACTTACGAAATCATCGATAACTTAAAACTACGTTCAGAAGTGGGTTACGATGGGCTTAGAAATGATCAGGACCGCTTTTATGGCATTACAACTTACTATGTAAAAAACCTTGCCGATTATCCTAACCTGCCTACACTCAGTTCGATGAACACCACCAGGAATAGTTTTAGGAACACGAATACGCTTAATTATAGCTTCAGTAAAATCCTAGATAAAAACCACAACCTAAATGTTTTATTGGGACAGGAATTTATCAAAACTGAACAGAATATTTTGACTAATGAGGTTCATGGTTTTCCAAAAACATTCACATTCGATCAAACCAGGGTATTAACCACACAAGGTAAGGCTTCTATAATAGACAACAATTTCTCGCCGGATGATAAATTATTTTCGTTTTTCGGCAGGGCAAATTACGATTATAAAGGCAAATACCTGTTAAGTGCTACATTCAGGGCAGATGGTTCTTCTAAATTTTCAAGCGAAAACCACTGGGGTTATTTCCCTTCAGTTTCAGCAGGCTGGAGAATCTCTCAGGAAGATTTTATGAATAGTACAAAATCCTGGTTAACAGATTTAAAACTAAGGGGAAGTTATGGTGCTGCAGGTAACAATAATATCCCTCCAGGGCAGATTACACAATCGTTTCAGAATTCTACCACCACCTGGATAAATGGCTTCAATAACTATTGGGCGGCATCTAAAATCATGGCAAACCCTGATTTAAAATGGGAAACAACGGTGACCAGAAACATCGGACTCGATTTTGCTTTATTTAATTCGAAAGTGACTGGTACAATTGATGCCTACTTAAATAAAACCAAAGACCTCCTGATCTTATTCCCGGTTGGGGGCACTGGTTATGATTCGCAGTACCGTAATCTGGGTCAAACGCAAAACAAAGGTTTAGAATTCTCTGTAAACTGGAACGCGATAAAAGAAAAGAATTTCGATCTATCGGTAAATGCAAACATCAGCTTTAACCGCAACAAGGTAATCTCATTGGGTTCGGTTAAAAACATTAACGGTACTTCGGGATGGGCATCAACAGAAATTGGTGTAGATTATCTGGTAGAAGAAGGTGCATCTATTGGTCGTATTTACGGATATAAGAGTGCTGGCAGATATGAAGTATCTGATTTTACTGGCTACAACGCCACAACCGGCAAATGGACATTAAAGCCAGGTATTGTTGATGCGACTTCATTTGTAGGCACAGTACGTCCGGGTACCATGAAAATAGAAGATATTTCTGGCGATGGAAAGATTGATTTATCCGACCGCTCGATTATCGGTAATACCAACCCATTAAATACCGGTGGTTTCTCGCTTAATTCGAGAATTTACGATTTTGATCTTGGTGCGTATTTTAACTGGAGCTATGGAAATGATGTTTACAATGCAAATAAGATCGAGTATACCTCTACCAGTAAATATGCTTCCAGAAATCTAATTTCGGCCATGGAAAGCGGACAGCGCTGGACAAACTTAAGAGCAGACGGAACAATCAGTAACGACCCTGCCGAATTAACAGCCATGAATGCAAACACCACTTTATGGTCGCCATATACCAAAACTTTCGTATTAAGTGATTGGGCTGTAGAAGATGGTTCGTTTTTGAGGTTATCTACCCTAACACTTGGATATACCCTGCCTGCACAAATATCAAATAAACTGAAAATGAAAAAATTAAGGTTTTATGCTTCTGCTTATAACCTATGGTTATGGACCAATTACAGTGGTTTCGATCCAGAGGTTTCGACCAGACGGAATACACCGCTTACGCCTGGTGTTGACTATTCTGCATACCCAAGAAGTAAATCTTTCGTGTTCGGGCTAAACGTTAATTTTTAGAGACCATTTAATTTTAAGACAATGAAAAGAATTATATATGCGCTATTCATCATTACAGGAATAACATTTGTAAGTAGCTGTAAAAAAACATTAGATGCGCCATCAAAATCCTCGTTGGATGAGTCTGTTATTTTTTCTACCCCTAGCTTAGCCGAGGGTTCGGTAGCGGGCGTACTACAATCATTTGGGGAAACCAATTCGTACAGGGGCCGTTTTTTGGTGTTTTACGGACTTAACAATGATACCGAAGTATACAACACCTTAAAATCGGTTGATGATGACAAGGCAAAACTGTCTAACTACAACTGTAATGTGAACAATGGCCAAATGAACACTACAGATAATGCATGGGCTAAATTTTACGAAGGCATTGAAAGGGCCAACCTGGCGATCAGGGGAATCAGAACCTATGGTAATATAGAAAGCAACCCGGCAATGGCGCAGATCCTAGGCGAAATTTTAACCTTAAGGGCTGTTTTATATAACGACCTGATAAAAGGCTGGGGTGATGTGCCGGCACGTTTTGAGCCCATTACTACTGCGACATCTTATTTGCCAAGAAGCGACAGGGATGTAATTTATAAACAACTGTTAGCCGACTTAAATGAAGCAGCAGGTTACCTGCCATGGCCTGGCGATAATAGCACAACCGCCAAAGTAGAGCGCGTAAACAAAGCTTTCGCAAAAGGCTTAAGGGCGCGTTTGGCATTAGCCGCAGGTGGTTATGCACAGCGCCTGGATGGAACTGTAAAATTAAGTTCCGATCCGGAATTATCACACGATAAAATGTATGCCATTGCCAAAAAAGAATGTCTGGAAATTATTGCAAGCGGTAAATTAAGATTGCTGGGCTTTGAAGAAGTTTTTAGAAAACTAAATGAGGAAACCGGTGCCGCAGGTTTAGAATCGATGTGGGAAATTCCGTTTAGCGATGGCCGTGGCCGTGTAATTTTTGATCTTGGTGTACGTCACATCAAAACAGACCAGTACACGGGTCAGAACAAGGGTGGAACAGATGGACCAAACCCGATTATGTTGTATGAATATGAAAATGAGGATGTACGCAGAGATGTAACAGTTGTACCTTACGAATGGGATGGCGGCGATGGCACTAAAGGTGCAGCGCAGGTACCATCGGCTTTAGGCCGTTTATACTTTGGCAAATACCGTTACGAGTGGATGAAAAGAAGGGTAACCGCTACTAACGATGATGGATTAAACTGGATGTATATGCGTTATGCTGATGTAGTTTTAATGGCTGCAGAGGCGGTTAACGATATCGACGGTCCAGCTGCTGCAGCCCCATATTTAAAAATGATCCGCGATAGGGCCTACCCTACAGCCCCTGCCAAGGTTACGACTTTTATGGCTACAGCTACAGCATCCAAAGCTGCATTTTTCGACGCTGTTGTAAACGAAAGAGCATTGGAATTTACAGGGGAAATGCTTAGGAAAGGTGACCTAATCCGCTGGAATTTACTGGGCACAAAACTGGCTGAAGCCAAAACTAAATTACAGCAACTGGAAAACAGGCAGGGTAAGTATGCGGCTTTACCGGCTAAAATTTATTACAGAACCGCAGCCAATGGCGAAACTGTAGAAATTTATGGATTAAAATTCGGTGATACCGATGCACAGGGCCTTGCTCTAGGATATACCTCCAATAAAGCCTGGACAATGGTTACCGCTGGAGAAGCTGTTTCTTACTGGAATGCCCTTTACACCAAAGACCCCAACCTGCAGCAATATTGGCCAATATGGCAGGTATTTTTAGATTCATCTAACGGAATGTTAAATAATAAGCCCTTAAACTTGTAAACCCGAGGTTATGAAAAAGATTAATAAATATGCATACACCTTCTTACTGATGGCAACAGTTTGTTTATCGGCATGTAAAGAAAATAACTTAGAAGAAATTACTAAGTTAGAGGTCGACAGGGTTTTTTCGAGCCCGGGTTTAACGGCAACCATAGTAAATAAAACCGGAGTTAAATTAACCTGGAACGCTGTACCTAATGCCACCTCTTATACCATCGAAGTATATGATAATGCGGATTTTACCGGCACCCCGGTAAAATCGATTACCAGCATTACTGCGGCACAATTACCCTATACCGTAACCGGATTAATGGGTAATACACAATATGCCATTAGGGTAAAAGGAGTTGCACAGGGTGTTGCAGACTCCAAATGGGTTAGCATTTCTGTGAAAACAGAACCCGAGCAGATTTTTCAGGATATATTACCTGCTAAACTAACTTCAAGAACCGTTACTTTAAACTGGCCGGCTGGCGAGAATGCCACCACGATAACCATTAATCCAGGCAATATTACACGGCCTGTTACAGCAGCAGAAGTTCTTGCTGGCGGGTTAACATTAACAGGCCTAAGCCCAAAAGTAACCTATACTGTAACTTTACTTTTAGGCACATCAATTAGAGGAACAAAAACCTTTACTACTCCGGCTGAATTGCCTACCGGAGCGGATGTTGTAGTTTTAGCGGCAACAGATGATCTGGCAGCAATGATCCAGGCGGCTACAAAAAGCACAAGGTTTGTAATTCTGGAAGGAACAAAATATAACGCTGATGTTGCTTTTACATTACCAGCTGGAATAGACATTAGTATAATTGGTGAAGTTGCAGCGGTGAAACCAGTTATTTCGTTTACACAGGTTATTTTACCTAGCACTGGAGGTAAGCTACATTTCGAAAATGTGGACTTAACAGCTTATGCAAAAGGCGATGAAACATTGGCACCATCAACCAGACGCCAATATATCATTAATCAAAGTCTCGCTTCTACTATGGATGAAGTTTCTTTCGAAAATTGTAACATTCGTCATTTTGTTAACTCACCACTTCGTATTCAAGGTACCAATGCAATTACAATTAATAAAGTTATCGTAAACAATTGCATTATTGATAACATTAGCGTGGCAGATGCCGGTCCGGGAGTTGGTAACTATGCTTTTATTAATTCAAATGTGGCTACCGGTAAAATCAATAATATTACCTTAACCAATAATACTTTTTCAAATATCGGCTTTGGTTTGCTTTTGCATAATAAGGCGCCATCACTTACAGTAACGATAGAGAATAATACATTTTACAATGTAGTTGGCGATGGCAGGTATTTTATCGATTATGATACGCAAACGATTTCAAGTGGGTTCTCGTTCAAGAATAATATAATTGCTAAAACATTGTCACCAGCAGCAACTGCCAGGGGCATCAGATCTGCTACAGCACCAACAGTGGCAAATAATTACCAAACTTCTGATGTGACATTTACTGCAAATCCGGTTCCTGGCATTACTGCTTATACAGGGGTTAGCACAGCATTATTAACAGCTCCAACAACTAAGAACTTCAAAATAAAGGACGACGGTTATGTTGGAAAATCTACATCTGGCGATCCTAGATGGAGATTGTAATTTTATGAATTGATTTTTAAGGCAGAACTCGTTTCTGCCTTTTTTTGTTGAAATTTATACGAAAGAATTATTGTAATCAAATGGTGAAATCAACCATAGTCTGTATAGCCGCTACCTTGCTTTTATATCTTGGCATTTGCTCAAAAGTTTTTGCCCAGGATCCTAAATACCCATCGATGATAATCGTTGCACAAGATGGCAGCGGAAATTACAAAACCATCCAGGAGGCTATCAATTCAGTGAGGGATTTAGGCGAAAAAGAGGTTAAAATTCAGGTTAAAAACGGCACATACAAAGAGAAGCTGATTATTCCATCATGGAAAATTAAGATCTCCATTATCGGAGAAAAGGCCGAAAATACCATCATTACCTTCGATGATTATTCGGGGAAGCCAAACCCGATGGGTAAAGATATTTTTGGCCTTCCCAAATTCAGCACCTATACTTCATTCACCGTATTGGTTCAGGGCAACGATATCCACCTCGAAAACTTAACCATTATCAATTCAGCTGGGCGTGTCGGACAAGCTGTTGCCTTACATGTAGAAGGTGATCGTTTTGTAGCCAAAAACTGTAGGCTTCTGGGCAATCAGGATACCCTTTATGCCGGAATCGAAAATAGCCGCCAATACTATCATGACTGTTATATCGAAGGCACAACCGATTTTATTTTCGGTAAAGCAACAGTGGTGTTTCAAAATTGTACCATCAAAAGTTTAAGCGATTCTTATGTTACCGCAGCCTCCACTTCAGCGCAGCAAAAATTCGGATTTGTTTTTATAAATTGTAAACTCATTGCAGATCCGGCCGTAACAAAAGCTTATCTCGGCAGGCCCTGGCGCCCTTATGCAAAAACGGTATTCATGGCCTGCGATCTGGGGAAACATATTTTACCCGAAGGCTGGAATCCATGGAAAGGCGATCTCATGTTCCCAAATAAGGAACTGACCGTTTTTTATGCAGAATATAAAAATAAGGGAGATGGCGCCTCGCCCAAAACGAGATTGCCCTGGACAAAACAGCTAACAGATAAAGAAGCAAAAACCTACACTTTAAAAAATATACTTGGCGGAGCGGATCAATGGAATCCCCCGCAGTTATAGATCAATAAAAAATATGAAAACGAATTTCTTTAAAATTTTAGCTGCCGGAACATTGGTTGTATTACTGTCTTTTACCCTCATCCAAAAGAAAACTAAACTCTACATTATTGGCGATTCTACTGCCGCCAACAAGGAAGAAAAGGCCTACCCCGAAACGGGCTGGGGGATGGCACTACAATCTTATTTTAAAACCGATGTTGCGGTTGATAACCGGGCCTTAAACGGCAGGAGTACAAAATCGTTCAGGGCAGAAAAACGCTGGGACCCGATATTGGCCCAGTTAAATCCTGGCGATTATGTTTTTATCGAATTTGGTCACAACGATGAGAAAGTTGACAAACCAACAGTTGGTGTATCCTTAGCTGATTTCAAAATCAATCTGGTTAATTATGTAAATGAGACCAGAAGCAAAAAAGCCTTCCCGGTTTTACTTACACCAATTTCGCGCAGGAGTTTTAAAAATGGCGTATTAATCGATTCGCATGGCGATTATCCACGGATTACCCGTCAGGTAGCCGATTCGTTAAATGTTCCTTTAATTGATATGCTGGTAAAAACAGAAAGTTTGTTAAACCGCCTGGGCGAGGAGCCATCTATTAAGTTATTTAACCATGTTGATTCGGGCAATGTGAATTACCCAAATGGCAAAAAAGACAATACACATTTAAGCCTGGAGGGAGCCAAACAGGTAGCGGGTTTGGTGGTGAAGGGGATAAAGGAATTAAAGTTGAGTTTGGTGAAGAGTTTGAAGTAAAATATGGTGGGTATCGTCCTCGTTTGCAACGAGGATGTATGAGAATAGCGATTATATCGCCTACAATACCCGGCATTACAAATGCGTCCCTCAGTAATCCTCGTTACAAACGAGGACTATAACACATGATAAAAAGCCGCAAATTCAGAGATTTTAATCTGCGAATCTGCGGCTTAGTTTCTATAATTTAATTAGAAAATATACTTCGTACTTAAGAAGTTCGAATCATCTCCTTTAACAATTTCATTCAATAACTTTTTATTATCGTCAGTAAATTTGGTGGCCACCAAAGAACGGATCGAGAACGAACGCAAGGCATCCACTACAGAAAGTGTTCCTTCCGCACTGTCTTTACGGCCCGTAAAAGGGAAAGCATCTGGTCCGCGTTGGCACTGGCAGTTGATGTTAACACGACTTACCTGGTTAACCAAAGGATCAATCAATGAAGAAATTACCGCCGCATTATTACTAAAAATACTCACTTGCTGGCCGTGTGGCGAACCGATTAAATATTCAATAGGCTCTTCCAGATCATCAAATGGAACAACAGGAACAATCGGACCAAACTGCTCTTCGCGGTATAGTTTCATATTGCTGTTTACCGGATACATAATGGCTGGATAAACAAAAGTTTCTAAGGTTTGCCCGCCATTTTTGTTGATCACTTTAGCGCCGTGCGAAACCGCATCATCAATACATTCCTTTAAATATTCAGGTTTATTCAGCTCAGGCAGCGGTGTCAGGTTTACACCTTTTTCCCAAGGCATACCAAACTTCAGTTTTTCTACTTCAGCAGATAAACGTTTTAAAAACTCCTGCGCTAGACTGCGGTGAACATAAACGATTTTAATCGCGGTACAACGCTGACCATTAAAAGAAAGTGAGCCCAATACGGTTTCAGAAACCGCCAGATCAAGATCTGCATCCTTAGTGATGATCGCCGCATTTTTGGCATCTAAACCTAAAATTGCCCTTAAACGGTTTACTTTAGGGTGCAGTTTTTTCAGTTCGTTGGCTACCTTACTTGAGCCGATTAAGGTAAGCACATTAATTTTTCCTGATTTCATTAAGCCGGGAACGATGGTATTGCCACGACCATAAATCGTATTTACAACGCCCTTAGGGAAACTGGAACGGAAAGCCTCTAATAAAGGGTAGTGCAATAAAGTACCGTGTTTAGGTGGTTTGAATAAAAGCGTATTGCCCATAATCAAAGCCGGGATAAGCGTTGTAAAAGTCTCGTTTAACGGATAGTTGAACGGCCCCATACAAAGCACCACGCCTAGCGGAGAACGGCGTACCTGAGCCACAATACCCTGCTCTATTTCGAAACGTGATGATTGTCTGTCGATATCTTTCAGCGCATCGATAGTTGCATAGATATATTCCACTGTACGGTCGAATTCTTTTACCGAATCGGCATACGATTTACCGATCTCCCACATAATTAATTTCGCAACAATTTCCTTTTGCTCAATCATTTTATGGGTGAAGTTTTCTACGCAGGTAATCCGATCGGCAACACTCATGGTTGGCCATTGCCCGCGACCATTATCATAAGCGGCTACGGCTGCATCTAAAGCTTCTGTCGACTCTTTCTCTGTGCAAACAGGGAAACTACCAATACGCTTTCGTTTTAAGCCTTCAGGGGTTTTTACGCATACCGGAGAAAACACTTCATTAAATGGTCCATTCCATGGTTTCATTTCTCCATTGGAAAGAAACTCCTTTTGATTGATTTCTTCCGTGAGCCTAAATTCATCTGGAATCTGGCTCTCTTCAACGAAAATACTTTCGAGGTTTAGCGATGTACTCAATTTAGTTTGTTTGTTAGGGTTAAATTAATGTTAAGTCTATAGTTTAAGTATAGATTTATTGTTGTAAAAAAGCTGAAGATCAGGATTGGTTATCCCTATGCCTCAGCTTTCAAATTATTTTAGTTCGATAACTTTATATTTTGGTACTAAGGTTTTCATTACTGTCCAGCCGATAAGGTAACATACCGCACAGATGGAGAAAATAATAAAATAACCTGCTTCTTCACCTTTAAAGCCCATAAAAACAATCTCGTTTTTGCCAGTATAATCAAACAATAAACCTGATCCTTTATTGATAATGAAAGAGCCTAATCCACCTGCCATACCGCCAATACCGGTAATAGTAGCAATCGCCTTTTTAGGGAACATATCGCCTACGGTTGAAAATATATTGGCCGACCACGCCTGGTGAGCCGCACCTGCAATACCGATAATAATTACCGGAATCCAATAGGTAATGTGTCCCAAAGGTTGCGCTGCCAAGGCTAAAAGCGGAAAAAATGCGAAAATCAACATGGCTTTCATTCTGCCTTCGTATGGGTTCATACCTTTTTTATCAACGAAATAGGTTGGTAACCATCCCCCAATAATAGATAGCAAGGTAATCATATAAAGCACAAATAAAGGGAGCGCACTTTGCGTAGAATCCATGCCATAAACCGATTTTAAGTAAGCCGGGGTCCAGAATAAAAAGAACCACCAAACGCCATCGGTCATAAATTTACCAAAAGCAAAAGCCCAGGTTTGTTTGTATTTAAAACAGTCGATAAATGAAACTTTTTCTTTGGTTTCTTCTACGTAATCAGCCAGTTTACGATCGTTGATCACATCCTGCTGAATATAAGCCAATTCCTCAGGGCTAACCCTTTTATGTAATTCTGGCTTGTTGTACACAAAAATCCATAAGCCCATCCATACAAAACCGAGTGCGCCGATAATAATGAAAGCCATTTCCCATCCATAAGCTTTTGCAATAAAAGGAATGGTAATTGGTGCAGCTAGTGCGCCAACAGTAGCACCTGCATTGAAAATACTGGTTGCAAATGCCCTGTCCTTTTTAGGGAAGTATTCGGCAGTAGCTTTAATTGCAGCCGGAAAATTTCCTGCTTCTCCAACAGCCAATACAAAACGGGCAAAAATAAATAAGGTAACACTTACCGAAACAATTAATCCGGTATCGTTCACGCGGGCAATTACATCTTTAGCACCCTCAAATCCTACAAACCAGTTTCCATTGATGATCCCGGCAGTGGCAATCCCACAAAAAGCATGTAAACAGGCCCCAACAGACCAAACGCCTATCGCCCATAAAAATCCTTTTTTGGTATCCATTTTATCAACAAAACGACCTGCAAAAAGCATCGAGATGGCGTAGAAAATAGAGAACAAGGCTGTAATATTTCCATAATCATTATTATCCCAATGAAATTCTGGTTTAATAAAATCTGTCCAGGTTAAAGAAAGTACCTGTCTATCTAAATAATTTATGGTCGTAGCTAGAAATAACAGCAAACATATGGTCCATCTGTATTTGCTTGTTTTGGGTTGGTTCATTTGGTTAGGGTGTGTTAAATTTTTATTTGCTTTGCTGAATCAGGTCAAGCGCTAATTTTGTATTGTCGAATAACTCTTCGTAAAGACCTTTGCTCATCACGTCTTTACTGATTAATTTGCTGCCCATACCAACGGCACAAACACCAGATTTAAACCAGGTTTTTAAATTATCGGCATTAATTTCTACACCACCGGTTGGCATAAACAGCTGTCCGGCGAAAAGATCTTTAATGGATGAAATAAATTCAGGGCCTAAAATATTAGCAGGGAAAATTTTGATCAGCATGGCTTTGTGCTCTTGCGCAACACTGATTTCAGTCGGCGTCATACAGCCCGGGATCCAAAGCATCCCGATTTTGTTGGCAATTTCGGCTACTGCCGGATTTACGATCGGCGCCACGATGAAATCTGTTCCAGCCTCAATAAAAGCATTTGCATCTGCAGGCGTTTTAATGGTTCCAATACCTAAATAAAGATCAGGCATTTCTGCATCGCGGATTTCTTTTAACTTTTTAAAGTTCGGCAGTGCTGATTTACCACGGTTGGTGTATTCGAAAACACGAACACCGGCTTTATACAAAGTGCGTAATATTTCTACACTACCCGATTCGCTATCCTGGTAAAAAAGGGGTAACATGCCCTGCTCTAAAATGGCATCTAAAATTTTGTGCTTGTTGCTAATCATTGCGTATAATTCTTTTTTCTATATCGGCTACTGTACTGGTTGTCGCATCGCTTGGAATATATAATTTATCGTATGCTGCTGCGGTGGCAAAATTTAAGGTTTCTTTGGCCGATAACTGGTTATAAAAACCGTAAATCAGACCGGCCATAAAACAATCGCCACTGCCCACTTTATCTAAAATTTCTTCTGAAACATATTCTTCTGAAACCGTTAATTCATCAGCGGTATAAATAGCAGTGTAATACCTGATACCTTTGCCATGATCGAATCTGAAGGTATTTGCAACCGCTTTACATGCCGGAAACAAACTTAATATTTCTTTAGAAGTATCGGTTGCCTGTTGCAGTAACGTTTCCTTTGCATAACCCTCGGTTGGTATTAAATCTTCGTGAAGTGCAGTACCCAACATTTTGTTCGCCGCCCACACATTACCCATAATCAGCGTACAATATTGAGCCAGTTGTGGTAAAACATCAATCGGGTCTTTACCATATTTCCAAAGCTTGGCACGATAGTTTAAATCGAGCGAAATGGTAATATTTTTCGCACTGGCTACTTTTAATGCCTCTAAACAAACATCGGCAATAGATTGATTGATTGCCGGGCATATGGCACTAAAATGAAACCAGCTCACACCTTCAAAAACTTCATCCCAGTTAATTTGTCCAACCTTCAAATCAGCGTAAGCCGAATTTGCCCTATCGTAAATTACACCAGCATTTTTAAGGTCTTTCCCTTTCGGAAGATAGTATAAACCTAAACGCTCGCCGTGATAAACCATGGGCGTGGTATCAATGTTCCTTGCATCCAGATAATCTACAATTTCACGTGTTACCGAATTATCAGGCACAGCCGATAAGTAAGTTGAAGGAACATTCCAAAGTGCCAGTGCCGTTGCTACATTCAGCTCTGCACCACCAACATAAAATGGTAGTTTATTTTCTTTTAACCATTGCCCATCCATATCCGGACAGATGCGTAAAAGTATTTCACCAAAGCTTAAAACTTTTTCTCCTTTTTTTGATGAAGCGAATATTTGGGTGCTCATTTTTGTGTATCATCGGCGTGTTTCATGCTGTTCTCTGCAACGGTATGAAAATGGAAGGAAAACGATTGAAATGATTTATTTCCAACGAAATACCTCCCTAAAGCCTGATTTTGGTTAAAATTTAAAGTAATTTTTTGCGTTAAAGTACGAAATATCCTGCACAATTTTGCCAACCCACTCCAAGTCGTTAGGTAATTCGCCATTCTCAATGTCTTCTCCAAAGAGGTTACAAACAATCCTTCTGAAATATTCGTGACGGGGAAAAGAAAGGAAACTGCGCGAATCGGTAAGCATACCTACCAGTCGGCTTACAAGCCCCATGTTCGATAGTGCATTTAACTGTTTAATCATACCATCTTTTTGATCTAAAAACCACCAGGCCGAACCAAACTGGACTTTACCTGCAACCGAACCATCGTTAAAGTTTCCGATCATGGTTGCAATTAATTCGTTATCGGCAGGATTAAGGTTATAGATAATGGTTTTAGCCAGTTTATCCTGATTATCTAAGCGGTTTAAGAATTTAGAAAGCATTCTCGCCTGACTAAAATCGCCGATCGAATCCCAGCCCGTATCCGGCCCCAATTGCCTTAACATCCGGGCATTGTTATTCCGTAAGGCACCCAGGTGATATTGCTGTACCCAGCCTTTTTCATGGTCCCACTCTGCAAAATAAACCAGCATGGCCGATTTAAATTTCAGGTTTTCCTCGTAAGAAATATGCTGTTTGCTGCGGATTTTATCGAAGATCGATGCAATTTCAGCTTCAGTATAATCTTCAGCGTAAATCTGTTCCAAACCATGGTCAGAAACCGAACAGCCATTTGCCGCAAAATAATCGTGGCGGCTTTTTAAGGCGTCGATATAATCCTGAAAGTTACTGATGGTTTTATCAGCAACACTTTCTAATTTGTCGATATATTCGTTTAAACCTTCAATATCATCACTGTTCATCGCTTTATCCGGACGGAAGGCCGGCAACATTTTAAGGTTGGCACCTTCTCTTGCCAGTTGCTGGTGGAAGTTTAAACTATCCAGCGGATCATCGGTAGTACAAACGGCTTCAACATTCATTTTGGCTAATAAACCGCGCACCGAATATTCGGGGGTTTGTAGTTTTGCAGAACATTCATCGAAAATTTTCTGTGCCGTTTTGCCAGAAAGTAAATCGGTTATACCAAAATAACGCTGAAGCTCTAAATGTGTCCAGTGGTATAATGGGTTACGCAGGGTATATGGAACAGTTTCTGCCCATTTCTCAAATTTCTCATAATCAGATCCAACGCCAGTAATGTATTTTTCATCAACACCATTGGCACGCATGGCTCTCCATTTATAATGATCGCCGGCAAGCCAAACCTGACTGATATTGGCAAACTGTGTATTATTGGCAATCTGCTCTGGAATAAGGTGATTATGGTAATCGATAATCGGCAATGACTTTGCAAAATTGTGGTAAAGCTTTTCAGCAGTTTTGCTTTGCAAAAGAAAATTTTCGTCTAAAAAAGGTTTCATTCTATATGATTTGAGACATTAGATATCGGTTTGAGCTGATCAAAACGCTTATCTATTAAATTTTTATTTATGTATTATCTCCGGTCTGTGTCCTCACAGACCGGAACTCAATTTATGTATTAGTGGCCTGTGAGGTCACAGACCACGGAATTGGGCTCCAAGGCTCACGACTTGGGACTTACGACTCCAGACTAATTAAAGACTAACCCCCCGTTTCCATGGAATAAAATCATCCTGATTAAGCAGCACCGCTTTAGGAATTACTTCGCCACTGGCCGCTTTAATACAATATTCCAGGATGTCTTCTCCCATTTGTTCGATGGTTTTTTCGCCTTCAATTACCGGTCCGCAGTTGATATCGATGATATCGCCCATGCGTTTGGTTAAAGCATTATTGGTTGAAACTTTGATGGTTGGACAAACCGGGTTTCCGGTAGGTGTGCCCAAACCTGTGGTAAACAAAATTAAGGTTGCTCCAGACGCTGCTTTTCCGGTAGTAGCCTCCACATCATTTCCTGGGGTACACACTAAGTTTAATCCAGGTTTTGTTGCTGGCTCGGTATAATCTAAAACATCCTCAACCGGCGAAGTTCCGCCTTTTTTTGCTGCTCCGGTACTTTTAATGGCATCGGTAATCAAACCATCTTTTATATTTCCAGGTGATGGATTCATGAAAAATCCAGAGCCCACATTTTCTGCCGATTGATTGTAAGCGGTCATCAACTGGATGAACTTACGTGCCGCAGTTTCATCTTTGGTACGGTCGATTAACTGTTGTTCTGCGCCGCAAAGCTCAGGGAACTCAGCAAGAAGTACAGTACCGCCTAAAGCCACCAATAAATCAGAAGTATAACCTACTGCCGGATTAGCACTAATTCCACTGAACCCATCACTACCACCACATTTAACACCCAAAACCAGTTTGCTCAAAGGGGCTGGCTGACGTTCGATTTTATTGATTTCGGTTAAACCAATAAAGGTTTTCCTGATGGCTTCTTTCACCAATTGTTCTTCGCTCTGCGATTGTTGCTGCTCAAAAACGAATAAAGGTTTATCAAAATTCGGACTGCGGTGTTTTAAATCGTCCATAAAATCTTTAACCTGCAGGTTCTGGCAGCCTAAGCTTAAAACAGTTACACCTGCTACGTTAGGGTGATCGGCATAGGCAGCCAATAATTTACTCAGCACAGCGGCATCCTGACGGGTACCACCGCAGCCACCCTGATGGTTTAAGAATTTAATGCCATCAACATTTTTAAAAACACGGTTGGCCGATGGATTCGCCAGTCCGATAGAACTTGGATCGGCCTCTGCTAAGATTTCGCCATTTTTATACGCTTCAACCAGTTGGTGGGCGTAAGACTTGTATTTATCGGTTACCGCATAACCCAATTCATTGTGCAAAGCCTCACGGATCACATCCAGGTTGCGGTTTTCGCAAAATACAGTCGGAATAAACAACCAATAATTTGCGGTTCCTACACGCCCGTCACTACGGATATAACCGTTAAAGGTCCGGCCTTCAAATTTAGAAACATCCGGTGCATGCCATTCGTAATGGTATGGCCTGAACTCATATGGATCAGAAGCATGTTTCGTGTTTTCGGTATCCATTAAGCCACCTTTTAGGATGAAATGCTGCGCTTTACCCACCAATACACCATACATAATGATGTGATCGCCTGCATTCATATCCTGCATAAAAAACTTATGCTTAGCCTGGATATCATCCTGTAAAATATATTCGTGCCCATCGTAAATAACGGTTTCGCCTTTTGCCAGGTTTTGCAAGGCAACAAGTACATTATCGTTAGGATGGATTTTTAAAATTCTAGTAACCATTTTAAATTGTCCTTTCTGAATGCAAGTTACTTAAAGTTTCTTTTGCACCCTTGTTCTGTAATAAGTCAACGTAAGATTTTACGGCCGCGTTAAAGCCGGGGTAATTATTCAGGTTTTTATCCCAAAGACGCCTGTCGCCAAGGGTATTATCTACAACCGTTTCCGGATTCTTCCAGTATTCGTATAAAATTTCTGCAAATTCATCCTGCACCGGATAAGTTTTACCGTTTGCACTGGCGGTGTAAGTATCGCCATCCTGGTTTACATTCATAAAAAGAATATATGCGGCAACCCCTAAAGCGGTAAGTTGAGGAACTTCATTTTTTAAAGCATAATATCTTCTGATCAAAGGCATATTACGCATTTGCATTTTTGAGGTGAAGTTTAGCGTAATGGCCTGCCACTGATGCTCAAGGGAAGGGTTACTGAAACGGTCGACTACACTTTTCGCAAAAGCAATTGCTTCATCATAAGTGATATCTTCATTTACCACAACAGGCGCAATTTCATCTTTCATCAGTTTTAATACATTAGCCGAGAAATCTTCATTCGCCATCGCCTCTTTTACCGTATTGAAACCTGCCAGGATTGCTAATCCACAACTAATGGTATGTGTGCCGTTAAGTAAGCGGAGTTTTAGTTCTTTAAATTTGTCGATTGACGGAACAATGAAAACACCCTTATCGGCCTTTGCAAAAGATAAAATTTCTTTCACTTTTTCGCTTGATGATTCAATAGCCCAAAGCCTGAAAGGTTCGGCCATAATCATCAATTCATCTTCATAACCCAATTCGCTTTCGATGGCTTTTTGCGCTGATTCCGGAAGTTTTCCTGGAACAATCCTATCCACCAAAGTCTTGCAAAAATGATTGGCTGTTTTTAACCAGTTTTCGAAATCCCAGCCCAGTTTGTTCTGAATGGCAAGATCAAGCAAAATTTCTTTCAGTTTATCCGCATTGTCACTAATTAATTCTGTTGGCACAATAACCATCCCGCTTTCTGCCGAACCATTAAATGCAGTATATCTTTCGTGCAGAAAAGCCAATAATTTTCCTGGATACGACTGTGGCGGGTTATCAGTGATTTTATCTTCACTTTTAACAATCCCAACTTCAGTTGTATTCGAAATAACAACCTGCATTTCGGGCTGGTGAGCGGCTTTTAAAATCTCTGCCCAGTCTTGTGAAGCTGATAAAACACGGCTGATTGAAGCGTTGATAGAATTTTCTTCTACATGAGCACCATCTTCGATCCCTTTTACACAAAGTGTGTATAAATTATCCTGTTTCGAAAATGCATCAGCACCACCTTTTGAAGTGGATTTAACCACTAACACACGACCATTAAAAATTCCTTTCTGGTTGGCTTTATCAATAAAATAATCAGGTAAACCACGTAGTAAAACACCTGTTCCAAACTGGATTACTTTTTCTGGTAAAGCCAAAATTTCGGCACTTGGTTTGATCACCTTATCGCCGTTAATATTTTTTAAATTTTCTTTGTTTAAAATCATTGCCTTGCTATTTTCTGTCATTGCGCGCTACTGGTAATGACGGGTTATAATTATTTATTTTCCACTTGTGCTTAACCACTTCGGGTATTCCTTTTCGATTAATTTTTGGCCCCAGTTGCCATACCAGGCATAGCCGTTTCGCCGCTCAGGACTTAACTCTTCTAATTTTGTTTTAATGGTGTTGTCACGATCGCCGAAAATCGGGGTGTTTTTCTCTATATCGTAAAATCGTGCCCAGGTCATGCTCGTGTTATCGGCAACCAAAGCTGAAGTATTTTTATTCCGATCGAAACGATAACCCGCAATTTTATAGGTATCGAACCATTTCACTGCAGCAGCAATTGCATTTTTGACTTCAGGCGATGGATTTTTAAGCCTCATCAGAAAACGGACAATACCTGCCGATTCACTCGTGCTTAATGAAGCCGGCTCAAATGCTCTTGCTTTTGCAGGCAACATTGAGTCTTTATCGTATTGCGCAGCCCAGATAGTTAAAGTTCCATGCTGTTTTACCTGTGTTTTGATAATGCAATCAATACCTTTTGCAATGGCCGTTTCTGCTTTTTTGATGTAAGCTGGATTTACAACCTCAAAATCATTTTTCTGTGTGACGATATCCTGTAAGATATTAAGCACATTAATCATTGCATCATCATTGTAGGTAATTTCTGAGCGGTACAAAGCTTTATCAGGATAATACTGCGGCCAACCACCATTCGCATATTGCGCGACTAAAATATAATCCAATCCTTTTTCAGCTGCCGTTAAATAAGCCTTATTCTGTGTTTTTTTATACGCTTGAACGAGGTATAGCACTTCTCTGCTGGTGGCTTTGTTATCGAACGTGGCGTGTAAATCTTTCGTTGCTTTTATCCTGGCCAAAAGCTCAGGTGTTAAGGTTGCTCCGTAGTTCACCACGCTTTTATCTTCGAGTTGCTTTGGCCAGCCGCCATTGCCTAATTGATATACAAGCATTTTATCTGCTGTAGAATCGGTAGGCTGCTGCGCATAACACGATAGCATGAAGCTGCTACAGACCAGGGTTAACCATATTTTTATTTTCATCACTTTTATTTCTTAGTTGTTTGCCAAGGAGGCACAGATTAGCATTGAAGCCATCGTCTGTGTCCCACAGACCATTAATTAATTTTTCCGTTTGTCTGTATTTCCGTGGCTAATATTTATTCATCTATGGTTACTTTTTACCCGGAACCTGTTTAATCAACCAGTTTACCAGATCGTTCGTTGCCTTAAAGTTTTCAAAATCTGCGGGCAATTTCCTGCCATCGATATACTCGTTATAGAACCATGGATCACCCACAGCGAAAACAGTTCCCTTACCATATTTAGCTGTTGCAATAAGCACGTCTCCATTATCTGTTAAGGCCGAAACCGCAGGGCTTTTGGCTACGATAGTCGAGATTTCTTTGATGTAAACTTTTTTGGCGGTTTTAAAAATTGAATTTCCGACCGGGATTTTTACAGCACCTTGCTCAAAGTTCGAACCTTGAACCTTGTTGCGGCTATCCTCATTAAAATGGATTCCGAAAGTTTCTGGCAGCACATTGAATTTAGAAATTTCACAATTGCCCACATCGTTTAACAAGAGCACTAATACCCCTCCGGCCTTAACCCATTCGCTAACCTGTTTGGCATGTGCAGCATTCATGAAATTTGGATTTGCCGTTTCCTTTTCGGTATCTGGATCTACAATAATATAAATGTTGCTGCCTTTTAAATTTGCTGTTGTTGGTGCCGTTTTAAGGGTAGCGGTTTTAACCCCGGCATCATTAAATACTTTACCGAATAAGGAAAAGCCATTGTTATCATCTTCTTCCCATACATAATGAAAAGGGATTTTATCTCCGGTAGGACCAGCCATGTACTCGTTATTGAAGAAATTATCAACGGTAACGGTTAACCCTTTGCCTGGTTTTGGTAACTGATCGATTTCCATTTCTGAAGCTGCACAGATAAATGAGCCTACGCCTTTCGGATCGTTGGTGATTACCTTTTCGCTGATGTAATAGTCGAAACTTCCATCGCGATATTTGGGTTTTCCACCCAATCCCGATACGGATACAGTTTTGGTCAGGTTTATTCTTTCTGCTCCCGCTTGTTCAACAAATTCTTTCTTTAAACCGGCATAACCTTTATTTGCAGCCGCCATAAACGATGGCGCCAGCCAACCCTTACGTACACCTTTGGCCAGGCCATATACAAACATGCTCGAAGCCGAACTTTCCAGGTAGTTTCCTTTTCTGGTTGGCATATCTAAAATATCAAACCATACACCTGATTTTTGATCCTGATATTTCACAGCAGCGGTTGCCGTACGGTTTAAAATGGCGATTAATTCTTTCCGCTGAGGATGATTAGCTGGGAAATTATCCAGCACATCTACCAAAGCCATGATGTACCAACCCATTGCCCTGGCCCAAAAATTTGGTGAGCGGCCTGTTTTTTTATCCGCCCATTGCTCTGTTCTGCTTTCATCGTAACCGTGATAAAGTAATCCCGTTTTAACATCGCGGGAATTTTTCTCCATCAGGATAAATTGTTTAGCAATATCGTCGAAAGCGGCTTCTTTTTTCATCAGCCTGGCATATTCCGCATAAAACGGTTCTCCCATGTACAAACCATCCAGCCACATCTGGTTTGGGTAAATTTTCTTGTGCCAAAAGCCACCTTCCTGGGTGCGTGGCTGCTTTTGTAGCTGATCGTACAATTTAGTTGCCGCTAACAGGTATTTCTGCTGCCCGGTAACTTTGTACAACAATAATAACGAACGGCCATTTTTAATGTTATCGATATTAAAATCTTCTGATTTGTAGGTGGTGATATTTCCTTCTTTATCCAAATAGGCATCCATCGAACTTTGAATGTATTTGAAATATTTCCCATCGCCTGTATTACGCCAAACCGCTGCAGCACCTTCCAGTACCACACCCATGTCGTAAGACCATCTCGGTCCTTTTGGTCCTTTTAAAACGGTCGTATCCTGCCAAAGTTTTTCCATCGCAGTTAAGGTTAACTGTTCTGATAATTTCTTTTGGGCAAATCCACTTTGTGATAAAATAGAAAAACCGATGAGGGCAGCTGCTGTATATAGAATTGATCTCTTCATGTTGGTTATTTTGAAATTTCCAGTGCTTTTTTATCTACTTCAGTACCTAAAAGTGTAGCCATTTTCGCTTTAGAAACATCTGTTCCACTAATTTTTACACCTTTTGTCTTTTCGCCGCTTACATCAAACAACACCTTGCTGTTTTCAGGGTATTTTAAATTGCTGATGTTGATGTTCGATCCGTTCTGGATCATGACAACCGGACTGGTATTTTCGGTAATTACGTTTATGTTTTTAAGGAAAATTCCAGCAGCCTCAATAATTTCAATGCCTTTGTTTGCTTTTATGGTTACATTTTCCAGGTGGATATCTTTGATGTTCATTTCTGGGAGACCCCTAAAAAATATGGCTTTTTCAGCACCATTGGCTACCACATCTTTGATGTAAAAGTTTCTGAACTGGGGCGTAGCTTCAGTTACCGGAACCATTACCGTTTTAATGGCTTCACGTTTTTCGCCCGCCAAAGGAACCGGGTCAACCGCAGCGTAATACATGTCGAACAGAATGGCTTCACCAGGAATATCGATCATATTGATGTTGTTGATGTAAATATTTTCGACCACACCACCACGGCCACGGGTAGTTTTAAAACGCAGGCCGATATCAGTACCAATAAAAGAGCAATCGTACACCCAGATGTTTTTTGCACCACCACTCATTTCGCTGCCTATTACAAAACCGCCATGGGCATGGTAAACCACATTATTGCGAATAATTACATTTTCTGTAGGCACGCCACGTTTGCGGCCCGCTTCATCCCTTCCCGATTTAATGCAAATCCCGTCATCACCCACATCAAAAGTGCTACCTTCAATTAATACGTTTTTGCACGATTCTACATCAACGCCATCGCCATTTTGTGCAAACCAGGGATTTTTTACCTGTAAGTTTCTTAAGGTCAAATCCTCACAAAGTAAAGGGTGTAAATTCCATGCTGGTGAATTTTGAAAAGTAACGCCTTCTAAAAGAATTTTTTTGCAGCCCGTTAACACCAGCAAATTCGGACGAAGGAAATCTTTGATATCTTCATAATCTGCCGCTGTTTTACCCGCTTCGATTACGCCTGCATTTTTAGTATTCGAACCTTTAAGGGTTTTCTCAGATGGGTACCACATTTTTCCATCAGCCTTAACGATGCCACCTGAGGCCACCAAAGTTTTCCACTGTGTTTCGGTGAGTTTATCTTTTTTAACCATGCGCCAGGCACCTCCGTTCCCGTCGATAATCCCGGTTCCGGTAATGGCTATATTTTCGAGGTTAACACCTGAAATCGGACTCTGGTTTCTCCAGGCTGGCTGACCTTCCCAATTGCCCTGTACCAATTTGTATTGATTAAAATCGTCGGTAAACTGAAGAATAGCATCACGTTTTAAGTGCAGGTTGACATTACTTTTTAACTCGATAGGGCCGGTTAACCATAAACCAGAGGGAATTAAAACCACACCACCACCTTTCTGACTCACGCTTGCTATGGTTTTATTAATACTCTGTGTATTTAAGGTGATCCCATCGCCTTTTGCTCCGAAGCGAACAATGCTCGTGGTATCTTTTTTAAATTTAACCTGCTGAATAACGGGTAAGGATTGCTTTTGTTGCGCGATAGCAGCACTTGCAGAAGATAGAATTAAGCATGCCAGAGCTACCTTAATACGGCATAAACGACCTGAAATATGTTTCATTATTTGCGCTGTTAAATTATACTTGGTTATTGTAATAACAAGTGTACGTTGTTTGCGCTTAAAATAGAAGAGAAATCTATGCAATCGTTACCGGAAAACAAGGCAAAAAGGCGCCAGAAAACAGATACTTAACGACTGTATATCAATTATTTAACACACTTATTTCACCTCTGGATCCCATCCACGGAAAACGTTTTCCAAAATGTAGGTCTTATATTCATTATCTGTTAATTGGTGCGACCAATTTGCCCTTTTTTCCGGATCGGCTCCTTTTCCACTGCTTTTATATTCAGCATAATAGGCCGTTTTCTCATTGCTTTCTTTGCCCCAGTTGTTCCAGCCTTCAGGGCGGATTAAATCTGGCAGTTCGCAATTGAGGTAGGCAACTTTTGCATAAGGCCTCCATGGTCTGCCCAGGTAGAAACTATTGGCTGGTGCATCTCCTTTGATTTTGCATTTGTTTAATACATAACCAAATTTTGTAGTATCAGCAGTTGATGCTGCTGTGATATACCCCGCCTTTTTGCAGAAAATGGTGCAGCTTTCGAACCAGGCCGTTGAAGCCCCGAAAATAAAATCAACCGTTCCTTCGATGTAACAGTTTTTATAGTATTGGCGGTTGTTGCCTCCGTAGGTATAAAGTGTATCCTGAAAGCCTAGAAACCTGCAGTTGGTGAAAATTAATTTATCACCTCCTGCCCAAACCGCAACGGCTTGCCCTACCGGACCTGATGAATTTTCGAAAGTGATGTTCTCCGCAGAAAAGCCTTCGCCGTAGATATAAAAGCTGGAAGAACCCGAAGTGCCTTTTTCTTCACCAAAAACATTCTTCTTCTGGGCGTAGTCATCATAAGTTAAAATGGTTTCGTTTACACTTTCGCCGATAAACCGCACATTCTTTTTAGAAGCGGCCAAAATCAGTTTTTCCTTATAAATGCCTTTTTTGATCAAGATGACAGTGATTTTGTTCCTGAAATCGGGTACGGCATTGATGGCTTCCTGCACCGTTTTAAAGTTTCCGCTTCCATCGGCGGCTACGACAAAGTCTGCTTTGGTTTCAAGGGCATTTGCGGTCAATGAAATCGCCACAAGAAAAAACAGGATGATTGCTTTCATATCAATTTGGTTAGGTATAAATTAAAATCGGCCACGTAAAAGTATAAACTTTGTAACGCAGCCGTGTTTTTAAAATATATGATGAACAATTTTAAACATTAATATCCATCAGAAAGAAGTTTTTCCGGGATTAAACATTGCAAACGATGTCGGGAACGATTGCACAATAACAACTTGCCTAAAAATAAAAAAAGACTTAACCTTGTTTATACCCCCGCGGCGTCATGCTGAACTTGTTTCAGCATCTTGTTCATAAATTACTGACCAAATATTATTAAAAATATCATTGTAAAATGAAATATCTATTTAGTTCAATCCTTGTATTAAGTCTTGGCATCAAAACCTTTGCCCAACTCAGGCCAAAAAGCGAGTATATCTCTAAAGTTTGGGTTGCTGACTTAGGGAACGGGACTTATAAAAACCCGGTGATCAATGCCGATTATTCTGATCCTGATGCCATCCGGGTGGGAGATGATTTTTATATGATCGCCTCCAGTTTCGATGCCATCCCGGGGTTGCCGATTCTGCATTCGAAAGATTTGGTCAACTGGAAAATAATCGGCCATGCTTTAAAACGCCAGCCTCCCTTCGATCATTTCGAAAAAACTCAACATGGCAATGGTGTTTGGGCGCCTTCTATCCGTTACCGCAATGGCGAATTTTATATCTATTATCCCGACCCTGACTTTGGGATTTATTTAACAAAAGCTAAAACCATAACAGGAATGTGGTCTGCGCCAAAATTGGTTGCTGCTGGTAAAGGATTGATTGATCCCTGCCCGTTTTGGGACGAAGATGGCAAAGCTTATCTGGCCTATGCCTATGCAGGAAGCCGCGCAGGCATAAAAAGTGTGTTGGCGATTATGCCATTAACAAACGACGGCGCGCAAGCACTAGAAACAGGCAGAATTGTGTACGATGGTCACGAACTCGACCCAACCATTGAAGGGCCAAAATTTTATAAACGTAACGGCTATTACTATTTGTTTGCACCAGCTGGTGGTGTTTCTACAGGCTGGCAATTAATTTTAAGAAGTAAGAACATCTACGGCCCATACGAGAGAAAGGTAGTTATGGATCAAGGGAAATCCTCGGTAAATGGTCCGCATCAGGGTGCCTGGGTTAATACGCAAACGGGTGAAGATTGGTTCCTGCATTTTCAGGACAAAGACGCTTATGGCCGTGTGGTTCATCTGCAGCCGATGAAATGGATCAATAACTGGCCCGTTATCGGCCTTGATGCAGATGGCGACGGTAAAGGTGAGCCCGTAACCACCTATAAAAAACCAAACGTAGGTAAGGTTTATCCGATTGAAACCCCAGTGGAAAGTGATGAATTTGATACTTCAAAACTAGGCCTACAATGGCAATGGCAGGCCAATCCGCAACCTACCTGGCTATTTACCGATGCAGACAAGGGTTTGTTAAAGTTGTACACGGCTAAAATTCCTGATGATGCTAAAAACCTTTGGGATGTACCGAATCTGTTGATGCAGAAATTTCCTGCTGATGAATTTATGGTCACAACCAAACTCTTGTTTAAACCTAATCCAAAACTGGAGAACGAAAAAACGGGTTTGGTGATAATGGGCAGAAGTTATGCGCAGATTAGTATGAAGAGCAAAAAAGATGGCATATATCTGATGTATGGTGTTTGCCAAAGTGCCGACAAGGGAAAAACGGAAAACGAAAAAGAAATTACCAGGCTGAAATCGGGGTCAGTGTATTTTAGGGTTAAAGTTAGCCCGGGTGCAAAATGCCAGTTTAGTTACAGTGAAGACGGAATTCGTTTTACGAATGTAGGCGATGAGTTTCAGGCTACAGCAGGGCAATGGATCGGCGCAAAAATGGGCATCTTTGCCATTCGGGATAGCCAAACGAATGATTCAGGAATTGCCGAATTTGATTGGTTCCGTGTACAAGCTTTAAAATAGAGCAATGAAAAAATATAAAATCCTTATCGCAACCCTTGGTGTCATTTTACTAATGTCTTTCCTAATTAAACCTAAACCTGTTAAGGTTTATTTAATCGGCGATTCTACTGTTGCAGATTATACTTTGGATGAAGGTTATCAGCAGAAAAAATATCCAATTACGGGCTGGGGGCAGGTGTTTCAGCAATTCCTAAAAAAAGACAGTTTAAAAAAATTAAACAGGTTGATTAAAAGCGACAGCGCTTTGGTTATTGATAAAGCAAAAGGGGGAAGAAGCACCAGAACTTTTTTTGAAGAGGGAAGGTGGAAAGAAGTTTTATCAACCTTAGAAAAGAATGATCTGGTATTGATCCAGTTTGGGCACAACGATGCAGCGAAAGATAAACCCGAACGTTATGTTGATATTCCGGGTTATAAAGATTTTTTAAGGATGTATGTGAAAGAAACAAGAGCACAAGGTGCTCTACCGGTTCTGATTACGCCGGTTACCCGTAATTACCCCTGGAAAGATGGCAAACTGGGCAGTGCACATGGCGAATATCCACAGGCAGTGAAAGATGTGGCTCAGGAATTAAACGTATCCATTATCGATCTAACCTCACTTTCAGCAGCATTTTTTACCACAAAGGGAAGTGAATTTGTAAGCAAACATTACTTCATGAATTTAGACTCGGCAAAATATGAGGCGTATCCAAAAGGACAAAAAGATAATACCCACTTCCAGCCAGAAGGAGCCAGAGCAGTTGCACAGCTGGTTTATAATGAATTAAAAAACATCAACCACAAAACGGATTAACAATAAGACTTAAATCATAACTCTTTTGAACTTTCCGGCAAGCGATCATACTCGCCCTTCCAGGCATAAAAGCCAAATATCATCAATCCCAAACTAATTGGAAGGAAAATAAATAGGATAATTGCCCATTGCAGCATGGTATTGGTGCGCTCGATATCTGTATGGGTCAGGCCTACTTTATCTATCGCCTGCATAAACAAAAAAGTCATGGTTAATGGTCCCAAAACCATCCAGACTAAACCTAAAAATTTCTTTAACGTATTCATCTTCTTCGTATCTAGTCGTTAATATTTTCGTCTCTTTTATTCGATAAATAAATGGCACCAATAACCAGGCTCAATGCCGCTATACCTATCGGATACCAAAGGCCCGATAGCGGCGTAGAGCCTGAAAAACTTGCAATCAAGGTTGCAATAAAGGGCACAAGTCCACCAAAAACACCGTTACCGATATGATAAGGCAGCGACATAGAGGTGTACCTGATTTTAGTTGGGAATAATTCAACCAGGAAAGCTGCAATTGGCCCATAAACCATGGTTACCAATAAAATCTGGAAGAAAATTAAGCCAACAAATTTCCAGAATACCGGCGTAGGCAAAATTTTATCTTTTACTACTTCTTTACCCAGGAGAATCCCTTTGGTTGCAGAAACCGTATCGGTTTGTACCTTGTTAAAAGATGCACCATTTTTTAACATTACTTTAGTAGAAACGGTGCGTAAACTGTCAGTTGAGTTTGCAATCAAAACAGAAGTTACCGGAGCGGGTCTGGCAGATAAAATATCCGTCTGTTCAATTTTTGTATAATCGGTATCATCCAAAAATATTTGATAGATAGGGCGATAAAAAAGAATTCCCAAAAGCATGCCGCTCAGCATAATCCACTTCCGGCCAACCTTATCGCTCCAGGCACCAAATATCACAAAAAACGGAGTGGCAAAGGCAATCCCCCAAAGCAGAATATATCTCGAGTCATTAAAATCCAGCTTACAGGTATTCTCTAAAAATGATTGTGCATAAAACTGACCCGTATACCAGATTACCCCTTGCCCCATCGTTGCCCCAAATAGGGCCAGAAGCACCATCTTAAAATTCGCTTTGTTGTTAAAGCTCTCTTTGAGTGGATTTTTTGAGACATTTCCCTCTGCCTTCAGTTTAGAAAACATGGGCGACTCATGCATTTTCATGCGGATATAGATCGAAACAACAACCAGTACTATCGATAACAAGAAAGGGATTCTCCAGCCCCAATCGCCAAAAGTTTCAGCACCTAAAATATTCTTCGTGATGACGATAATCCCCAGCGAAAGGAATAAACCCAATGTTGCAGTAGTTTGAATCCAGCTGGTAAAAAAACCACGTTTGTTTTTTGGTGCATGTTCTGCTACATAAGTTGCCGCACCACCATATTCTCCACCCAATGCCAGCCCCTGGATTAACCTTAATATTAATACCAAAATTGGTGCGGCATAACCAATACTTTTATACGAGGGGATTAAACCAATAAAAAATGTCGATCCACCCATCAACACCAAAGTGAGCAGGAAAGTATATTTTCGGCCGATTAAATCGCCAAGCCTGCCAAAAACCAATGCACCAAACGGACGCACAATAAAACCTGCTGCGAAAATAGCCAGGGTGTTGATTAAGGCCGATGCACCTGCATCTTCCGGAAACAACTGATGACCAATGATAACGGCAAGGCTACCAAAAATGTAAAAATCATACCATTCAATCAGCGTGCCTAGGGATGATGCACCGATTACTTTAAAGATATTGTTCCTGGGTAAAGTGTCGCTCATAAGAAATTAAGAATATTTGGTTTCCCAAGATAAACATTTGCATGACAATCGGCAACCTGTACTGTCTGTCAATTAATTTGTTACATGACCAAACATTTCGGCTTTAGTTTTGTATTTTCATCCGTAACGAATTTATTCTCCATTTAGATAATATGCTTTTAATACAAAACATTAGGTTAAGTAGAATTTTAAGAAATACCTGGCACGTTGATCTGATCATGATTGCCTCCTGCACCGCCGCTTACTTTGTACGTGAGTATTTAATTGCCCATCATTTCTCCATTCCATCCATTATTCCAACGGTTTTAGGTACAGCCATTGCCTTTTTTATTGGATTCAACAATAACCAGGCGTACGATAGGTGGTGGGAAGCCCGAAAAATATGGGGTGCTTTGGTAAACGACTCGCGTTCTTTTGCAAGGGCATTGATTAATTACGTGGATGAAGATGAAGAAAGTGTAAAACGAATGGTTTACCGGCACATTGCCTTTTTATATGCGTTAAAAGCGAATTTAAGAGGCACAATAGATGAAATTTACACCAAATATTTATCTGAAGCAGATTTAAAAGAAATAGAAAAACACAACAATACGCATAATGCGATTTTAAATATACAATCGAGAGATTTACAAAAATTATCAAAAGCTAATGCCATTGATGGTTTCCGCTTTATTGAAATTAATGAGATGCTTACCCGGTTTTCTGATTCGATGGGCATGAGCGAGCGTATTAAAAATACCATATTCCCTACCACTTACACCTATTTAACTAAAGTATTTATCTGGTTATTTGTGGTCACCTTTACCCTGGTTATCAGTCAGGATGCAGGGCCCGCAGCCATATTTTTGGGCTGGTTAATTGGTTTCGTATTTGTATCTACGCAGATTAATGGAATGAGCCTGGTTAATCCTTTTGAAAACAATTCGGCAGGGGTTCCGCTTAACCAGATTACCAGAACGATTGAGATCAACCTTTTGCAGATGCTTGAAGATGATGAGATTCCTGAGCCTGTTAAACCGATCAATGACGAATATGTCCTTTAAATCTTAACTGTTTTCTTCCCGATAAAGATGAAAAGCAGTGATAAAAGCCAGAAGATAAACAGGATTACAACTGCATTCAGAATGGCTTTTGGATAACCCAATTGTACTACATCGATAAATGGGTAGGGATATTTATTAATCAGGTAACCCCTAACCACAATAAATACCACATAAAGCAGTGGATAAACCAGCCAGTTAATGGCCTGTTTGTATTGTAGCGTTGATTTTTTAACGAAGAAAAGCCAGAAAAATAAAAA
The DNA here is from genome assembly GCF_059423705.1 of Pedobacter sp. GW460-11-11-14-TSB4. Lineage (NCBI taxonomy): Bacteria > Pseudomonadati > Bacteroidota > Sphingobacteriia > Sphingobacteriales > Sphingobacteriaceae > Pedobacter > Pedobacter sp. GW460-11-11-14-TSB4. The sequence goes on from NZ_JBWKYI010000002.1 coordinate 88,822, forward strand.
GATTAAGGGGCTTACCACATGCAAAAGTTCATCGGCCAGCCTCGCCCAACCTACAGGCGATGCCAAGCCACGCAGCATGATATTGTAAATCAGACCGACTACCACAATATAAACCGTTATGGCCGTTAAAGTAGAAGAGCGGGTAAATAAACTGCCTGATTCACTTCGTTTAACAAAAGATAAACGTGTAAAGCAAATGGCAACAATAATATTGGTGATTACGGTAAAGTAAGATAAAAACGCTTTAATTGTTACAGGATAATCATTATTCAAGAGCTGTAAACTTACCCTGAATTGCAATGCGAGGGAAAACCAAACCACAATAGCAGCACCAATAAAAAAAGGCCTGAAATTATTTTTTAAATCCATAAGCTAGCGCTATATTGAGTGTGACAGAAAAGTAGGAAATTAATATGAAGGAATGAAATTTAAGTGGCGTTTTTTCGCTTCCGGAAATGGTTAATAACCTGTTAATGTACTTTTTAATTTCTCCTCAAAAAGTATCGATTTAGCTTTGAACTGAGGGTCGGAAAAGGAAATATTGGCTGTGGCGTAAATAATCTTTCCATCTTTTCCAACCAATACATTCGATGGAAAACCGTGATTAATATTCAGTTTTCTGATCTCATCTTTGCTCAACGATACAATTTCGTATTTATACCCGTTTCGTTTTTGAAAGCGTTTGGCACTAGCGGGATGATCATGCGTAATGCCGATAAACCTTACGGCCTTTTTACCATATTTAGCCACCAAACTATTTAATTCGGGCATTTCGGCTATACAGGGCGGGCATTTTTCGAACCAAAAGTTAATCACCACTACCTGGTTTTTTAAATCGGTATTAGAGAACGGCTTTTTATTGGTGGTTAAACCTTTAAAAGCAGGTAAATCTTTACCTATTAAATCTTCAAAGAAAGTTTCCTGTGTGGCCCATTTAACCGGGGCATCTTGTGCCAATACCGTGAAGGAAAAAATAGAAAGCAGAAGAATAAGGTAAATTTTCATCAGCGCAAAATATAAAAAAAGTCCTACCAATTTGGCAGGACTTCATTGTTTGTTTGGTTTAGAAAATCTTATTTAAAGGTAACTGAGCCGTATTCGGTTTTAATGGATACGTTTGCAGCACCACCGCTACCAATTTTGCCGGTATATTTTTTAGTCTCATCGTCTTTACTAACCAGGCTCGATGTTACGTTTGAACCATATTTAAAGCCTGCATACGAAGTAGAAACGTTGAAATTGGCATTGAACCGGTCTGCAAAGCCCAAGCCGATGCTTACATATTCGCCTCCGAAGGTGAAGTTTTTACAAGCTGGGGTAATTTCACTCACATTTAAACGGTTATAATCCATGTTGATGTTTGCATCGCCATTCAGCGAGCCTAAAGTAACATTCGAATATTCGGCATTAACGGCAATTTTACCTGCAGATGCAATATTTAAATCGCCATAAGCTTGTTTAACCACTGTATTACCTTTAACCGTATTGATGTTTACTTTGGCATATTCGGCATTTAAAAGCAAGTTGCCGCCAATGGTACCAATAGTTAAACCTTTGCCATACTCTACTTTAATATCGGCTGATCTTCTGATGGTATTGATGTTTACCGCCACATATTCTGCATTAAGCTGTAAAGTACCTACCGAACCAATGGTTACAGGCCCATTATATTCATGTTTTACTACAGCGGCATTCAGATCCTGGATATCGCATTTGCCATATTGAACATTGATGTAGTTATTTACGTTGCTTAAATTACCGGCAACCAAATTGCCATATTCTACCTTTAAAGAAGTCGGGCCAGAAAAATTACCCAATTCTACATTGCCATATTCTTGTGAAACCGTTAATGGGTTTACAGCAGGCATATATACCACATAACTTACCTTTACTTCCCTACGCCAGGTGGTTACACCATTTTTCATCCCGCGGCCATAACGTCCGTTTCTGTCGCCCATATTGGTTTTGAAAGAAACCACATCACCATTTTTAGCGGCATCAATACTCACGCCATCAATCAGTTTCTGTACATCGCTGTCTGAGTTGCTATAAGCTTTAATATCTACGTCAACACGTACTTCTTTTTTATCCCAGGTTTTAATTACGATAGATCCGAATTGGTTGTTTAAATTAACCTTATCGTTATTATCTACATTAAAACTCTTGCTAAAAGATTTTGATCGTTCGGCATCACTGCCTGTTTGTTTATACTTTGAAGTGTTAACCATCGCCATTGTTGACGATTTCTCTACATTTTCTATAACTACTTTCTCTGACGGGCTGTTTACGACCCCTTCTTGCGCATTAGTTTTTACGGCAATTAAAGCCATAAAGGCTAAAAATATTTTTATTGTGTTCATGTTGTTAATTGTTAAACACCTATACACTTAAAACCTGCCGGCTGGCCATAAGCTTTCGATGTGGTGAGCGTCTCCTGATTGGTATCCAGTATGTTTAATCAGGTATCAAGACGAATCTTGTTATTGTTTTATCTCGGTTTTGCTTAAATTTGGTTAACCCTTTTATAATCGTCAACCTGGTTAATAATCAATAACTGTTGTTTTAATAACTGCAATTGTATTTCGCGGTTTTTAACCATAGCCTTTACCACAAAAGTTTGGTTGGGCGAGCTTGGCAATTCCGTTTTTAATCTTTCATAATCTTCGTCCAGCTTTTTCAAATCAGCGGTAAATTTTTTATACAGCTCTGGATTTGCAGAGGCGAAAATGGCCAGACTATCCCTTTTTTCGGTAATTAAACCAGCGAAATGAACGTCTTTTTTGGCGTATGAAGCGCTAACGTCGGCTATTTCTAAATCTTTGTTTTGTAATTTTCCTACGTATAACCAGGCTAAACCGAAAACAACCACAATAGCTGCTGCTGCACTCATCCATAAATACAGTTTTACCGGTTTTTTTTTCTTCTTGTTGTCTAACTCCTGTTCAATCTTTGCCCAAAGTCCTGCCGATGGCTCCATTACGTCGAAAGCTTTACGGTTTTCCTTTACAAAGGTTTCTAATCTATTATTCATCTCTCATCCCTTTCTGTTCTAAAATACTTTTTAACTTCTTTTTAGCCCTCATGTACTGTGTGCGGCTGGTATTTTCACTAATTTTTAAAATGTGTGCAATCTCTTCATGGTCGTAACCTTCTAACAGGTACAAACTCAGTACCACCCTGTAGCCATCTGGCAATTGGGTTATGGCTGTTCTTATTTCTTCAGCCTGTAACTGCACTTCATGGTCATCAAAACTATCTTCATCCGGCACTTCCGATATTTCATCGGTACTTACAAATTCCATCTTACGCTTACGTAAATAATTGATGGATTTGTTGATCACGATCTGCTTTAACCAAAGTCCGAAAGTGGTTTCCTGCCTAAAATCTACAATTCTGGTAAACGCATCCAAAAATGCTTCCTGTAAAACATCTTCTGCCTCTTCCTCATAATTTAAAATGCGCAGTGCCACATTATACATGGCCTTTGCATACAGCTTGTACAATTCAAACTGTGCTGCGCGGCTGCCCTGCATGCATTTTTTTACGAGTTCCAGGTTTTTATCGATGTATACGGCTTCCAAAATTTCGAATATTCTGATTATAAGACATAAGGGATTTTAAAACGTTGCATCAAGGTAGAAAAAAAGTTTAAAATATATTAACGCAGCTTTAAGAATAAGATCAGGCATGCTGTTATGTACCGTACACTACCTTTATTTCCTAAAAAGAAAAAATATTAAGATCATTAGGAAATGGTTGGTTCTGTGCCTTTGGCCATTGCAGTCCTGCTTTTTGGTACGAGTTCCGATGCTAATGTAGTGCCGATTTATCGGTAGAGGATCGGAAGCTCTTCCCGACAATCAGGTTTATTTAACCGAGGCTGGTGCCTCGAAAACAAACCGCTGTTAAATAAACCAGACAGGAGCGAACATCCCGATTTAGGCACTGTCTGTTTTGTTTTTTATCGTGTGCTTGCTTATTTCACAGGTTTTATCGGGATAAAGCGGATGGCGGGGCTAAAGCACCTATGAAAGGCTGATCTTTCATTTCCTAAAAAATAAAAGCCTTTAAACATTAGAAATACGAAAGGCATTTTATCATTAATGACAAACTGGTGCTTTGGATTTTTTGAAATTTGTGGAAAATCAGCTACCGGAACATCATAAATTTGAAAACCCTGATACAAACCTTTAACTTCATGCCATGGATACCGATTTAATCATTTCAGCAATAAACGAGCTACATAAAAAAGCAGATCAGGCTTTAGAAAGTAAAGATCTAACTGCCTATACTGCTATGTTTGATGACCGTTTAAGCTTTACGCCAGCAGAAGGAACCGCTTTAAATAAGCGTGATTACACCATTGATTTAAAAAAATACTTTGGTAACCTTAAAGAAATCCATACGAGTTATTACAGGATTAAATCATCCATGGAGGATGATATTTTCACAGAAAAAATTGCCCGGAAATCGGTTCTTCTAAAACCCAATCTGCTTATCTTTTCGAAAAAACAAACCATCCAAACCGAAGAAATTTACCACTGGAAAAATATTAATGGCGAATGGAAGGTAATCGCTATTGAAATCGTGCTGGAGGAGAAATACTAATAAATATTCTTTTTTGACCTACATCAAAGTTTAGGATTTTTAATGGCTGCAGCTTTGCAACATTATAAAATACAGATCAAAAATGAAAAAAGAACATTTCAAATACATCAATACACTTTTCGTGGTTATCCCTATGACATTAATTATGGCTTTTGTAGGTTTAATGCGTAACTATGGTTTTGGCGAGGGCTGGTTCATCAAATTTTTACAGGCCTGGAGCATAATGCTGCCTGTAGCTTATTTTGCAGCCTTTATCATTATTCCCAACGCACGGAAACTGGCTGAAAAGATTACCTCGAAAACCTAAACATTGTTAATGTAGTAAGCCTGAATTAAATGCACAAACAGCTTTCAAGTTATATAAGAGAAAAAATTACCATCAGCGATGAGGATCTGGAACAGGTATTGTCTTTTTTCAAGATGATGCAGGTAAAAAAGAACGAAATCATGATCAGCCCTGGCGAAACGAGCCAGCGCATTTATTTTGTTGACAAAGGCTGCTTGCGGATTTTTTTTCGAACTGAAGGAGGCACTGAAGCTACCCGGCATTTTGCTTTCGAAAAGCAGTTTGCCACCGCTTTAGTCAGTTTTATTACCAACGAAACTTCAAAGGAGTTTGTGCAGGCCATAGAAGATACCGATCTACATTACATTTCGCAAAAAGATTTTTACCACCTGCTTAAAATCATTCCGCAGTGGGAGAAACTTTACCGCCATTATCTGGAGTATGCCTACGTAAGCAATACCAATCGCTTAATGTCGTTTATTACGCTCGATGCCACCGAGCGTTACCGCCAGCTGCTTGCCCAAAATCCAGGCGTGGTTATGCGCATGCCAAACAAAATGGTTGCCTCTTACTTAAATATCTCGCAAGAAACTTTAAGCAGATTAAAATCAAAAGCCTGAGTTCTATAATAATGGTGATTAATGTGATCGCCCTGCTATCCCGAAGGCTCGGGATCAGCATTTTTCCTGCAATAAAGACCCTGAAATAAATTCAGGGTAACGGCCTCTAAAGGATATTACCTTTGTTAAACTTATACAAAGAGTTTTCAAATTGCATTTTTTTTGCCCACTAAAAATCCTGATTCAAAAACCTTTGGTTATAGCATTAACTTTAAAACAAAATCGGTATTTTTGCCGCTCAATTTAGATTATATATATGTTAAGAACAGTAACTTGTGGTGCATTAAACCTAAATAACTTAGGCGAAAGTGTTACGCTATGTGGTTGGGTACAAAAATCAAGAGATTTAGGCGGTATGACTTTTATCGACATCCGCGATCGTTATGGTATTACTCAGTTGGTTTTTAACATGGACGATAATCGTGAGCTTTGCGAAACCGCACGTACTTTAGGTCGTGAATTTGTAATCAAAGCGATTGGTACCGTTGTTGAAAGAAGCAACAAAAACCCAAAAATGGCTACAGGCGATGTGGAGATTAAAATTTCTGCATTAGAGATTTTAAATGCTGCGAAATTACCGCCTTTCATGATCGATGATGAAACCGATGGTGGTGATGAGCTGCGCATGAAATACCGCTATTTAGACTTACGCCGTAATCCGGTTCGCAATAACCTGGTTTTACGTCATAAAATGGCACAATCGGTTCGCCGTTATTTAGATGCTTTAGATTTTATCGAAGTAGAAACACCTGTTTTAATTAAATCAACACCAGAAGGTGCAAGAGATTTCGTTGTGCCTAGCCGCATGAACGAAGGTGAGTTTTATGCTTTGCCTCAATCGCCGCAAACCTTTAAACAATTGTTGATGGTTTCGGGATTCGACCGTTACTTCCAAATTGTAAAATGTTTTAGAGATGAAGACTTAAGAGCCGACCGTCAGCCTGAGTTTACCCAGATTGACTGTGAAATGTCTTTCATCGAACAAGAAGATATACTAAACACTTTTGAAGGTTTGATCCGTACTTTATTTAAAGAAGTACGCAACTACGATTTACCAGAAGTGCCGCGTATGCAATATGCAGATGCGATGCGTTTATATGGATCTGACAAACCAGATACCCGTTTTGCGATGCAGTTTGTGGAGCTTAACCACCTGGTAAAGGGTAAAGGTTTCCCTGTTTTCGACAATGCAGAATTGGTAGTAGGTATCAATGCAAAAGGTGCAGCAAGTTATACGCGTAAGCAATTAGATGAATTAACAGATTTCATCAAACGCCCGCAGATTGGCGCCACAGGTTTGATCTATGCACGCCACAATGAAGACGGAACCATTAAATCATCAGTAGATAAGTTCTTCAACGAAGAAGACCTTAAACAATGGAGCGAAGCTTTCGGCACAGAAAAAGGCGATTTATTATTGATTTTAGCCGGCTCTACCGATAAAGTACGCAAACAGCTAAATGAGCTTCGTTTGGAGATGGGTAGCCGCTTAGGTTTACGCGATAAAAATACATTCTCTGCACTTTGGGTATTGGATTTTCCACTTTTAGAATGGGATGAGGAAACTGAACGTTACCATGCCATGCACCACCCATTCACTTCGCCTAAACCTGAAGACATTGCCTTATTAGATACCGATCCTAAAAACGTACGTGCCAATGCTTACGACATGGTCATCAACGGAACTGAAGTTGGTGGTGGATCGATCCGTATTCACGATAGGGCATTACAGGCTTTAATGTTTAAACATTTAGGTTTCAGTGCAGAAGAAGCACAAAAACAATTTGGTTTCTTAATGGATGCCTTCGAGTTTGGTGCACCTCCGCATGGTGGTATTGCTTTTGGTTTCGATCGTTTAACCTCAATTTTTGCAGGTTTAGATTCCATTCGTGATGTAATTGCTTTCCCTAAAAACAACTCAGGAAGAGATGTAATGATCGATAGCCCGAGCACTATTGACGAGAAACAATTGAAAGAATTAAAGATTAAAACAGATTTATAAATAGATCCGTCACGCTGAACCTGGTTTAGCATCTTTTCAAGAAGAACCTGAAAAACCAGGATGACGAAACGCATAAAAAAAGCCTCAGGATTTTGAATTCTGAGGCTTTTTTATGACAGTCACTTTGCGTTTCACTAACGAATGAACCAATGGCTAATGAACCATTGAACTAATATGTTTCACTATCAGGCGGAATGCCATAGTCAATAAATTTCTTTTCTTTTTTCTCTTTCTTTTTACCCAACCAACTCTTTACAGAATTAAAAATTGCTGACAAATGTTCTGCGTCAAGCGATTTACCAATTTTTCCTGAAACCAGACCTACAGCTGCTTTGGTTAAAAAACCGGCACCTCTAAAAAGGGTTTTATTCATAAACATGGGCAAAAGCAAGGACATAGCGGTTCCGCTTATATTTAATTTTTCGTCGGCTTTAAACAGGTTACTTGGTGTAGCATACCTTTTTATCAGTGCGCCCAAGGTAAATTGTTTAAAATAAGCTTTCGTATCCGATTTAAGCATATTTTGCTTAAGCGTATATTCAACCTTCAGTTCTAATTTTCTAGCCTGCAGGTCTTCTAGATTTCGGATGTCTTTATACCTTTTCATCTTCCTCCTTATCTGCAAGTTTATCAAAGTATTTTCTAATGGCTACATTAATAATGGCCTTTTCGATATACTTATCCTTAGTTAAATAAACAATTATTGCCAATAGGATATAGAACAAAGATACGCAGCCAAAGCCTCCGGCATAGCTACCTAAAAGATCAGACAGATAAAGTGCCAAAGTTACCGAGCCAAATAAAAAGGCCAATATAAAACAAACAATAACTGCCGTACTGGTTACCAGATCGGCAAATACTTTAGAGACTTTTTCTACCAGGTAAAGCCTCGTATACTCCACTCTGGCCTCTAGAAAGCCTTTAGCATCGTCTACAAGATCTTCGATACTTTTATCTTTATTTTCCTGCATAATTCAGATGATATTTAACCGGGCAATTGCCCGGCTATGCAATATTTTATTTATTACGCGTGTTCAACGTCGTCACTATATTCTTCTTCTACGCTTCTTAATTTTGTTTTAATTGAGCTTACCACTTTATCTTTTAAGCTGGCAAGATGGTTAATTTCATCAGCAGCTTTATCTTTGATAGAGTCGCCCAGGTCTTTTAGAGATTGGCTTAATTTATCGCGGGTTTCATCACCTTTATCTGGTGCGAACAAAATTCCTAGCGCCGCACCAGCAGCTAATCCTGCTAAAAGCGCAACTACAACTTTTGAGTTATCATTCATAATTAATGTATTTTAAGGGTTTAACAATTATGTACAATATAAAACTACTACATTATTTATTGTTAAGCTATATTTATAACTCCGTATGCTCATTATTTGTTTTAATTCTTTCCAATCTTTCTGATGCAAGCGTACTGGTTTCGTAAATCTTAACAAGCAATATAAAATAAGATAATAGCAGGGGACCAAAAACAAGGCCCAATATTCCAAATAAAGGGATACCAATAATTACGCCAATTACGGTAATTATGGGGTGAATATTGCCAACTTTTTTTGCGATGATAAACCTGAGCACATTGTCAATATTGATGATGACTACAAAACCAAAAATAAGCATGGCCCAGCCAGCAAAATTATTCCCGTTCGCAATCTGTAAAATCGCAGCCGGAACAAAAACAACTGGTGGCCCCAAAACAGGCACAAAAGAAATAAATGTTGTAATTACGCCCCAAAACACGGGATCTTTATAACCCAGCACATAAAAAGAAAGACTTAAAAGCGAACCCTGAACGAGGCAGATCAGTCCCTGGCCCAACACATTTGCATAAGTTGTATTCCTCATTTCATCGCCAAAACGGAGGGCGTTCTGTTCTCTGAAAGGCGCATATTTAATCAATGAAAATTCGAATTTTTTCCGCTCAATTAACATAAAGTAGAGTAAAAAGTACATCACCAATAAACTTAATACAATATTTACTGCACTCGATATTAAGGATGGAAAAAGCTGAGTGGCCCAATTCCCCAAACGGTTTAATCCTTCCTGAATAACATCCTGATTAATTTTAACCGGAATAAGGTGTTGTAGTTTAACCAATAGATTCCTGAAAAAGACTTCATTGTTCCTCAATTCAGAAATTTTGCTGATAACCATACTGCTTAATGCATAAAAAGGCATTACAATGAGTATGATAGAGATGGTGATCAGAAAAATAGCCGTTACTCTTTTATTCCACCCCTTATTTTCGGCCAAATGGATATAGGCTGGCCGCATGATGGTATAAAGCACCAAAGTGCTTAAAATGGCGCTAAAAATACTCTGCAAAGAATATGCAATTAACACCCCGAGTGCAATAATAATGACGAGGTTAATGTTATTGCGTTGCTTATAAGAGAATACTGACATATTTAGATAATAAGGCTATTCTTTAAATGTTAAAATGCCCCCTTTTGTTTTGTTGATTTAAAATTTATGTTCCATTATCGATCCTAAATTTAATTTTATTATAAAGTGTTTTTCTGTCGATGTTTAAGATTTTGGCTGCCTTGGTTTTATTGAAATTAACCTCTTTTAGCACTTCTAAAATAGCATTATATTCGGCCTCTTTAGCTGCATTCCGTAAATGAAGTGATTTTTCATGATGTGATTTTGGAGGCAAAAGAAGGGCTTTTTTTTCATACTGAGTGCTACGGTGATCAATCATTCCGAACTCTAAGGGTAAAACATGGGGTTCTATGCAATCTCCATCGGTTAATAAAGCAACCCGCCTGATTACATTTTTCAACTCACGTACATTACCTGGCCAAGGGTTGGCCAATAAACATTTCTTTACCTCATCAGAAAAGCCTTTAATCTTTTTATTCAGTTCCTGGTTTGCTATGGACAGGAAGCGCTCAGCGAATAGGAGTATGTCATTGCCCCGGTGTTTCAATGATGGAACATGTATAGAAAATTCATTAAAGCGGTGATATAAATCTTCCCTAAATGTACCCTTTTGAATGCCTTCTTCTAAATTTTCATTGGTGGCTACAATAAGCCGCACATCCAGATCAATCTCCTTTGTACTACCAATCCGCTTTATTTTCCGCTCCTGAACTGCCCTGAGTAAAATAGCCTGAATTTCGTATGATAAATTACTGACCTCATCAAGAAATAATGTTCCGCCATTTGCCTGTTCAAAGTGTCCTATTTTAGTAAAAAGTGCACCAGTGAATGATCCTTTTTCATGCCCGAAAAATTCGCTTGCGGCGAGCTCCTTCGTTAAAGAACCACAATCCATGGCAACAAAGCTGCCCGCACTGCGTAAACTATTCCTATGAATGGCCTTAGCCACACATTCTTTTCCTGTGCCACTTTTCCCGGTTAAAATAATGCTGTAATTTGTTTGGGCAACAACATTAATTTGCGCTAAAAGATTTAATGAAACTTTACTCTTACCTTCAATATACTGAGGCTGGTTAAAAAAATCAGTTGCTTCGATTTTGTTCCCGGTACTTTTATGTTTTTTTAAAAGTTGCTGCGCTTCAAGCGCTTTGTTAATCGTATTTAATATCTCATCAGGATATAATGGCTTAACAATATAATCATAAGCCCCCAGTTTTATGAGTTCAACAGCAAGTTTAACATCCGAATATCCGGTAATAATAATAACGCCTGTTGCCGGATGACTTTCGCTTATATATTTTAAAATTTCTTTACCATCTGTATCATCAAGACGGTAATCGCAGAGAACCAGGTCGAACTTTTCCTTATTTAGAATTTCTAATGCAGTACTTCCGGTGGTTGTATGTAGTACATCAAAACCACTTTTCGTTAAAAATTTAGAAAGTAATAAGCCAATATTTATTTCATCATCAATTATAAGTATCTTGTTTTTCATTAATAGGATTTTTAGCCCTAAAAAGAACCCCGAATAATTTAGTGGGATGAATCAAAATGATTGAGATTAAGCATTTTAGATTATGCATAATTACTTAAAAAATATTGAACTTAAAAACATTTTACACATTTAATTAGTACAACGATAGAATTAATACTACAAATCTATTATTTACCTGTAAAAATTGCTTTTCTCTTTTCCACAAATGCCGTTACACCTTCCTTAAAATCGGCGGTTTCGAAACATTTGCCAAATTCTTCAATTTCGGTAGCATAACCATTGGTATTATTTATTGATGCAATCACCGATTTTATTGCTGCTGAAATAGCCAAAGGTGCACGCTGCTTAATCACATTCAGCATTTCTTCAGCCTTGCCAATGAGGTCTGCCTGTGGAACAACAACATTTACCAGGCCTATTTTTTCTGCATCGGTAGCGGTAATCATATTTGCGGTAGTAATCATTTCTATGGCTTTACCCTTTCCAACCAATTGCGTAAGGCGCTGGGTGCCACCATAACCGGGAATTAAGCCTAAAGTAACTTCCGGCAAACCTAATTTCGCGTTATCTGATGCAATGCGTATGTGGCAGGCCATTGCCAACTCCAGTCCTCCGCCTAAAGCAAATCCATTAATTGCTGCGATAAATGGTTTTGAAGAATTTTCAATGGCATTAAAAACCAGCTCATGACCGCGTTTTGCCAATTCTTCTCCCTGTTTGCCACTATAATCAGAAAACTCTTTAATATCGGCCCCTGCAACAAATGCCTTTTCACCTGCTCCGGTTAAAATAACACCTCTTACTTCATCTGTTCTACCTGCAAAAGCAATTACATCCGCCAGTTCAGCCAAAGTATCTTTATTTAAAGCATTCAGTGCTTTTTCGCGGTTAATGGTAACGTATAAAATGTTTTCTTTTATTTCTGAGATTAAATTCTGGTATGCCATAGCTTAAAAATTTCTGTTTTCTGTAACCCAATTCTGTATATATTCTACAATACTGGCCATGGTTGTACCTGGAGGAAATAGTTCTCCAACCCCCATACCTGCCAGTTTTAGCCGATCTGCTTCCGGAATAATCCCTCCGCCGGTTAACAACACATCATCTAACTGTTTTTCTTTCATAAAGTGAATAATCTTTGGAAAAACCGTCATGTGTGCGCCCGATAGGATAGAAATCCCAATGGCATCAACATCCTCTTGAAGCGCTGTGTTTACCACCATTTCGGGTGTTTGGCGCAGGCCGGTATAAATTACTTCCATGCCGGCATCTCGTAAGGAAGTTGCGATTACTTTGGCTCCCCTGTCGTGACCATCTAATCCAACCTTAGCCACTAAAACGCGTATAGGCCGATTTAATACTTTGCTCATATTGAATATTAAGTTGACGTAAATGTATTGATTTTGATTCTCAAATTAATCATTAACTAAAACAAGTAGAATTAGACTAATCTTTTTACATTTGCATTCCTAATTTACAGGTTTTTATGAGTGAAGAGAAGTCATTGAACTTTATTGAAGAAATTGTTGAGAACGACTTAAATAGTGGTAAGTATGAAACTTTGGTTACGCGTTTCCCGCCGGAACCTAATGGTTATTTACACATTGGCCACGCGAAAGCAATATGCTTAAATTTCGGACTAACACAAAAATACGGCGGCTATACCAACCTGCGTTTTGACGATACCAATCCGGTAACTGAAAAAACAGAATATGTAAACAGCCAGCAAGAAGATATCAGATGGTTGGGTTTTAACTGGAAAAATGAATTATACGCCTCAGATTATTTTGATGAGCTGTATGGTTTTGCCGTTAAACTGATCGAAAAAGGTTTGGCTTATGTTGATGAAAGTTCTGCAGATGAAATTGCAGCTTTAAAAGGCACGCCAACAGAACCAGGACAGGACAGCCCATTCCGTAGCCGCAGCATCGAAGAAAATTTAGACATTTTCACAAAAATGAAAAATGGCGAGTTTGCCGATGGCGCATATATTCTGAGAGCAAAAATCGACATGGCCAGTCCAAATATGTTAATGCGCGATCCGATTATTTATCGCATTAAACATGCCGAGCATCACCGTACAGGCAACAAATGGTGCATTTACCCGATGTATGATTTTGCGCACGGACAAAGTGATAGTATCGAAAACATCACCCATTCGATATGTACTCTGGAATATGTTTCGCACCGCGAACTTTACGATTGGTTTATCGAAAAATTAGAGATTTTCCCTTCAAAACAATATGAATTCGCCCGTTTAAACCTGACCAGCACGGTAATGAGTAAACGCAAGCTATTGCAACTGGTTAACGAAAATTTAGTAAACGGGTGGGATGACCCACGTATGCCTACAATCAGCGGTTTACGCAGAAGAGGTTTTACACCAAAGAGCATCCGCGAGTTTTGCGAACGTATCGGCATCGCCAAACGCGAAAATTTAATTGAGCTGAGTCTGTTAGAATTTTGTATCCGCGAAGATTTAAATAAAACGGCTAACCGCGTAATGGCGGTTTTAGATCCGATTAAACTGGTGATTACGAATTACGAAAAAGGAACAGAAGATTTAATCGGCGAAAACAATCCGGAAGCTGAAGATGGCGGAGGTACACGTGTAATCCCTTTCAGCAATGAACTTTGGATCGAGCGTGAAGATTTTATGGAAGTACCGGCAAAAAAATGGTTCCGTTTGGCACCTGGTGCAATGGTACGCCTAAAATTTGCCTACATTGTGAAATGCGAAGATTTTGTGAAAGATGAAAACGGAAACGTTACTGAAATCCGTTGTACTTACATCCCGGAATCGAAAAGCGGGAATGATACCAGCGGTATAAATGTTAAAGGGACGATCCATTGGGTAAGCGCCCTGCATGCCAAAACTGCTGAAATCCGTTTGTACGACCGTTTGTTTACTTCTGAAACACCAGATGCTGAGGAAGGCGATTTTAAAGATTACTTAAATCCTGAAAGTTTAACGGTTTTACCTAACGTTTACATCGAACCGGCATTGGCAGACGCCGATTTAGAAAGCCGTTATCAGTTTATCCGTAAAGGTTATTTCTGTTTAGATAAAGATTCTACTGCAGATAAATTGGTTTTTAACCGCACAGTTACCTTAAAAGATACTTTTAAGAAACCGAATTAGGTTTAGCCATTTTGGCCACAGATATGCACAGATGAACACGGATTTTAGTGTTTATCTGTGCTTTTTTTTATTAGGTGGTCAACCGATTAATTGTTTGAATTGGTTAACTGGCTTCAACCGTCCAGCTTTTGGAAGGGTTGGTATATTTGTTTGTCCCATGACTTCGGACCTCTGTCCTTTGACTTTCGGACTTATTTACGCTAGCCGCCAAACGCCCTTCACTTAATACTTCGCATAAACATTATAAAGCACCAGAATATCCACAGGCGTTAAAGTCGGTGTAATATCACTCTGGATAAAATGGATTTTAAACGCCGTGATGGCTGCAGGGAGATTACTGGTATCGTAACCAATGTATTTTAAGGCCATTTCGGTATTAAAATCTACCGGTGGGTTCTTCAGCACATCATCATACCAATAACCAAAACCTTTATCAGCCAGTTTTTTCCAGGGAAAGTTTTTTGGATCGTTTTTACGTTTAGGGGCAATGTCGGCATGACCGATAAAATTTGCCGTAGGGATGCCATAGGTTTTCTTTAAAGTGGCCAATAGCTTTATCAAACTATTTATTTGTGCATCAGGCCACGGATCTGTTAAGCCGTTATTATCCAGCTCGATACCAATTGATGAGGAATTTAAATCGGTATCTTTTCCCCATTTACTTACACCAGCATGGTTTGCCCGTAAATAATCGTTCACCATATGCACTACTTTACCATCGCGGCTAATCACATAATGCGCACTGGTACCTGCTTTAGTGGAGAAAAATGTTTTTATCGTTTGCGCCAGACTATCCTGCGCAGTATGATGGATCACCACAAAATTTGGTTTACGTATCCCAAAATTTACAGAACCAATCCATTCCTGATTTGTTGCTCCTGATGAATCGTAAAGTTGACCAACCGGTGGCGTGGTGTTGATTATTTTCGAAAAATCTTTTGCCTTTTCCTTATATATTTTTTCTGTTGCGGCATATTTGCTGCTTCCGCAGGCAGATAAAATAAGTACAAGAGAAAAAGCGGAAATAGATAATGATTTTGATGACCTGGAAAATAACATGGCATGAATTGTTAGCGAGTTGAAGTTACAAAGTTATGTTAAACTTCACCCAATGCATCAAACTTTATACAAAGCTTTCAAAATTTACTAATTTAGCAGCCATATACTTTGATATGAAGAATTTATACAAATCAACACTGTTTTTATCGGCAGTAGCTATTTCAGCAGGCGTCTTATCGTCTTGTACCGGCAACAATAAATCTAAAGGTGAAAATGCTGTGGTGGTACAAAAAGATAGCTTAACCAATTATGTTGCGCAAAGATTGCCCATTTACGAAAAGGTAAAATTAACCACCAATATAAACGAATTAAGTGTTAACGACCGTAAAATTCTGCCTTTATTAATTCAGGCCGCAGAAATTATGGATCAGCTCTATTGGAAACAAGCCTACCCCCAAAGAGATAGTTTGCTGGCCACGATTAAAGACGAAAAAACACGCGATTTTGTTAATATCAATTATGGTCCCTGGGATAGATTAAATAACGATAAACCTTTTGTTGAAGGTGTTGGTGCCAAACCAGAAGGCGCATCCTTTTATCCATACGGCATTACAAAAGAAGCAATAGAGAAATCAGACCTTGCCGATAAATTTGGCGCATATTCTGTTGTTCAAAAAGACAGCACAGGCAAACTATCAACTGTACCTTACCATGTATTATTTGCTTCAGAATTACAAAAGGCAAGTTCATTATTAAAACAAGCCGCATTAATTGCTGAAGATGCAGGTTTAAAAAAATATTTAAACTTACGGGCCGATGCTTTAGTTACCGATAATTTTACCGCAAGTGATTATGCCTGGTTAGATATGAAAACCAATGGTTTGGATATTATTATTGGCCCGATTGAAAATTACGAGGATAAACTGTTTAATGCCCGTACCAGTTACGAAGCTTATGTTTTAATCAAAGATAAAGAGTGGAGTAAACGTTTGGCCAAGTATGTAAAAATGCTTCCTGAATTACAGAAAAACCTGCCTGTAGCAGCAAAATACAAAACCGAAACCCCTGGAACTGATTCTGAGTTAAATGCTTATGATGTGGTTTATTATGCAGGAGATTGTAATGCCGGATCGAAAACCATTGCCGTTAATCTTCCCAACGACGAAAAAATCCAGCAGGAAAAAGGTACACGCCGCTCGCAGTTAAAAAATGCGATGCAAGCGAAATTTGATAAAATCCTGGTACCGATTTCAAAAGAATTAATTGAAGCCGACCAGCAGCAATACATTAAATTCGATGCTTTTTTTGCAAACGTCATGTTTCACGAAGTAGCACATGGTTTAGGCATTAAAAAAACCATTACCGGGAAAGGTTTTGTACGTGCAGCATTAAAAGAGCAGTACAGCTGGCTGGAAGAAGGCAAAGCCGATATTTTAGGTTTATATATGGTAACCGGTTTACTTAAAAAAGGGGAGTTAAAGGGCGACATAAAGGATTATTATACCACGTTTATGGCTGGCATTTTACGTTCAGTTCGCTTTGGCGTTTCTGAGGCACATGGAAAAGCCAATATGCAGTGCTTTAATTATTTCCAGGAAAAAGGTGCTTTTGAGCGTACAGCTAAAGGTACTTACAAAGTAAACTTCGAAAAATTTGCTACTGCAATGAATGATTTAAGTGCATTCATTCTTACCCTTCAAGGTAATGGAGATAAAGTTGCGGTAGAAAAAGCACAAAAAGAAAAAGCGATTATCCACGCAGAACTTCAAACAGATCTGGACCGCTTAACCAAAAAGAATATTCCGGTTGATGTTGTTTTCGAACAAGGTGTTGATGTACTTGGGGTAAAGTAAAATATTCTTATAATAGAAATTTAAGGCCATAGATGCGCGGGTGTAAACTTGTTTGTCTGTGGCCTTTTTGCGTTGTTGGTTCATTAGTCATTGGCTCATTTGTGTGACTGGGTTAATTGATTAAGTTCCTTTAAAAATCTTTCCCTCCGCTATAAAAGAAAAATCGTCATTTCTATTTATAAGGTAAAATCCTCAAGGTTAGGGCTGAAGAGGGAATTAAACGCCTAAACTTCTGACATCGGACCTCCGACTTCGGACTTTTTAAAAATCCTTGTAACCTTTTTAAAAAACGGTCGTCTTACTGATAACTAAACAATGGAAACCTTTCGTTTCCGGCTAAACTTTAAAATAAGCAAGCAATTAAATTGAAAGCGCATGCACATGCGGTATGGAAATCTTTTTGCCCATTTTTTTAAGAATAAATACCTAAAAATGAAAACATTTTACAGAATATCGCTGATCCTTACGCTCCTTTTTACCGCCGCATTGGGTTTCGCGCAAACAAACCCTAAAGCAAACATTAGCGGGATCATTTTAGATGAAGCCAAAAAACCAGCAGATTATGTTACCGTTGTCCTATTTAAAGCACCCGATTCGAGCGTGGTTAAAACAGCATTTACTGATCCAAACGGCGCCTTTAATTTTAATGTTTCGGCTAAGGGGAGCTATTATTATAAAGCCAGTAACATGGGTTATAAAACGCTTAAAAGTAAAACCATCGTTTTAACAGAAGATAATCAAAAGGTAGATTTCGGAACGGCACAACTCAGCGCAAGCACTCAAAACCTAAAAGAGGTGAATGTAGCAGTAACTAAACCCTTAATCGAAAGAAAAATGGATAAGATCGTGATGAACGTTTCCAATAGTTCGATTATGACCGGTTCTACTGCGCTGGAGGTTTTGCAAAAAGCACCAGGCGTAACTGTAGATCAGAACGATAAGATTTCGATGATGGGCAAACAAGGTGTTTTAATTCAGCTGGATGGAAAACAGACTTACATGAGCAGTGCCGATGTGGCCAACCTGCTCCGCAATATGCAGAGCTCAGAGATTGAGAGCATCGAACTGATTACCAACCCTTCTTCAAAATATGATGCTTCTGGCAACTCGGGGATTATCAATATTAAAACGAAGAAAAATAAAAACGGCGGAACCAATGGCAGTGTTAGTGCAACGGCAGGTTACGGCAAAAACTTTAGGGGAAATGCCGGTTTAAACCTAAACCATAGAACACAAAAACTGAATCTTTTCGGTAACTACAATTACGGAAGAAATGAGCGCGACAACCTTATTGCCATCGATCGTATTTCGAACGGAACACCCGATACCTATTTTACGCAGGTGGGCACCAGTCATAGAAAACAGCAAAACAATAACTTTAAAGCAGGTATAGATTACTTTATTGATAAAAAGAATACGATTGGTCTTTTAGTAAACGGCTACTTTAACCACGGAAATGAAACTTCAGTAAACAATACATTAATTGGTCCATCTTTTACAAAAGTAGATTCGAGCCTGATCACCAACTCATTACAGGCAAATAAATACAATAATATTTCTTATAACTTAAATTATAAATCTGTTCTGGATACGGCGGGTTCGGAAATCTCGGCAGATGTAGATTATTCCAAATACAAAGGAAACGATGGTTCTAATTATGAAAACGATTACCGGTTTCAAAATGGAGACAGAATCCGCCCGATCAGGTATACCCGGAATAATACCCCATCGATCATTGATATCAAAGCCTTTAAAATCGATTATAATGTTTCGTTAAGCAAAACGGTTAAACTCGAAGCCGGGGTGAAAAGTAGCTGGGTTAAAACAGATAATGATCTTCAGGCAGAAGAATTTGTAAGTAATGTTTGGCAAAACGATGTAAAACGAAGCAATCAGTTTGTATACGATGAAAATGTAAATGCGGCTTATACCAATATCAACAAACAGTTTAAAAATACCAGCGTACAGGTTGGCCTAAGGGTTGAGCAAACCAATTCGAAAGGAAATCTGATTACCAAAAACACTGTGGTGGAACGAAATTACTGGGATTTCTTTCCAACATTGTTTGTTCAGCAAACGCTTTCGAAAAACAATCAGCTAGGTTTTTCTTATAGCAGAAGGATAGACCGCCCAAGTTACGATGCTTTAAATCCCTTTATTTATTATTTGGACGAATTTACCTATAGCAAAGGAAATCCTTTTTTAAATCCGCAGTATACGCATAATTTCGAGTTGAGTTATACGCTATTACAAAAATACATGCTCTCGATAGGCTATAGCAGGGTTAATGATGTTATTGCAGAGGTAATTTTGCCCGACGCAGCAAATCAATCGTTATATCAAACCAATGCCAACATTGCCACCAACATTAGCTACAATGCCAATTTAAATGTGCCTGTTCAGATTACGAAATGGTGGCAGACCAATAACAACTTAAATGTTTTTTACCTCAGTTTCGAAGCGCCAGATCTGGCCGGAAGTGCTTTAAAAACCGGAAAAACATCTTTCCAGTTTAAATCACAGCAAACGTTTACCATTATGGATGGTTTTACGGCAGAAATAAATGGCAGTTACGAATCGCCGCTTGATTATGGTACCTTAAGTTTAAAAGCCCGTTATTATGTTGATGCAGGTTTAAGCAAATCGTTATTTAAGAAAAAAGCAAGTTTGAAGCTGGCCCTATCAGATGTATTTAATATCTCTGAAAACAATTTATCAAGCGCCTATCCAGGCTTAACCTATACGGTGCATCAAAAAAATGAAACCCGCATTGGCAGGATCAGCTTTACTTATCGTTTTGGTAAAAATGAAATCAAACCGGCCCGTCGCCGCGCAACAGGTACTGAAGCAGAGCAAGGCAGGATGAAAAATTAACATTCAACCCTTTCAATTAAGAAAACCCGATCAACATTATGCTGGTCGGGTTTTCTGTTTTCTGTATATTTAAACTGGAAACCCTGAACAAAATGTCTGTCGAGAAAATCTCCAAACCAACCGCGAATTTAACAGCGGCTGCCTTTATTGAAAAATTAAGTACTTACCAATCTAACATAGAATTGGAAAAGATTTCCCGTTATTTTAAAACTGAGGATGGTGAATACGGGGAGGGAGACCAGTTTATTGGTGTTCGGATGGGACAGGTTTTCGAGGTGGCCAGGGCTTTTGTGGCCATGCCTATCCGGGAAATAGAAAAGCTTTTGGAAAGTCCGTTTCATGAACACCGGGCTGGTGCAGTAAGCATAATGGATTTTAGGGCAAGGGATAAAAAAACAAGTGAAGATGTAAAGAAAGCCCTTTTTGAACTTTACCTTAACCGGCACGACCGGATTAACAATTGGGACCTGGTAGATCGTGCCGCATGTTTTGTAGTGGGCAGTTATTTATTTGATAAAGCAAAGGATATTTTGTACCAATTAGCCGTTTCTGACAATATGTGGAAACGCCGGACGGCAATGGTAAGTACCTCTTACTTTATCCGCAAAGGCGATCTGACCGATACTTTTGGCATTGCAGAAATCCTTTTAAATGATCGCGAAGACTTAATTCAGAAAGCAGTTGGCGGTTGGATCAGGCAGGCGGGCACAAAAAACAAAGTTCAGTTAATGGCTTTTTTAGAAAAACATGGCGCAACAATGCCGCGTACCATGCTGCGTTACGCCATAGAACATTTTGACAAAAGTGACCGTGAGTATTATTTGAACCTGAAAAAGATAGATTAGAACTTATATTCCATTACATAATCATCCATAAAGTAACCTTCACCTATATCTAGCTTTACCGATTCTTTAATGGTAAAGCCTCCTTTTAGGTAAAAATCTTTGGCTTTATTATGCTTGTTCACATTCAATTGTAAAGCACTTCCCCCCGCATCTTTCACCTGGTTAAAAACCTCGTTAATTAAAATTTTTCCGACCCCTTTGCCATGTGCTGATGGAAGCACATAAAGTTTGTGCAATTTGTAAATGCGTTCTTCGTGTCCAACAATAGAGTAACCTGCAAAACCGAACTGATTTTCGCCCTCCTCTGCAATCAGGAAAATATGCCCTTCCATAAATTGTTTCAGCAGCTCCCCTTTGTTGTACATTTTATCGAGCATGTAATCTATCTGTGCCTGCCCGATAATATCGAGGTAGGTTGATGGCCAGGTTGCCGCAGCAATATCCCTGATGATTTCTATATCTTCTTCTTTTGCTTTTCTAAGGGTAATCATATAGGTTCACTAATAAAAATTGGTTGTCCTGAAAAGGTAAATTCTACAAAGCCATCTTTAACCACGGTAAAAATTTCATCTTCATTCTGCGCGAGGTTTGTTACTTCGATATATTGGTTGCCGTGAATCAGGAATTCACTTCCGGCAGGTTTCCACACCGAGAATCCCGATTTTATGGCATAATGTTTTGCCCTTTCGGTAAACACCACCAGGTTGATTTTGTCTTCAAATCCTGCAAATTTCTCCAGATCGAATTTTTTGGCGATTACATTTACAGCAGGATACCGCTCTTCATACAAATAATTAATAGCCACCATTAATGCATCAACAGGTCCCTGAATAACTTTTGTATCCTCTTGCGTTTCCTGTCCGTTTCCATTTACCAGAACATCAACCTTTAAACCTAAAGAAAATATTTTATCGTAATTTTCTCCGTTAACCAGAAGCGTAGGGCTCCATTCGAGCAGCTGCCCTAAAAGCTCTTCGTTAAAATTACCAAGCTCATCGATGTATAAAGCCGGCTCCTGTTTTTCTTTTACAATATGGTGTGAAGACATACTGCGAATATAGAAATTTCGCTTTAAGTACAGTATAGGAAGAATCAGCAAGGGGTAAAATGATTAACGGTTGTACGGATATTCATTTACCCAATGAAAGCTCCTGTTTATGAGTCTAAAATCTTTAAGGTCTTTCCGCTTAAAGCTCACCGAAATAGAATCTTTCCCTTTAAGTCCGGAAATAAGCAGTTTATCTTTGCCGACAACACTATAGGTTAAAATATATTGAGCAGCTTCTTTATCCTGAGAATTTAACACGAGCGTTTTCTTTTTTGCATTAAAAACGGTGGCAAAATTAAAGATACTATCGTTCATTGTTTTTACGCGTGCGTAACCGGCGTAATTAATAATCATCTGTTTCCAGCGTGTGCTGTCAGTGGTTAGCGGAGGCAGGGTTTTGCCTTTAAAACTCACGCTTTCTACATTATAAATGCCATACATAAATGGCTTTGGCGCATTGCTGCCATAGGTTTTGCTTTGCGCAATCAACGTTGATAATAGGAAAAGCATTGATGCAGCGATAACCAGGTATTTACCCGTATAGGCCACCATAAAGAGCCATCGTTTTTTATAAACAGGACGATGCATTTTTTCGAGCTGCTGGTTTTCATACCTGACAAAAAACCGGTATAACTTTAAAAAATGTGGGGCTAAAATAAACAGGCACATCACCACCAGCGCGGTTGACAGTTGCTTTACCGGCACATCGAAAAAATAATTCATGGCCATTACATGTACAGTTGCCGCAAGCGATAGAAATGCACCAATAATCACAGTTCTGCGGAACAACAATAAAATAGCAGAAACTTCGATAATCCCCATAAAAACATTGTAACCTTTAGAAAACCCGAGGAATGTCCAGGCGAGGCCCATTGGTGAGGCTTGGCCAAAAGGCTGTAGCAGGCGGAATAAAGATGGATCGGGAAATTGAAGCTTGATTACTTTTATGGCCCCATACATCACCAGGGTAAACGCCAGATAAAAACGTACGAGTACGATGAGCCAGTAATAAGCGGTATGGTAGCTTTTGCGTTTGCGGTCAAATACCGACCAGATAAAACAACCAACAACTGAAATTAAAAACATAAATACCAGTAATACCCAATCGTACGAGGTATCGCCACTGCCGTTGGTGTAAATTTTAAAGTCGTAATTGTAATGAAGAACATGCTGAGAAAACCACGGAATTAAATCATGTAATACCAGTGTAGGGTATTTGATTACATAATAGAAGAATGGAAAAGCGCCGTTGTTGTTCAGGATAATGAAAAGAGACAACAACAGGAAAAAGAACCTGAAGGATATTTTTTTATAAATGTTCCAGGGTGTATTGGTTTGAAGAGCGTTTTCTGACATATTAGTTAGGATTTATCCAAAACTAAAAATTATCACGTGGCCTTCAAATTATAAAATGTTAATTAACAGCGCTTTCTTTAACTAATGTGTAAAAATCCTGATAGGCTTCAATAAAATCATCGGCTAAATTAATGGCTCCTGAAACGGCTATACCGTAAATGCCAGCTTGCATTAAAGCTTCTACATCGTAGGTTTTTATCCCGCCCACAGCCAAGAGCGGAATACTGATGTGCTGAGCATCCAATTCTTTTATTGCTTGCTGATAGCCCTCAATACCCAATAACTTATATTGGTTAGGCTTGGTTTCAGTTTCTGCAAATGGCCCATAACCAACATAATCGGCACCCTCTTGTGCAAGTCTGATTACATTTTCTACTGTATTGGCAGATCCTCCAAGGGTAATATCATGGCCAACCCGTTTGCGCAGGGCGACAAAATCGGCATCCATATCTTCCATATGAAAACCCTGGATATCGGCCTTTCCATTTAAATGAACATGATTGGTAACAATTAAAGTGGTACCCCAATCATCACAGATTTCTGCAATAGCATTAATATCCTGCAAGAGTGCTTCATCAGTTTTGCTCAGGCAACGGTACTGGATCCACTTTGCACCAGCCTCACAGGCTTGTTGTGCCTGCTCGATGTGACTTAAATGCGGGATATCGTGCGTGATGTAATGAAGTTTCTCTATGTATTTCATATCGGTATGGTAGGATTGAGTGTTTTAAAATCAGGTTGCCAATATAAAACAAAATCGCCATTGCAAGTATATTCCGCAATGACGATCCTATTTTTAGCTTTGGGTTGACAACTTTACAGGCTATTGGCCCAGAAAGTTGTCAACCCTGAATACAGATTAAAATTTCACATTCAGGCTTAGCAAAAAGTTAGTTCCTGCTTGTGGATAAAAGAAGTTTTCGGTTACCCTGCTTCCGCCTGCCTGGTAGCCATAGGTATAACCATTGCTTTCGTATTTCTTATCGAAAATATTGTTTACCAGTAAACCCAGGTTAACGTTTTTAACCCCTGCAAATTTAAAGTCGTAGCCCAAACGCGCATTACTTACCCAGTAGCCGTTAATGGTCCTATCGTTATTCTGCGTATTATCCAGGTATTGTTTGCTTACATATTTGCTTTGTAAGGCTATTGCAAAACCACTAACCGGTTTGTAAACCAGCTCGCCAAAAAGCACCGCACTTGGAGAATAAGAGATATCGGTTAAGCTGTAATTGTTTACCACTTCTCCACCGTTATCATAATCATCATAATATTCGGTAAAGTTCTTAATTTTGTTTCTGCTCCATGCAGCATTAGCATTTAATACAAATTGCTGGCTAATGGCGTAAGATCCGTCTAGCTCAATCCCTAAACGGTAACTTCTGTCTACATTCTGACGGTAGCTAGCACCAACATCGTTTAACTGTCCGGTAACCACCAACTGGTTTTTGTAGAACATACCATAGGCATTGGCACCAACATTAAATTCATCGTTTTTAAAACGGTATCCTAATTCTACATCGTTCAAGCGCTCAGCTTTAGGTGAAATATTGGCTACCGATGCATCTGTATAATCATCACGGTTAGGCTCTTTGTTGGCTACACTGAACGAGGCATATACATTGCTTTGTGGATTGATAAAATAAGTGGCTCCAAATTTAGGGTTAAAGAAATTTAGGTTCTCGTTAATCGTCAGGGTGTTTAGTTTATTTTCCGTTCCTGCAATATCGAAATATACCCGGCGGTATTGCAAATCAGCAAATAAGCTTAACGACTCTACCGGACTATAGTTTACTTTACCGTAAACGTTAAAATCGGTTTTAAAACCATCATTATCATAATAATGCCTGTCTATATTTCCGTTTGATGCGTATTGTGCCCAAATCACCTGTCCGAAGTGTGCACCCTTATATTCATTATATGCACCGCCTAAAGTAAAGTTTAAATTCTTTTCAGGCACATAATTGAAAGCATAGGTAACGCCATAAAAATCGTTATCTAACCAACGGCGGCGAATTAAATCTGTTGAAGTAATAGGTGTTCCTCCTGGAACAACTACAGGGTTTAAACCATAATTTTTCAATTCATCCTGTACCCTGTATTCTTCATAATAGCCTTCACCCTGAGTATAATGTAAGGCACCATTAAAAGAAAACTGATCAGAAAGCTGTCTGGCATAAATTAACTGGTAATGGTTCTGGGTATAGTTATCTGTCTGGTTATTGTACAGGAAACTATTGTAAGTTCTGCCTGAGTTCAAAAGATTTGCAGCATCCTCTGCACTTAAGCCGTTTCTGGCAATATAGGCATTCATTCCGGCTACATCATTTTCTAAACGTGATTGCGGAATACCATTCCACGATTGATAGGTTTTCTCATTTCCTGAAAAAACATTAACACGCAACAGGTCTTTATTTCCATGGTAAGCACCGGATAGAAAATAAGATTTAAGCAACGATGAACCGCGGTCTACATAACCATCAGAACTAATTCTCGATAAACGGCCATCAAAGCTAAATCGGTTATTAATTAAACCTGTTCCTACCTTTACCGTATTTTTCCAGGTATCGAAACTGCCATAAGTGCTGTTTACTTCTGCATAAGGCTCCAACTCGCTTGCCGTAGTTTGAATATTTAAACTGGCACCAAACGCACCTGCACCATTGGTTGAGGTACCTACACCGCGCTGAATCTGTACATTATCTACCGATGAAGCAAAATCGGGCATGTTTACATAAAATGTACCTTGACTTTCGCTATCGTTTATCGGAATACCGTTAACGGTTACGTTGATCCTGCTGTTATCGCTACCGCGGATACGGATACCCGTGTAACCTACGCCAGCACCGGCATCAGAGTTAACCACAACGCCCGGCGTGTTTTGAAGAATGAAAGGTAGATCCTGTCCGAAGTTATTCTGCTGGATTTCTTCTTTACCAATATTCTTATAGGTAGTGGCCGATTTTTCTGTAGCCCGCGTTGCACGAACAATGACTTCATCAGCTAAGAAATTTTGTGGAGAGAGGCTAAAATCCAGTGTAGTATGCTGCTTAAGTTCTACCGCTTTTTCGATTGTTTTATAACCTACATAACTAACCACAATCGTGTATTTTCCGTTAACCAGGTTTGTAATGCTGTAATTCCCGGCAGCATCGCTTACCACTGCTGTTTTTTGATTCCTCAATTTAACGGTAGCACCTGGAAGTGGTTGCTGGTTTTGATCTGTTATTTTACCTGTAACAGAAATTTGTGCCGATACGAAGAAGGGCAACATTGCAACAAGCGCTGCAAAAAGTAAATTTTTCAATTTTATTGTTTTTAGTTAAACTCATCGGAAAAGGGGCATTGCCGATTTTCAGTTAAACTTCCATAACTCCAATCCCTACGCCGGCATTACCCGGATCAGGTGCATTTATAAGGTTTAGGGTTTTGAGGTTTAGGGCTT
The DNA here is from genome assembly GCF_059423705.1 of Pedobacter sp. GW460-11-11-14-TSB4. Lineage (NCBI taxonomy): Bacteria > Pseudomonadati > Bacteroidota > Sphingobacteriia > Sphingobacteriales > Sphingobacteriaceae > Pedobacter > Pedobacter sp. GW460-11-11-14-TSB4. The sequence continues at coordinate 115,788 of NZ_JBWKYI010000002.1, forward strand.
AGGGTTTTACCTTCCGCCTTTTACCTTCTATCTTTCACCTATAAAATGGGTATGATCTCAGCCTGTTTTTGTGTTTATTTAAACAAGGCACCCCTAATGATGGGTCAAATGTAGAAAATATTTAGCAATTCGAACGGTTTTTGAAACTTTATGGGGTAATTGGCTAAAAATTGACAGCTTAATAGCATACTTTAATGAATTAACTGGTGCTTAGGCTTAGAAAATGAACGGTTCTGTATTCATGGCATTTTCAGTCCCGCTCCCGCTTCTGCTGCCGGTGAATCCTGTGAACAAGCAAGCACACCATAAAAACCAAAAAAAATTGTGCTTAAATCGGCAGCATCCCGCTTTGATCGGGTTTAGGTGGCCAGGTAGGTGAAACTATTAATGGATTGATTACCAAACGTTCCTACGGAACGAAAACGCCAATTGTAAATTGGCTACCCATGAGGCGTCCCGATGGGACGACTTTGATCAAGTTAAGAATAGAGCAAAAACACCCATTATAATTCCCATCAATTTTGTCCTTCCACAGGCATAATGACAATGCTTTTTGTTTTAGGCTATTAAAGACCTCATATGAAATCATTCATATTTAACTCTATAAAATTTCGCAATGAGGCGGCAAAAAAAATCATTAATGAATAAATCACCAAACGTTCCTGCGGAACGAAACGCCAATTGTAAATTGGCTACCTATGAGACGTCCCGATGGGACGACTTTGATCAAGTTAAGAATAAAGCAAAAACACCCTTTATAATTCGCGGCAATTTTGTCCTTCCACAGGCACAATGACAATGTTTTTTTGTTTTAGGCTAGTCAAGACCTCATATGAAATCATTCATATTTTACTATAAAATTTCGCGATGGGAAGGCAAAAAAATTATTAATGGATTAATCACCAAACGTTCCTTTAGAACGAAAACGCCAATTGTAAATTGGCTACCCATGAGGCGTCCCGATGGGACGACTTTGATCAAGTTAAGAATAAAGCAAAAATACCCTTTATAATTCCCGGCAATTTTGTCCTTCCACAGGCACGATAACAATGCTTTTTGCATTAGGCTAGTCAAGATCTCATTATGAGATCAGTTATATTTAACTGTATGAAACCTCGCAATGACTTGGCTAAAGAAATAATATTCACAAATCGTCCCATCGGGACGACTGCCAGGTAGAAAAAAATGAAATGTTTTTTTCGTTCCGTAGGAACGTTTCGTGTTTACGCATCATGGCAATAAGCCCCTGGTCAATAAACCCGACCGACAGCGTTATCCCGATTGGAGAATTGTTTTATTTAAGAGCTTAATTATCGGGATTAAGCAAAGGGCGGGACTAAAGCAGCTATGAAACACGAACAATCATTTCCAAAAAAATCACCCTTTTAATAAAGAGAAATATATTTATGCTCCAAGAAAGTCATCAATCGCTTTAATCGCATTCGCTACCCTTTCATCGCCTAAACCGCCAACTACTTTGTAATTCGCATTCAGGGCACGGAGTTCCTTGTGCCAAACCTGCATAAAATATTCGCGTTTCTCCGGAAAATCGCGTAACGGATCGTCCTGCCAGGGCAAATCGATATCCATTAACAGGTACAGATCGTATGGTCTTTTCGGCAGCGCATCTAACACGAGCTGTGGTGTTTCACCGAGCACTTCATCGCTCCAGATTTTTACCGTAATAAAAGTAGTATCACAAATAATAAAATCGCTTTCGGTAGTGACTAAAATGGCATCCTCTAAAGCAACCTGTCCGTAGTACATATTCACTTCATCCTGATGGGTATAATCGGCAACCAGGTTTTCGCAGTAATAACGGGCATATTCGGGTACCCACGAAACTTTGTAGTATTTTGCCAGCAATTGAGATATAGTAGATTTTCCCGTACTTTCCGGGCCAACAATAGCGATCTTTTTAATATTTTTATTCACGATATATTTTCTGAATACGGTCAAATGTAAAAGAAAAAGCCTTAAAAGAAAAAATCCGGTTGAGGAGGGCTCCTCTAACCGGATAATAAACCAAACAAACTATTTATGAAGAAATCCTCATGGCGGGTAACTAATCCGCGGAGGAAGCTTTAGATCATTGTCTAAAGTATATACAAAACGCATATATGTTCTGCTTATTACAACATTATTGCCAATATTCCGATCATCACAACTTCGTGACTTAATTCTGACTCATAGCGCCACTTTTGCGAAATTCTTTTAACACTAATTAACATTTAAAGCAAAACCGTACGTTTGATTTTGACAGCCATGTATAATTTATAGTACATTCCAAAAATTAGTGTTCATTATTTAAAACTATTTGTACTAAAAGGTGTTATTTATTTAAGACATCAACAACTAAAACGTTATACCATGAAAAAGTTATGTGTTGTATTATCTCTTCTTATTGTATTTGCTTTAGGCTCAATTGCCTTTACAAATATTAAATTGGGAGGAATAATCGGAAAAATTACGCCAGGTGATGCGGCTTCTGCGGTATCGCTTGTAGCGGCGACAGACACGCTAAAAGCGGAGATTAGCCAGGGCGTTTTTACTTTTACCAACCTTAAAGAAGGCGTTTATACCGTTGTTGTAAAAGCCAATGCCCCATATAAAGATGCTGTGATAGAAAAGGTTGCCGTAAAAGATAGCGCCACTACAGATTTAGGCGAAATTAAATTACAGCAGTAGTTCATTTCGCAAAAGAAAAATCTAAAAAGAGCACTTTAATAGGGCTCTTTTTTATTTTAAAAAAAAGGCCTTAAAATCATGCTAAAGATGTATCTTTGCATCCCGACAGAACAGTTGGGATTTTTCTTCTTACAAGCACAAAATCTCGTTGCTTCCAGGGTTTTAAAAGAACCAACACTTTAGAATTTTAATTATTGTTTAAGCTTTATCATGCCTAAAGACACTTCCATACGCTCAGTACTGATTATCGGATCTGGACCAATTGTTATTGGCCAAGCCTGTGAATTTGATTACTCGGGTTCGCAAGCGGCTCTTTCTTTAAAAGAAGAAGGAATTACCGTTTCCATTATCAACTCCAATCCGGCTACAATTATGACGGATAAGGTTATCGGTGACCATGTTTACCTGCGCCCGTTAACTGTTGATTCAATAGAGGTTATTTTACAAGAGCATATCGACTCTGCAGATTTACCTAAAATTGATGCCGTACTTCCTACTATGGGAGGCCAGACCGCATTAAACCTTTGTAAAGAAGCTGAAGAACGTGGTGTTTGGGAAAAATACGGTGTTAAAGTAGTTGGGGTAGACGTTGCCGCAATCGAAAAAACAGAAAATCGTGAGGCTTTCCGCCAGTTAATGGTTGATATCGGTGTAGGTGTTGCAGAATCGAAAATTGCCAACTCATTTTTAGAAGGTAAAGAAGCCGCACAGGAAATCGGTTATCCATTGGTAATCCGTCCATCATATACCTTAGGTGGTTCTGGTGGTGGTTTCGTACACAAAAAAGAAGAGTTTGATGCTGCTTTAAAACGTGGTTTAGAAGCTTCTCCAACACACGAAGTACTCGTAGAGAAGGCTGTTTTAGGCTGGAAAGAATATGAGTTGGAGTTGTTAAGAGATAGCAACGATAACGTAATCATTATTTGTTCGATCGAAAACTTCGATCCGATGGGTATCCATACAGGAGATTCGATCACAGTTGCTCCGGCAATGACTTTATCTGATCGTTGTTACCAGGAAATGCGTAACCAGGCAATCAAAATGATGCGTGCGATCGGTAACTTCGCCGGCGGCTGTAATGTTCAGTTTTCGGTTAACCCGGTTGATGATGAAATTATCGCCATCGAAATTAACCCACGTGTATCACGTTCATCAGCTTTAGCAAGTAAAGCAACTGGTTATCCAATTGCAAAAATCGCGGCAAAACTGGCCATCGGTTACAACCTGGATGAAATTGAAAATCAGATCACCAAAACCACTTCAGCATATTTCGAACCTACTTTAGATTACGTAATCGTTAAAGTACCTCGCTGGAACTTCGATAAATTTAAAGGTGCCAACAAAGAGTTGGGTCTGCAAATGAAATCGGTTGGTGAAGTAATGGCCATTGGTCGTACCTTTATCGAGGCCTTACAAAAAGCTTGTCAGAGTTTAGAGATCAACCGCGCTGGTTTAGGTGCTGATGGCAGACAGGTGCGCAATATTGAAGAAATTATGGACGGTTTGGAGCATGCTTCATGGAACCGTTTATTCTTAATAAAAGATGCCATGGCAATGGGCGTACCTTTGGAGTCGATCCGCAAGGTAACCAAAATTGATAAATGGTTCTTAAATCAGATTCAGGAGCTTGTATTGCTTGAAACTGAATTAAAAAGATATTCACTAAACAATATCCCTCAGGATTTCTTCGTAACACTTAAACAAAAAGGTTTCTCTGATATTCAGATCGCCTGGTTGTTAGGCAATGTTACCGAAGACGAAGTTTACGATCGCCGTAAAGCTTTAGGCATAAACAGGGTATATAAAATGGTTGATACTTGTGCTGCGGAATTCCCGGCCAAAACACCATATTACTACTCTACTTTCGAAGAAGAGAACGAATCTGTTCCTTCTGACAGGAAAAAGGTAATTGTATTGGGTTCAGGTCCTAACCGTATCGGTCAGGGTATCGAATTCGATTACTCTTGTGTACACGGTTTATTAGCGGCTAAAGAAACAGGCTTCGAGGCCATCATGATTAACTGTAACCCTGAAACGGTTTCAACAGACTTTAACATGGCCGATAAATTATATTTCGAGCCCGTATTCTGGGAACATGTTCGCGAAATTATCGAGCTGGAAAAACCGGTGGGCGTTATCGTTCAGTTAGGTGGACAAACCGCTTTGAAAATGGCGGAGAAGTTAACTGAAAAAGGCATCAAAATTATCGGAACATCGTTCGAGAATATGGACATTGCCGAAGACCGTGGCCGTTTCTCAGACTTGTTGAAAGATTTAGATATTCCATATCCGAAATATGGTGTTGCAGAGAATGCTGAAGAAGCCATTGTTGTAGCAAACGAAGTAGGTTATCCGGTGCTGGTTCGTCCGAGTTATGTATTGGGTGGACAGGGCATGAGCATCGTAATTAACGATGAAGACCTGGAAAAAGCAGTAGTAAAATTATTGGGCGATTTACCGGGTAACCGTGTATTGATCGATCACTTTTTAGATAGGGCAGAAGAAGCAGAATCTGATTCGATTTCTGACGGCGAGGATGTACACATTGTGGGTATGATGGAACACATCGAGCCTGCAGGTATCCACTCAGGAGATTCATTTGCCGTATTACCTACATTCAGCTTATCAGAAACGGTAACTAAAGCAATGGAAGAATACTCCATTAAAATTGCTAAAGCCTTAGATGTACGTGGCTTATTAAACATTCAGTTCGCCATTAAGGATGAGAAAGTTTATGTAATCGAGGCAAATCCAAGGGCATCGCGTACGGTTCCTTTCATCGCAAAAGCTTACGATGTGCCATACATCAACATTGCAGCTAAAATTATGTTAGGTGTAGCCAAACTGAAAGATTTTACGATCGTTCGTAAGCTTGAAGGTTATGCCATTAAAGAACCGGTTTTCTCTTATGAGAAATTCCCGGAGGTGGCGAAAGAATTAGGACCTGAAATGAAATCTACAGGTGAGGCCATCCGTTTCATCAAAGATTTAGAAGATCCTTACTTCCGCAAGCTTTACAAAGACAAATCGATGTATTTGAGTAAGTAATTTCTTACAAAGTTTCGAAAGGCACAGCGCAGGAGAGACTTCGTAAGTTTGCAAATAACAACAAAGGCCGGTGAAAAATCACTGGCCTTTGTTTTTGTTCGATTCGTACAAACATTGTGAGTTTAAATATGATCGTCACCCTGAACCGAGCTTTAGCGAGCTCACTGAAGGTAATTTATTTCAGGGTCTTAATAGCATGTAGTCATGCTGAAATAAATTCAGCATGACTACATGCTACAAAAAATCTATCAGGTTTTGAATGTTTTATTATTGTTTCAATTTCGGAATCCTTGTTGGGGTATCTTTTCCATTTACAATGCTCGTTGCGCTCTTGGCAATCGCTTTAATGGTAGAAAGGATATTTTCTACGTCTAAAGAACTGTATTCATCTTTCACACTGTGGTAGAGTTTATCGATATCAATTTTATCGGTACTAATGGTATGCGCCGGAACACCTAAAGCAGCCAACGTTGCGTTATCACTTCTATAGAATAAATTTTGATCCGGATAGGGATCTGGGTGGAAAGTAAATTCAGTTCCCGCTAAGTTTTTCTGCAAAATCTTCCCAAAATCAGATCTTTCATAACCTGTAATAAAGGCAGTATTCTTGCCAAATTTCGAATCCTTACCAATCATCTCAATATTGAACATGGCCACTACATCATCAGGATTTAGTTTCTCAGAAAAATATTTTGCCCCAAAACCACCGATTTCTTCAGCGGTAAAGGCCACGAAGATTAAAGTACGCTCATTGTTTTTCTGCGCTTTGTAATACTTGGCCAGGGCAATCATAGCCGTTGTACCCGAGGCATCATCGTCTGCACCATTGGCAATGCTATCGCCATCAACACTTTTTAAAAAGCCTAAATGATCGTAATGGCCTGAGAAAACCACAATTTCTTTCGCTTTTGATTTACCTGGAATTACCCCTGCAACATTAAATAAAGGCATTTTATCTACCTTACTTTTAATTGTTGCGGAAAAATCTGTTGCCGCATCTTTACCCAAAACAAAAACCTGCACAGCGCTTGTCGTTGCCTTAACATCTTTCTCATCAACAGTTGCCGGTTTGCCAAAATAACTGCTGTAACGCTTAAACAGATCAGCAAATTTACTGTCAACCAGAACGATCTGGTTTTTTTCAACACTCATCATTGCCCTGAGTTGAGGCACAAATGCTTTTTCGGGATCTAACTTAACAACTGTAGTATTCGACTTATCGAGTGTAACGCTTGCTGAAGTTACGCCTGAAATAATTAAATTTTCCGGGGCAACTTCCTGTCCGTCTATCTTAACACTTGTAGTCTGATTGGTAACCTGGTATTTGTTAAAGGTTTGGCGGAAAGTTTTCTCGCCGGTTAAAGGCTTTAAACCGATTTTTTTAAATTCAGATTCGATAAAAGTGGCTGCTTTATCAATACCGGGTGTAAAGGTTGCACGCCCCTGCATATCATCAGCACTTAAGGTTTTAATCAGGTGGTCGGTGTATTCGCGTGTGATGATTTTATCTATGTTTTGCGCTTTAAGCTGCAAACTTGCCATCCCGACAAGGGTAAAAAGGAATATTTTTTTCATATAATAAGTTATAACGGGTTCAATTTAGGAAAAATTAAGGTTTTTGCCCGGTAGTTCCGGATTTTTTGCCTGATGGCTTGTTGGTTGATGGTTGTTAGTTAATGGTTTGATCGTTCATGGTTGATAGCCATAGCTTGATAATGGTTCCGGTTTGTATTTTATTTAACCTTCAAACCTTTCCACATTACAATTTAGATCATGATCGATGAACTGTTCGCTCCATCATCCCTCTTCTATTACACATCTTCCATCTACTCTCCGTCCCAATCGTATTTTTCGAGATCGCGGTAAGCTTTTCCTTTTATAATTTCCTTCTTTTTTGACGATTCGGAATCGACCCTGGTTTCGTGAATATTATCGGCCACTTCGAAATGGAAATCCCTATCCTTTTTAGAATGATAAATCGATACTTCGTCCCCATCCGCGATAGCATAATCATAAGGTCCCCGTGCACTCATCAGTTTTACAAACACAGGTAAACATTCAAAAAAGATAAACAGCAGGCCGATAAAAGTAACGGCAATTGCGGTATTGTTATCCCGTGTACCATCAACATTAAATTTAAGTTGACCTAATGCCCAGTTCCGGTCGGCAAAACCAGCAATATCCGATAAACTGTCTAACTGTTTTTTAGTATACAGCTTCTCGGTAAACAGTCCATCAAATTCCTTGCGTTTGTCGACAAAAGCTTCCGATTTATTGATGTTGGCTTTTAGCGAATCTAATTCTGCAGTGCGCTGCGCAATTTCGGCTTCCTTACGTTTAGCATATGGGCCATAGCCCATTACACCTGATGTTTCGGTGGTTTTGTTGCCAAAAATCTCGAAATTAAGCTTTTGCCTATCTGCTTTAATGCCTTTTTCAAGCGAATCTCGCGTGGCTTTCTGTTGATTTAACCGGCCAAATTCTACCTGGTATTTTTTCTCAAAAGCTTTGTTCAGGGTATCAATTTTAGAACGTTGACCATTCAAATAACTAACTTTTAGGCGCTCTTTAATTTCTTTATCGAAAATTTTGAGTTCTATGGGTCTCGAAATCACCAAACCAATCATAATGGCCAACAGGATACGCGGTGTAGCCTGTAACAATTGTTTATTGGTACTGGCGCTTTTGTTAATGCTCGATACGATATAACGGTCCATATTAAAGATGGCCGCCCCCCATAAAAAGCCGAAAACAATGGCAAAAATTACCGCCAGATCATCACCCTTAAACACAAAATACATGGCGTACCCCCCTGAAAGGGCTGCAAACAGGCCTGTAAAGAAGATGGTGGCGCCAATGCCAGTATATTTATTTTGTTCTGAAGGATACTTTTCCAGTGTCGGGATGTGAGCGCCAGAGCAAAACCAAAAGAAACGGTTCAGTTTGTCCATTTGTAACTATTTATAATTAAACGCCTAAGGGTTAAAGTTGTTACAGTTTTGCACAAAATTTATGGCATTTTTTTGATGGGGAGCGTAAATTTGATTTTCCTATATTTGCATAAATACATTTAATAAAATGAAAGAAATATCGGTACAAGAACTAAAAGAGAAAATCGATAACAAAGAAGATTTTCAATTGATTGATGTTCGTGAAACATTCGAATATGAGGTTTCCAATCTTGAAGGTGAGAATATCCCTTTAGGTGGAATTTTAATTGAGGCTGATAAGGTTGCGAAAGATAAGCCAGTAATTATTCAGTGCCGCAGTGGAAAAAGAAGCGCAGCAGCAGTAATGCAGTTGGAGCAACAATATGGATTCGATAATCTTTATAACTTAAAAGGCGGTATTTTAGCCTGGCAAGAGGCTTTCGATCCAAGTATGCCAGTATATTAATAATAACCAATAAACAAATTCCAATTATCAAACTGCAACCGCTGAAATGAATCGTAAGTATTCCTTTTCCACACAAGGGTTTGATAATTGGTTATTGCAATTTGGTTATTAATTAGTCCATTCTATTATAAGATAAATTCCTCATTGTGGGTAAAAAATTTGCTTTAAATATCTTCTATAACTTAGCCATTATCCTTTCTATTTTCGGATTGGTGTGGTGTTATAACAATGCTAAATATCTTCCGGCTGGCTTTTTGGTCGGCACAACAGCTTGTTTGTTCTACTTTAAGTATCAACTGACTAAAGACATCAGGAAAAGCTTTAAAGAAAAAGATCCGAAGTAATACCCTCCAGCCCTAAACCGGGCAGGTCTTTTAAAATATACTTGCCGTTTTCGAATGCTGGATCAGTAAAGGGATTATTCTTCGTGAGCCATGGCCCATCCAAATCGGCCCAGTTACACAATGGCGCCAAAGCAGCTGCCGCTAAAGTAGCACAACTGGTTTCGCTCATACAGCCAATCAGCACTTTCATCCCAAAAGAACGGGCTTTTAAAATCATCTGATGCCCTTCGTACATGCCGCAGCTTTTCATCAGTTTTACGTTAATACCATGATAAGCGCCTTTCAGTTTGTCCATGTCGGCTAAACGCTGAACGGCCTCGTCTGCCAGCAAAGGAATCGGACTACGCTCGGTTAGCCAGGCATTTCCATCGAGGTTATTTTTATCCATAGGCTGCTCGATTAATACCACGCCCTGGTTATGCAGCCAATAAATTAAATCAATCGCTTTAATCTTATCTGCCCAGCCCTGGTTCGCATCCACATATAAGGGTACACTGGTCATGCTCCTGATGGTTTCGATAATTTCCTGGTCGTTATCCCGCCCCAGTTTAACTTTGATCACTTTAAAAGCTTCGGCATCTTTCAGTTTTTCTCGGATTACCTCAGGGGTATCAATCCCAATGGTATAAGAAGTGACCGGCATTTTAGCTGGATCGGCACCGTAAATTTCATAACAGGGTTTGTTTAACAGCTTCCCCTGAATATCGTTAAGGGCAATATCTATCGCGGCTTTAATGGCCGGCTGGCCGGGAGCGAGACGGTCCAGATAGGCAATAATTTCTTCGAAATCGAAGGGATATTGGATTTTATCCCAATCTACAAGGCTCAGAAAAGCCGCCGCACTTTCGTAGCTCTCGCCCATATAAGGTACCATAGAGGCCTCCCCATAACCTGTTACCCCTTGGTGCTCCACCTTTAACAACATTAAGGGGGTACTGGTACGGGTAAATTTCGAGATCGAAAAAGGATGTTTTAATTCTAATTCAAATTGCCTGCAACTAATCTTCATTATCAATCGTCTTCTAAATAAATAAGGTAATTATCGTCTTACAAATTATCTTTGTTTATTAACGCAACTACCAGTGCCATGAAAAACATTTCAAGATTACGGTATTTTATTTATTTATCCTTAATAATTATTGGAGGATGTACCACCGGGAAAAAAGCCTTACAAAAGGGTGATTATGATGCTTCGGTTGCCAAAGCAGTTAGCAGGCTGCAAAACTCGCCTAAAAACAGTGAAGCCATGGAAGTGTTAAAAACAGCGTATGATTTAGCACTGCAAGACCATTTACGAAAAATTGAAGAAGCTAAAATGTCTAACGATTTATTCCGATGGGAATCGGTGATGTACGATTATCAGAAAATCAATCAAATAGCCGATGATATTAACAGTTGCCCTGCCTGTTTAGCCATTGTTCCTAATCCTTCAAAATACATCAATGAACTTGCTGACAGTAAGTATAATGCTGCCGGGGCCAGGTATAATTCGGGTTTAGGTTATTTAAGAGAAAACAACCGCCAATCGGCAAAAAAAGCCTATTACGAATTCGAGAAAACACAAAATCTTCAAGCCAATTATAAAGATGCCAAGGCTAAAATGGAGGATGCCTATTGGGCGGCAGTAACCCGGGTTGTGGTTCAGCCCATTATTGTAAACAGCGGCATGTACAAATTAAGTGCTGATTATTTCCAGCAGCAGATTGATCAGTTTATTGGAAATTACTCGAGAAATAAGTTTGTGATTTTTTATGGCGAGGCCCAGGCTACCGATCAAAAAATTGTTCCCGACCAGGTATTGAGCTTAAACTTTGACGATTTCGTGGTGGGTCAAACCTACGTAAAAGAAAGGGTTGAAAAGTTAAAACGCGATAGCGTAGTTATTGGCGAAACCCGCCAGAAAAAACCTATTTATGGTACCGTAAAAGCCACCTTAAGTATTTTCGAAAAGAATATATCCTCATCAGGCTTATTGGACATGAGCATTACCGACTGGAAGACTAAAAAGCTGGTACGCCAGCAAAAATTCCCTGGAACCTATGTTTGGAGAGACAGTTGGGCAACCTATAAAGGCGATGACAGGGCTTTGAGTAAACAACAATTGGCCATTACCAGAAGGAGAGAGCAATTGCCTCCACCACCAAGTGCTTTATTTTTAGAATTTACCAAACCCATTTATAACCAATTGGTTGATGATATCAGTTACTATTATAATAACCTGTAGACCTCACCCTGTTAATGGAAATGGTATAGCGATGTCTTTTGTTGAAGTAGTATCATAAGGCGATTCTCCTCAGATGCTGTCATGTTGAGCCTGTCGAAACACCTTAAAGCGTATTTAAGCAAGTCCTTCGACAAGCTCAGGATGACAATCTTTATTTACCTCTGCAAGAGTAATAGGCAAAATAAGTCAACTAACAGGGTGAGGTGGTTGTAATCCCTGCGTTAAAATAAAATATCGGTACAAAGCACTAAAAATATAATGGTTAATATTGCAGTGATGAATACCGGCTTATACAATCCTTTCCAAAACTTCGATTTTTTATACAAAATCTGCTTCTTAAGTGGCAAAACCTTTCATTCACCTGTTGTTCAGGTGCCCTTAATTCCAAAATGGTTGTTGGAACAGGCAGGTTTGAGTGGTGAAGAGCAGATCCAGTTTTTGGATGAAAGTATCCGTTCGTATAATACCTTGGTTATTCCGGTAAACAGCGAAGTAAATGAACAGTTTTTAAATCCGCTGGAGGCAAAAATCGAAGCCGCCTTTGCAAACGGTTATGATGCCGTTTCTGCATTACCAGAACTGGATCTTTTTAACTGGATCGGTAAGTTTCTATATGGCTTCGTGTATATCGAAATGCATTCGGCGCTACGTAAGGAAATGACTGCCGATGGTTTAAACATGTCGCAATCGTTAATGATGAAATTTGCCAACCTGAATTTCATGATGCAGAACCTGTATACCAGCCTGGAGTTTGAAGATTTTTCACCATGGTCTATCACTGTCGTAAAATTAGAAAACGGAGAAACACCCTTCAGTTTCCGTGATGAGATCAACACTTTAACCTTCTCGTTAAAAATGAAGGATTTTGGTATCATCGCTTGTTTACAGGATAACGGCACCAATAAACGCTACCACCAGGATATCATTAACGAAATAAAAGGAAAAGCTTTAACCGCCGAACAGTTTGAAGAGCTGAGTGCGCGTTTTTATTATTCAGCTTACCTTTTCAATCGCCTACCCGAATATACTTTTATGCCGGTAGAAGGCACCACTTATATCGAGGCTATGCCTTTACGTGGAAACATGACTAAACCGCTTTTTGATGTCTGGCAGCATAAAGTATATGCCCAGGTATTGGAAAATTTCTGGAAACCCTGGGGTTATGTGGTATTCGAGATTATTAAAAACCCTGATGAACCAATGAGTTTCTTCGAGAAGCCTTTTCTCCCAAATGCGGGATAGGCTTTTTTTACCATTAAGGAATTAAGAACATTAAAAAATGTACCTTAATTATCTTAACTTCTTAATGTTAGGCCCAAGACCATTTTACGTTTAAGGAATTAAGAGCATTAAGAAATAAGGAAGATTATTATCTTAAGTTTCATCATAGCCAACCTAATTGGGTATCTTAAAGCAAAAAAACATGTAGCACCTTGCATTAGGATTCCCGTTTTCACGGGAATGACGATTCGTCCAGACAGAATCTACCTCCCACCAGTTAACATGGTAATAAAGTTTTGCAAAATACCCGGAACGAAAATAATCGTAAAAATCAATCCGGTTAAGGCACCGAAAAAGTGTGCATCGTGATTAATACCGTCTCTGGAGTTTCTCGAGGCATAATAGCAATAAATAAGATACAATATACCAAAAGCATAGGCTGGAATATCAAACGGTATAAAAAGTATTCTTATTGCGCTTTTAGGATTGAACAAAATGAAACTAAAAAGCACAGCGCTAATCGCGCCAGAGGCACCCAGGCTATTATAATTGAAGTTTTCTTTGTATTTAAATATTGTTGGCAAATCGCTAAGCACAAGTGCTATAACGTAAAGTAAACCAAACAGCCAACTCCCCATCAATTGTTCTAAAGTAAAAGCAAATGCTACGAAAGTAAACATATTGAAGAAAAGGTGCATCCAATCGCCATGAATTAAACCACTGGTAAGTACCGTCCAAACCTTATGGCCCCTTGATACACTGTAAGGATGCAGCATAAACTTGCCATAAAGCGAGTGATCGTAGAAAGCGTATAGGCTGGTAATAATGGTAAAAACGAAAATTACGGAGGCAACTGGTGCGATATTGAAGTATTCCATTAGGGTTATTTTAAATCAAGTTTTACGTCTGTTAGCAAACGGGCTACCGGATATCTATTGTGCGTTTTTTCGTAATAATCAGAATTTTTATACACAAAATCAAGTTGTGCAGCCGCATTCTTCGCAAATTCAGTATCTGAAGCTTTTTTTGCCTCCAGTTTACTTCTTAATTCTGGATTATTTTTCAATAGCGCTGTTGCCGTGTCTTCAAAAACATAAGCTGAGTAATGCTCTTTCATATCCAGAATAGAATCGAAAAAGTTCCAGTTGAAATAAGAATCAGTAGCCTGAGGCTCTAGTGTTTCTACAATATACCGGTTAACTGGCTGATCAACATAAACAACAAAATCGCCGGTATAATATTGCAGGTTTTGCTTAACCGGATTTACCTTTACAGCCGAGTGCAGGTAATGCCCCTCATATGGACGGGTTCCGGTTTTAAAATCGCCGATATAATAACTTTCTACTGCAATTTTCTGATCGGCCTTAAGTTCCCTGAGTTTAACATTATTCAGTTTAAGCAAGGCAATTACGCGGTCCCAGGCTTTTGGAATGACGTACGCAACCGGCTTCTGAACAGACAATGCAGGCTCGAATTTATTCCATTCTTTAATGGTTTTGGTGTAAGGCTTGCTTCGATCGTAATATAGACGGTCGGCTCCACTTACGGTACTGGGTTTTTGGCCAGCCTCAAAGCCTTTAAAAGTTAAGTCGTTTACTTCGGTTTTATTGAGTTTCCACTCTAAAGGAAATTCCTTTTGTGCGGCCACAAATGCATCGGCCTTTCGTTTATTCGCGCCGATAATGCTGGCATCACGTTCTACAAGCTGAATGTAGGTTTGCAAAAGTTTATAAGTTGCATCCACACGCAAATCGTACGATTTTAACATATGCGTTTCTGGCATAAAACCTATGGTATTGTGCAGCGTGGTGTATCCGGTAGAATAACGTGGAGGATCTATAAACCCACTGATCCCGCTTTCTGGTGTTTCGCCTATTGAGTTTACATATGGAATCATCGGGTACCCCATTTTCTCCATTCCGGTATATAAATCAGGCACCAATGTTTTAGTTAAATAATCAGCAAGGATCGGGTTGAGTTTATCTTTTTGTGTAGGAATAAGTGTCATTACATATTGATAATCTGCACCATTACTGGTATGCGTATCTACAAATATTTCGGGCTGCCAGGTATTAAATAGCTGTTGAAATGCCGCCGAATTTTTCGAATCGGTTTTAATGAAATCACGGTTCAGATCGAGGTTTTTGCTATTGCCCCTAAAACCATAAGCAACCGGGCCGTTCTGGTTAGCCCTTGATGTTCCGCTACGGTTAAAACTGCCATCTATATTGTAGAGGGGGATAATGCAGATGACCACGTCCTTGGGCAGTTTACCCGCTTTAAGCAGATCGCGGGCCAGCATCATCGAGGCATCTACACCCTCAGGCTCGCCCGGGTGAATGCCGTTGTTGATTAATAAAATCCTTTTATCATGCTTTCTAATCTCCGAAGGGTCAAAAACCCGGTCTCGCGATAAAACCAAAACATGCAAAGGTTTGCCAAAATCTGTATTTCCATAGCTCAACAATTTGGCCTCCGGATAGGTTTTAGCCAGGTTTTCGTAATAGGTTATGGCAGCAGTGTAGGTAGTGGTTTCAATTTTTCCACTTAATTCGAAAGGCGTTTTTTGTGCCGCAGCTTTTAACCGGATGGATAGCAAACAAAACACAAAGAATTTTTTCATGCCTTAAATCTAAGAAATGAAATGCGCTTATTAAAGGGTTTTACGATAAGATTTAATCCTGCCCAACATGTACTTAAAGCCTATGGTATAAGCGTTATAAACATCAGGAGAGTAGTTTTTAAATTTGATACTCGGATCGTTATAACCATCTAAACCCTCGCCGAAAGTAAAGTTCGATTGCGCATTGATATTGATCACATACCGCATATAACCGTAACCATCATTAATGTAATAGTTAAAACCGAAATTTAAGGGTACCAGGAGGTTCAGGCTTTTGTCTTTACCTGGAAAAGGGCCGTAACCTGGATTAGAGGCCCAGCTTGGTTTATATCTTACGATGTCGGTAATGTTATTGTTAACAGCCCCTATACCTAAACCCACATACAAACCTCTGATGTTGTATAAAAATTCGCTTTTATCGTAGTTCGCCACTTCGCCAAGCATCAGTTTGATATTGGCGGTAATGGCCGTATATTTATTTACAAACTGGCGGTTGTGCGGGTCGGTTTCGATATCTCCGCCTTGAACCATGCCATATTGCCCTTCTAAACCTAAGGTTACAAACGGCGTGATATGATAATCAAAAACGCCATAGGCTGTGTATCCATAACTTCCTTTGTATACGTCGGTATAAGATTTGTTTATTCCTCCGCCAAAACCGTACGACATTTTGAAATAGTTGGACTGGGCAAAAGAAAAACTTCCTATAAAAACAAGCAGAAGGGTTATGTAAGTAGCTCTCAGCAAATTAAAAATCATATCGTTTTTTTACAAAAATAATATGTTTATCGAATATCTATAACTTTTACCTTTGAATTATGAGCACATACACCAACTTTAACAAATCTCTCGAGCAGCGGTTTATAAAATATACGAAGATTGATACCCAATCTGATCCAAATTCTCCTACCTGTCCATCAACCTTAAAACAAAAGAATTTAGGTAAAGAATTGGTTCAGGAATTATTAGAAATTGGCATTTCTGATGCCGAAATGGACGATAACGGCTACGTGTATGGTACTATCCCTTCAAATACAAGCAAGCAGATACCGGTAATTTTCTTCTGTTCGCACATGGATACCTCGCCTGATTGTAGCGGCGAAAATGTTAAACCGATTATTCATGACAATTATCAAGGACAGGACTTAATTCTGCCTGACGATAATAATATTGTAATCAAACTCGCGGAACATAAAGACCTAAAACACCAGATTGGCAACGATATTATCACAGCAAGTGGAACAACTTTATTGGGTGCTGATAATAAAGCAGGATTAGCCGAAATTATGGAAGCAGCTGCCTTTTTAATGAAAAATCCTGAGGTAAAACACGGCACTATAAAACTTCTTTTTACCCCGGATGAAGAAATAGGCCGCGGTGTAGACAAAGCTGATTTAAAAAAATTAGGCGCCGATTTTGGTTATACCATAGACGGTGAAACACTGGGCTCTATTGAAGATGAAACCTTTTCTGCCGATGGAGCTACCCTTAAAATTTATGGCGTAAGTACACACCCGGGTTTCGCAAAAGGAAAAATGGAAAGTGCCATTAAAATCCTTGCCGAGATTTTAGATGCGCTGCCAAAAGACACACTCACACCAGAAGCCACACACCAAAAAGAAGGATTTATCCATCCGGTAAGCATGCATGGGCAGGTAGAAGAGGCCGAAGCACAGTTCATCATCAGAGATTTTACCGATGAAAAACTCGCAGCGCATGGACAGTTCCTGGAAGAAACCGTAAAAAAGGTGATGGCGAACTATCCGAAATCTACTTACAAGTTTGATATTAAAGCACAGTACCGCAACATGAAACAGGTTTTAGATCAGCATCCTAAGATTGTACAATACGGAATTGAAGCCATTGAAAGAGCTGGAGTAGTAGCCAAACAACAAAGTATCCGTGGCGGAACTGATGGCTCGCGACTTTCGTACATGGGTTTACCTTGCCCTAATATTTTTGCCGGAGAACATGCCTTTCATAGCAAACAAGAATGGGTAAGCGTACAGGATATGGAAAAAGCTGTACAAACCATTATTAATATCGCCTGTATCTGGGAAGAGAAGGGGTAAGTCCTGAGTCCTTAGTCTTGAGTCCAAAGTCTTGAGTCCTTATCATTCGATGATTAGACTCAGGACTAAAGACTAATAAGCAGCCTGCCCAATATCCAGCCGTGCTATTTTTCCTTCCTTGTTCAGCTGAAACTTAAAATAGGTTTTAAAATCGCCCCATTGGTCGGAGTGGAAATCGCCATAGACCTCCATTCCGTTGTTTTCAACTTTATCTATACAGGTAAAACGCTCATGTCCGAGTGCTTTTTTAAAGAAATTATTAAATTTCATCTGGTTCCCGTCGTCGTAAAAGGCAACATCCGTCGCAAATAAAGGAAACCATGTTTTTTCATCACCTTTTTGCAAAGCGGTAATAGCGGCCTTTACTTTTGCATTTGATAATTTTGTTAAATCTATCGCCATAGGTTTCTGATTTTGTTTTTGAGCGAAAGTAAATGCGCGGGTAATAAAATAAACAGTGCATTAAGCTTTTTCATGAGCTTAAGCTTTAAGCAGTGATCAAAATTAATAAAAAAGATATTTTTAAAGTACATCTTTTTGTTACTTTTAGCTTGTAATGATAACTCTCGAGAACGACTATATAAAAGTTAGCCTGGCTGCTAAAGGCGCAGAACTTCAAGGCTTATTTAGTAAAGAAACCCGGCTGGAATATTTATGGAATGCCAATCCTAAATATTGGGCAAAATACAGTCCGGTTTTATTTCCTATTGTTGGCTCATTAAAAAACAACCATTTTACTTACCAGGGTAAAAGTTACGAGCTCCCTCGCCATGGTTTTGCCCGCGATCATGTTTTTAATTTCGAAAAAATAAGTGAAACTGAAGCTATCTTTACATTAACTCAAAACGAAGATACCTTAAAAGTATATCCCTTTTATTTTGAGTTGAAACTACGCTATCAGTTAATAGATAGAAAGCTGAACTTAACCTACGAGGTAAAAAATACAGGTACTGCCGAGCTTTTATTCTCCATTGGTGCACATCCGGCATTTGCAGTACCCAATACACCCAATACTGTTTACGAAGATTATTACCTGGCCTTTAATGCCGACGAGAAACTAACTTTCTGGAAACTCGAAGATGGCTTAGTGGCCGATGAAACGGAGCTCATTGAACTCGGTGGCCACAGGTTAAACCTTAAGCACGACTTGTTTTATAATGATGCACTGGTTTTTAAAACCCTACAGAGCAATTGCATTAGTTTGCTCAACAATAAAAACGATTATGGCCTGCATTTTCATTTCGAAGAATTTCCTTTCTTCGGTATATGGGCTGCCACCGATGCCCCTTTTGTTTGTTTAGAACCCTGGTGCGGAGTGGCCGATGGCGTTCACCACGATCAGGAATTAACACACAAAGAGGGTATGATAAAACTTGATGCCGGCGAAAACTGGTCGCGGTTTTGGGAAGTAGAGTGTTTTTAGGTGGATTAGCGTAAGGAAAAGTAGCGAAACAAGCTTCATTTCTTAATCTAGTTTAAGAAAATTGTGCGCCGCAGGTATTAATTTGCCGTTTAAATAATTATCCAGCAAAATGAAAAACAGCGCACATTTCCCTCAATTATTTCTTCGCCTCGCTTTGGGTATTGGTTTTATACTTCCTGTTATGGACCGCTTTGGCTGGCTGGGCGCACCAGGCTCGCCAACTGTTGGCTGGGGCGATTGGTCGGCCTTTTTAGATTACACCAACTCCTTAATGCCCTTTTTAGCGAGGCCTGCAGCGAACGTAATGGCTATTCTGGCCACAGCCGGCGAGTTAATTTTTGCGATATTGCTTATCGTGGGTTACAAAATTAAGCTGGCCGCTATCGGTAGTTTTTTGCTCACACTAGCCTTTGCCCTCTCCATGCTCATCTTTGCCAATTACAGGGCTCCGTTTAATTATTCTGTTTTTGTTGTAAGCGCCTCCAGCCTGTTGCTGACCACACTGCCCACTTATAAATGGAGTATAGATGCAGGTAAATAATTATCCACATTAAAATTTTGTTATCGCCTTGTAGTGAAAACCACTACCCAGAAAGGGGTATTTTTACCTTTTAATTTGATGTTAACATGTTGATAACTATATTTATCATGTTAAAATTAAATCAACGGGACGATTTAGATTAAAACGCGAAGCCTTTCAGCAATGAAAGGCTTTTTTTTGCAAAAAAAACACGTCCTAAAAGAGGACGTGTTCATTCAAATCTAAAATTATTTTGGGACGATTGAGAATTAATCCAAATAAAGTGTTTAATACCCTGATACAAATATGAAAAAGATTAAGGATTTATTTCCGTTCAGTTTTATTCATCTGTAAAGGAGCCGCTTACCTAAAAAGCCGCTATAGAATGAATAAAACATTTTAGTATGTTTAAAATCATTCTTTTTCACATAAATGATCTGTGTTATGGCAACAAATAAGCCTGAACAAAAGAAATGCTGTTAATTTCCCAACGAAATTAAGACCCAAAACTCAGGTTAAATATCAGCCAGGGCCTCAACCAAATCCTGAAAACCAGGCCTGTTTAATGGCGATGGAGCTAAACAGGCATCCCGTAACGCACTCAACGTATTGAAACAGGTGCTGCTTACCGCTTCGTTTTTTAAAGAAAGTAAATCATCCAGCAGGTAACCGTAAGCACTCACTTCTATGCGCTCCAACGCATGGGCCAGTGTAATATCAGTCTGATCGTAAAAACTTGCAGCACCGAAATCACCGAACAAAGTACTGCCTTCATCATCAATCAAAGTATTGTGTGCATATAAATCGCCATGCATAATTCCCGCCTCGTGTAATTGCGCAGCTAACGAGGCGATGGTTTTGGCAATACCCAACAATTGTTTTTCTGACAACTGCATACCTGCCGGAAAAACATCCCTGGTACAGCTTGCTAAACTTGGTGGATTGCCCAGATTATAAAAATGATGCGGGATGAGGTCCATCACCAGACCTTTTTTATCTTCCGGATGCAGGGCAATCTGCCCGATTAAATTAACCAAACCAGGATGATACCCGGCAGCAATATAGGCTGTCATCTCATCTTCTGGCAAACCATCACTGGTTACATTGCCCTTAAATATTTTAACCGCTACCTCCTGCGTTTCATCACCAATAGTCCTATTTGCTTTCGAAATAACACCCGAAGCACCTTCACCCAATAAATGGTTAATCTCCAAATCGTGCCAGTTAACTAGCGAGAGCGCTTCCACAGCTGGTGTTTTACTAAAGTTGTTTCCGGAAAAAGCAATCCATGATAGTTTAGGCATGGCGGCTATCCATTGTGGCAGTGCATGCAGTTTATTAGCGGCTATACGCAATAACGATAAATTTTGGCAGTGGCTTAATTCTTCTGGCAAGGCAGTTAAAAGATTACCCGACAACATTAGCTTTTGCATGCGCGTACACAGCCCGATCTCTTTTGGTAATTCGGCAATATTGTTATTTGTTAAAATCAGCCAGCGAAGATTGGGATTGAGCGATTTTGATGGCACCGTTTTAATCTGGTTAGATTTAAATCCGACGATATCCAGCAAGGGGCAATCGGCGAGTACCTCAGGCATCACCGTAAAAAGATTTTCAGAACAGAAGAAAATCTTCAGTTTCTTTAAACGTCCAAAATCAGCTGGCAGCGTACTTAGCTTGTTAAAAGAAAGATCGAGTACCTCGAGTGTTTCAGCCAGATCGAATATTTCTTCAGGGAAAGAACGAAGATCTTCTGAAAGTTTTAACGATACCGCTCCTTTAAGTTTTCCGCTTTGTAATGCTAACAGGCTTTGCATGTATTCTGGTTTAAGGCAACGAAGATAGGGAGTTTAATTTGGAGTGGAGAGTCTTTGATGATGGAAAATGTAGGATGGATGATGGTGTTTAGTCCGAAGTCGGGAGTCTGAAGTCAGGAGTCAATAAACGTCTATGCTCAGCGATTGTCATCCCACGCATGTCCAAGAACCTTTAATTGAACCATATAAGACATAGAGGTGGCATATAAGCTCATGGGTCTTATATTCCTTATATGGTAAAGAACTTTGCGTCCAGCAATTGTCATCCTGAGCGGAGTCGAAGGATCTTGTATGATGGAAAATGTAAGATGGATGATGGAGTTTAGTCCGAAGTCGGGAGTCCAGAGTCAGGAGTCAATAAACGTCTTGTCATCCCTCGCATGTCCAAGAACCTTTAATTGAACTATATAAGCCATAGAAGGGGCATATAAGCTCATGGGTCTTATATTTTCTTATATTCCTTATATGGTAATGAACTTTGCGTCCAGCGATCGTCATCCTGAGCGGAGTCGAAGAATCTTGTATGATGGAAAACGTAAGATGGATGATGGAGTTTAGTCCGAAGTCGGGAGTCCAGAGTCAGGAGTCAATAAACGTCTTATCATCCCACGCATGCCCAATAATCTTTAATTGAAGCATATAAGACATAGAAGGATCATATTAGCTCAATGGTCTTAGATTTTCTTACATTCCTTATATGGTTAAAACTTCATTTTTTACGCCTAGCGCTACAATCTTTGTGGCTATCTCTGTGTTCTTTGCGGTTAAAAACATGGCATATAAGCTCAAGGCCCTTATATTTCTTACATTCCTTTATGGTAATGAACTGAACTTTACGCACATCGAATGTATGCTTCTATATTAGACTCAACCTCATATAGATTTTATCTATATAAATTTTTATTTGCAATAGAAATTTAATCCTATATATTTACAAAAAACTTTAGGGGTGCCTACGTGCTGAGAAATACCCTTTGAACCTGATGCAGTTAGTACTGCCGAAGGGAAAAGTGAAAGCAATACCATTGCTGTCTTTTCGACCCCGTTACGGGGCAATCTCTATAGTTTTTCCAATTTTTTTAATATGGAAGTAACTATAAACAATCAAAACCATCTCCTTAACGAAGCCTGTTCCATCGCACAGATGCTTGCTTTGGTGCTCTTTTCAGAAACCAATGGCCTTGCCATAGCCGTAAACCAAACCATCATTTCCAAATCTGATTGGGACAGGTATCTGCTAAATCCAGGCGACCAGGTCATCATCATTAAAGCCACGCAGGGCGGATAATGTTGAAGAGAGCGGGAGTGAATGCGCATTTCACAATCCATTCAATCATTCCTTCATTCAATTACTCAATAATCGAACCTACCCATATATGAAACAAGAAAAAACCCCAAATCAGGAAGTCATCAGCCGCAGCCCTTTTCCGGCCTCACGTAAGATATTTGTACCCGGAAAAATCCACGATATACAAGTGGCCATGCGCGAGATCAGTTTAACCGAAACCAAAATCCACAATGGCTTTGGTTTAACCGAACCCAATCCGCCTGTAACCGTTTACGATACCAGCGGACCCTATACCGATCCTAATGCGGTTATTGATGTAAAAAAAGGCTTGCCACGCATCAGGGAGCAATGGATTAAAGACCGACTGGATATAGAAGAACTCGCTGAACTATCTTCAGCTTACGGACAACAGCGCCTGGCCGATGAAAAACTTGATGCTTTACGCTTTAATTTCATCAACAAACCCTATAAAGCACAGGCTGGCGCCAATGTGTCGCAAATGCATTATGCCAGAAAAGGAATCATTACGGCTGAAATGGAGTATATAGCCATCAGGGAAAACCAACAGATTGAATTGCTTAATGCACAACTGGGCGAACAGCACGAGGTAATGAACCACCAGCACCAGGGCAATAGCTTCGGTGCAAATACCCCGAAAGGTTACATCACTCCCGAATTCGTAAGGGCAGAGGTAGCCGCTGGCCGTGCCGTAATTCCCTGCAACATCAACCACCCCGAGCTTGAGCCGATGATTATTGGCCGAAACTTTCTGGTGAAAATTAATGCCAATATTGGCAATTCAGCTGTTACTTCCACCATCGAAGAAGAAGTAGAAAAAGCCGTGTGGGCCTGCCGCTGGGGAGCCGATACCATTATGGATTTATCAACCGGAAAGAATATCCACGAAACCCGCGAATGGATTATCCGCAATTCACCCGTGCCCATCGGTACTGTTCCGATTTATCAGGCTTTGGAAAAAGTAAATGGAAAAGCCGAAGACCTGACCTGGGAAATTTTCCGCGATACTTTAATTGAGCAAGCCGAACAAGGCGTAGATTATTTTACCATCCATGCCGGCGTACTGCTCCGTTATGTGCCTTTAACCGCTAAAAGGATTACTGGTATTGTTTCGCGGGGCGGATCGATTATGGCCAAATGGTGCCTGGCTCATCACAAAGAAAATTTCCTGTATACCCATTTTGAGGAAATCTGCGAAATTATGAAAGCATACGATGTCGCCTTTTCATTAGGTGATGGCTTAAGACCTGGCTGTATTGCCGATGCCAATGATGCCGCACAGTTTTCGGAGCTCGAAACCCTTGGCGAACTCACCAAAATCGCCTGGAAACACGATGTCCAAACGATTATAGAGGGCCCCGGGCATGTACCCATGCACCTGATTAAGGCCAATATGGAAAAACAACTCGAACATTGCGGCGAAGCGCCTTTTTACACTTTAGGTCCGCTAACGATTGATATTGCGCCTGGTTACGACCACATTACCTCAGCCATTGGCGCTGCCATGATCGGCTGGTTTGGCACAGCCATGCTCTGTTATGTAACCCCGAAAGAACACTTAGGACTGCCCAACAAAAAGGATGTTAAAGATGGCGTAATTACCTATAAAATTGCTGCCCATGCGGCCGATTTAGCTAAAGGTCACCCAGGTGCGCAATACCGCGATAATGCTTTAAGTAAGGCACGGTTCGAGTTTAGATGGGAAGATCAATTTAACCTCTCCCTCGATCCAGATACCGCAAAAGAGTTTCATGATGAAACTTTACCTGCCGAAGGTGCTAAGATTGCACACTTCTGTTCGATGTGCGGTCCGAATTTCTGTTCCATGAAAATTACACAGGATGTGCGCGAATATGCGGCAAAACAAGGCGTAGCAGCAGAAGAGGCTTTGGCGCAGGGCATGCAGGAAAAATCGAAAGAGTTTACCCAAAAAGGAAGCGAAATTTATTCTTAAGCCAAATGGAACTGATTGTAATTGCTAGGCCAAGCCTTTTTAAGGAAGAATGTCATCTTGTAAACCAGCTTTTCGAAGCCGGTTTACAGGTGTTCCATTTGCGTAAGGAAAATGCCAGTGAAGCTGACTACAGGAGAATTATTGAAGGGATTTTACCCGAATATCATCCCCGTATTGCTTTACACCATTTCCATACATTGGCCAGCGATTATAACATGAAAAGAATCCACCATACCGAAAGTTTCAGAAAAAGTCTTCAAATTGAAGAATTAGCCAAAAACAAGGTATTCAGCACATCCATCCACCAGTTAATAGATCTCGATCAGATCGCGTCATACCATTACAGCTTTTTTAGCCCGGTGTTCAACAGCTTTTCCAAACCTGGTTATAAAGGAATTATCCCTCCGGGTTTTCGATTGAAGAAGACTGATACCCAGCCAAAAATAATCGCCCTTGGTGGCATTGGTTTAAACCAGATTGATCAGGTAAAAGAAATGAATTTCGATGGCCTGGCCTTATTGGGCTGTATCTGGAACGATCCGGCACAAGCCTTAACCAATTTTAAAAAAGCACAGCAACATTGCCTGGTGCACCCACAAAAACCTTTAAAAACATCATGATCATTCAACCCTTACAATATATTTCGCAGGCACCCCGAACCGGCAACCACTTAGATGCCATTGAAGCCGTACTTCAGGCTGGCGGAAAATGGATTCAGCTCCGCATTAAAAACCAGGCCGAAAGCGAAATACTGCCCTTTGCAAAAGCAGCACAAGCCCTGTGCGAAAAATATGGCGCCAAACTCATTATAAACGATTTTCCACACCTCGCTAAAGCCGTAGGCAGTTATGGCGTACACCTGGGTTTACAGGATATGCCCATTGCCGAAGCCCGGAAAATCATCAACCCGACACAAATTATTGGTGGTACAGCCAATACCTTCGAACACATTTTACAACGGGTAGCCGAAGGTGCCGATTACATTGGACTTGGCCCTTTCCGTTTTACCAGAACCAAAGAAAACCTGAGCCCCATCGTAGGGCTGGAAGGTTACCATAAATTAATGGAAAGAGTAAGAAAGGCCGGTATCAGCACCCCGATTATTGCCATAGGCGGTATCGAAGCCGAAGATATTCCTGCCATACTCGAAACCGGTATTTATGGTGTTGCGGTATCGGCAGCACTCACCAACCAAATCCAAACTTCGGCAGTATTAGCCGAAATTAACAGCAAATTCACCGTGCATTCGCTTTAAAACAACAGCTATGTTAACAATTGCAAATCAAACCTTTAGCTCGCGCCTCTTTACCGGAACAGGAAAATTTAGTTCGGCCAGGGAAATGGAAAGCGCATTAATTGCTTCGGCCTCTGAACTGATTACCGTGGCCCTTAAACGTGTCGATTTAAAAGGCAAGGACGACGATATCCTGCAGCACCTTAAACATCCACATATTAATTTATTGCCCAATACTTCGGGTGTTCGTAATGCCAAAGAAGCTGTTTTTGCTGCACAGCTGGCACGCGAAGCCCTTGAGACCAACTGGATTAAGTTAGAAATCCACCCCGATCCTAAATACCTGATGCCTGACCCGATCGAAACGCTAAAGGCAACAGAAGAACTGGTCAAACTCGGATTTGTGGTGTTGCCTTATATCCATGCCGACCCGGTTTTATGTAAACGTTTAGAAGATGTAGGTACCGCAGCGGTGATGCCTTTAGGTTCGCCCATCGGCAGTAACAAAGGATTAAAAACCATCGATTTTTTAGAAATTATTATCAGCCAGAGCAGGGTTCCGGTTATTATCGATGCCGGTATAGGTGCACCATCTGACGCGGCCAAAGCCATGGAAATTGGTGCCGATGCCGTTTTGGTGAATACCGCAATTGCCATCGCCAAAAACCCAACTGATATGGCCACTGCCTTTAAACTGGCTGTAGAAGCTGGCAGAATGGCCTTCGAATCTAAACTGGGTAGCCAGCAACATTACGCTGCAGCCAGCAGTCCACTAACCGCATTTCTTGATGAACAGTTTTAACGAGGTATTCGAATCCTATAGCTGGGATGATACCAAAGCCAGCATTTACGATAAAACAGCAGCCGACGTAGAAAGGGCGCTCGGCAGTAGCCAGCGCAGCCTCGAAGATTTTAAGGCATTGACTTCGCCTGCGGCTTTGCCTTATCTCGAAGATATGGCACAGATAAGTCAGCGCTTAACCTTAGATCGTTTTGGCCGGGTAATCCAGATGTATATTCCGCTTTACCTTTCCAACGAGTGCAACAACATTTGTACCTATTGTGGTTTCAGTTACGATAATAAAGTACGGCGGCGCACCCTTAACCCGATGGAAATTATGCAGGAAGTGGCCGTGATTAAAGGCATGGGTTACGACCATGTTTTACTCGTTACCGGCGAGGCTAACCAAAGTGTGCATACCGATTATTTTAAAAAAGTATTAGACCTGATCAGTCCACATTTTGCCCATATATCGATGGAGGTACAGCCTTTGGATGTAGCAGATTATGAAACACTTATTCCGCACGGTTTAAATACGGTACTCGTTTACCAGGAAACCTATCACCAGGACGATTACCGCAAACATCATCCTAAAGGCAAAAAAGCTAACTTTTTATACCGTTTGGAAACCCCCGACCGTTTAGGGCAGGCCGGTATCCATAAAATGGGACTTGGTGTTTTAATCGGACTGGAAGACTGGCGAACAGATTCATTTTTTACGGCCCTGCATCTATCTTACCTCGAAAAACAGTATTGGCAAAGTAAATTCAGCATCTCGTTCCCCAGGTTACGTCCCTTCAGCGGTGGTTTAGAACCTAAAGTGGTGATGAACGACAAAGAGCTGGTGCAGCTGATTTGTGCTTATCGTTTATTTAACAGCGAAGTAGAATTGTCCATCTCTACCCGCGAAACCATGGCCTTCCGGAACCAGGTGATTAAGCTGGGTATTACCGCCATCAGTGCGGGTTCTAAAACCAATCCCGGTGGTTACCAAGTAGAACCACAATCCTTAGAACAGTTCGAAATATCTGACGAGCGCTCTGCACAGGAAATTGCTGCCATGATCAGAAAACAGGGTTACGAACCGATCTGGAAAGATTGGGACAGGAGTTTAATTAGCAAATGATGTTAGTAAAAGAAGAACTGAGCCGTTACAACCGGCAAATGATCTTGCCTGAACTGGGTTTGGCAGGACAGGAAAAGCTAAAGGCCGCTAAGGTACTCGTCATTGGTGCGGGTGGTCTAGGCTGCCCCATTTTGCAATACCTGGCAGCAGCGGGAGTGGGCGAAATCGGCATTATAGATGACGATGTAGTGGAACTGAGCAATCTGCACCGGCAAATCCTTTATAACCATACCGACATTGGTCAGCCGAAGGCAAAGGTAGCGGCTGAGAAACTGGCGGTGCTTAATCCAAATATTCGCCTTAAGGTTTATCATGAACGTTTTACCGCAGCAAGCGCCGCCAAGATCTGTCGGGATTACGATCTGATAATCGATTGTTCTGATAACTTTAGTACCCGCTATCTCGTAAACGATACCTGTGTGGCTTTAGGAAAAATACTCTTGTTCGGCTCTATTTTACAATTTGAAGGACAGGTAGCCGTATTTAACTACCAGGGTAGTGCAAACTATAGAGACCTCTATCCGACACCACCCACTGAAAACCTGAACTGCGCAGAAGGAGGGGTAATTGGTATTTTACCCGGCATAGTGGGTTTGTACATGGCCAACGAAGCCCTGAAATTAATTTGTGGTATTGGCGAAACCCTTTCCGGTAAACTCATGACCATTAATGCGTTGAACAATACCGTACTGGTATTTAAAATTGCAGCCGAAAAATCAGCTGATCCCGCAAAACCAGCAGCCACAAAAAACGATAAAGCTATACCAGAAATCAATAAAACCACCTTAAATAACTGGCTGGAAACCCAAGCCGATGATGTTTTTTTAATTGATGTACGCGAAAGTTACGAACATGAAGAGGACAATATTGGGGGCATCAACCTTCCCCTGTATGAACTAACGGAGTCGCTTGCCGCGATCCCAAAGAACAAAAACGTAGTTTTTTACTGCCAAACCGGGCAAAGAAGCAAAATGGCCGTGCAGTTATTGACTGGGCTTTACCAGGGAGAGGTGTATAGCTTAAAAAATGGGCAATAACACGCTAATCGCTCCACGCCAAACGCTTGACCATTTACATCTTCCATTTTTCTAACCGCAAAGGGCACAGAGAGAAAGGTGCAAAGCCAGGTGTATTTTTTTTTTATAGAAAGATCGTCATCTCGACCGAAGCCACGCGGAGTGCCTGCCCGTACAGGCGGGGAGAGATCTTTGGACTGCTGATTCCCGACTCAAAATCGGCTCAATCTTTGCTCCTTCCCAAACTTAATTTTAAAAAGACACCCTATTTAGATCATGAACAAATTACCAGCCCTATCCCTAAAACCATTAGCTACTATTTTAATCCTGTTTACCCTTTTCTGCTCCGCCTGTTCCGAAACACCAGAACGTTTTTTCGATATTGCCATTCTCAATACCAACATGATTAACGATTTTGCCAGCGCCGACCTGGCCCGGCATATTAACGACGAAACCAAAGAATATCCTGATATCCCATCCAGTAAAAAGAAAGGCAACGAAGCCACCACCACCATCAATAATAAAATTTTATACCTGGAGCAATCGCTCGAAAAGGTAAAAAAGCTCTCCGCTTCCGGCGATGAAGAAAAAGAAATTAAAGCCCTTTCTCAGCAATTATACGAACTGGTCATCCCCGTTTACAAAAACGAATACCTGGCTTACGCCAAACTCTGCGACAGCAAAGGCAGCCAAAGTGCTAAAGATGAAATCATCAACAGCATCGACCAGAAATATGGCGCCCGCTTTGAACAAAACTTTAATACCCTAATGGAAAAAGGCAAAGCCTATGCCCAACAAAACAACATCCAGGTAAACTGGGGACAATAAAAATATAAGCGATGGTTTAACCCAGGTGTGATCCATTTGGGTTAAACCACTAATAGCCGCTACATACCCCTTATCGGGCAATAATAAGTTAAACTTATTGTTCGGCTATTGCGCCTGGACCAAAAACGACAACAAGATTGCGTACATTCGCAGCGCAGAAATTACAAGAATATATTGATGAAGTGTCTAAGCAGATGGATTTTACTCCTCTCGTTATTATTGATAAGCAGTAGCCATGAAGCTGCACAACAAATCGTTTTAAAAACCTTTACCGCCAAAGTCATCCGCATCATGGATGGCGACACCATGGAGGTCTTATACCACAACCAGCCCATCAAAATCCGTTTGGCGCATATCGATTGCCCTGAAAAACGTGGATCACAACCTTTTGGTAACAATGCTAAAAAAGCCTTATCCGATTTATGTTTCGGGCAAATGGTGAACGTACAAGGCCAAAAATACGACCGCTACAAAAGGTTAATTGCTGTGATTATCAACGCTAAAAAACAAGTGGTGAACCAGGAAATGATCAAGAAAGGTATGGCCTGGCATTATAAAAAATACTCGAATGATTTGCTTTATGCGCAGCTGGAAATCACCGCCAGGAAAAATAAGGTAGGCTTATGGCAGGAAGCAGATGCCGTAGCGCCCTGGGCCTGGCGGGAAACAAAGCATGCTTTGACAAAATAGAATACAAACATAATCTACATATTAGTCAATCTCAATGCTGACTCTCTTGAAAGCCCAGTTTAAACCTACAAAATCAGGAAGAGATTATCATGATTATAATCACGCCAAAAACTTGATCTTGAAAATCTTTGGGATAAGATACAGATTGATTAGGCCAACGCAGTCTTCTGAATAAATTGAGATGCCATGATTTGCGAACATAGAATAAACGCTCTTCAGAACTAAACTGCCTGTGGATTGTTTTTACCATATGGCTACCAAAAAATATCCGGAAGATAAAGATGTCATTAAAGTACCTCGCTTTGAAGAGGCCGCAGGTTTCTATACTACCATAGAGCGTAGTAAAAGAATGGCCAATATTAAAAGCAAAAATACTAAAGCAGAAGTGTTATTAAGAAAAGCACTATGGGCAAAAGGGCTACGTTTTCGAATACACGTAAAAAATATGCCTGGCAAACCGGATATTGTGATCAATAAATATCGTTTGGCCATATTTGTTGATGGGAGTTTCTGGCATGGGTACAAATGGGAACAGAAAAAAGCAGAAATCAAAAGTAATATGGATTTTTGGATTCCAAAGATCGAAAGCAATATGCTAAGAGATGTTAAAAATAGTAAGGATCTGGAAGATGCTGGTTATACTGTTATGAGGTTTTGGGATCACCAGATTAAAAAAGAACTCAAAAAGTGTATTAATCAAATTTGTTTATATGTAGAAACTGCTAAAACAAGCTCAATTCCTTCACTTATGTAAATATTAAAAACTTAGGCATGATTACTACTTGCTACATAATTTTTGTCACTTTAAGGCCTATATATATAGGCACCATTTGGATGCAATGCTGTTTTTCTTAACCATATTATATTCATTTTATTCTCTTTCCTAATTTTTCTGATTCGTCTTGTCCAGTCGCGCAGCTGAGAAATAATATCTAGTTTGTAAGGCGGAATTTCAATATTTGGGTTAAGTTCAAAAAAAATTCTCAAACGTTTACCCGCGGATGGCTCAGCCATCAAAGTCTTCATCTGCCCACTGTTATAGTCACTAAAGAAATGTTTTTTTCCACGATTACAAAGGTCGCATAACGTCCAAAGATTATCTGGATCGTTTGTACCACCCCAATCAACGGGAATTTTGTGATCTACCTGTAGGGTTATGCCATCCTTAATGGTTCTGCCACAACGTTGACAAGTCGAAAGGTCTCGATGTATAATCTGATAGCGGAGTTTTTCTGAAATAGTTACCCTAGATTTCTCACTTAATAACTGAATTGGGGAATCGAGACGATACCCCTTAGATAAGGTTTTAATATCCCAACCATCTTGCCTGAGCGTTCTAACTACCCTTTGCCAAGAGTGACTTTGAGCAACCTCCGCTAATTCATCCCGCGTCAGGGCTTTGCCCAAATGCTTAAGGAAATAAGAAATTAGGTTTGTTTTAACACTCATATTAATCGAAAAGACTTCCAGGGCTAACATTGAGCGCTATTGCAAGCTTCTGAATAACAGTGATGGATACATTACGTTTTCCCTTTTCAATACCAGGCAAATAAGTTCTGTCAATGTTTGCTAAGTTTGCAAAAGCCTCTTGGGACAATCCTTTAGCTTCTCGTAAGGCTTTTATCTTATTTCCAAATTTGATTTTGATATCCACCTTCAAATTTGTGGAAATGTAGACACGTGAACAACGGACTATTGTCTACTTTATATATTGCGGAGTAGATCGTTAAACCATCAACTGAATTCATAAAAATGATCTTAAGGGCCAAGATGAGTTAAACGGGATTTAGAATAGAAAAAACCATAAATAAAGTATATTTTTAAACTTTAAAATAATATTTGTAGCCGATAAGCATAATGAAAAAAGGAAATAAAGGTGAGTGGAGTGAATTATATGTTTTTTTTAAGGTTCTAGCAGATAAGCTCCTATTTCCTGGTGATGCAAATCTAAATATTAGGGCCGGTCACTTCTATCCCATTGTAGAAGTGCAAAGAAAAGAGGGTGGAGTAGACAAAACTTATACACTAACGCCAATGCATGTAATTGTCGATAAGAATGGACCATCACCAAAATTAGTGAAATATGCGGTATTTCAGGCAGAGGCAGCTAGCCTCCTGAACGCTATAAAGACTTCGAGCGCTACATTTTCTGTTCCAAGGGCAGAAAATTTTCTCAATTCGATCGGTGGTACTCAGATAAAAGCTGATTCAAGCCTAAAAGCAGATATTGTTATACAGGTACATGATTCGCGAACAAATCTTCAGCGAATTCTGGGATTTAGTATCAAATCTAAATTGGGCGGTGCATCTACTTTGCTTAATGCAGGTCACACTACAAATTTCGTTTTTAAGATAAATGGTCCGATCATGACTCCATCAGACATGAGAAGGATCAATGCAATCACTACTCGAAATAAAATTAGGGATAGAGTAAATGAGATACTAACCCATGGATCAACATTGGAATATAAGGAATGTGAGAACCCAATCTTTAACAATAACCTGATTATGGTGGACTCTTCTCTACCATCAATCCTCGCAAATGCCTTGAAACTTTTTAATGAAAAAGGCATATCATCATTGCCAGTTTTGACACAAGATTTAGAAACTGCTAATCCATTGGGTTTTGATCAAAGACACAACCACAAATTTTATGGAATGAAGATTAAACGGTTTCTTTCAGAGGTAGCTTTAGGAATGATGCCCAATAAAGTATGGAGTGGCCAGTATAATTCTACAGAAGGTTACATTATTGTTAAAAGTGATGGCGAGTTAGTATGTTACCATATCATTGAAAAGAATTTGTTCGAAGATTATTTGCTTGCCAATACAAAACTGGAGACTGCTAGTACCAGTAGACATGGGTTTGGGACTATCTACCAGATAGGTAGTGAGTACTTCATCAATTTAAACCTCCAGATAAGGTTTGTCTAAGTAGAACTTGGCCTTCGTATTAAAACCCAAACCTATATAATAGTAAGGCTTTCAAGTAAGGCTTTTCCTGTTGCTTGAATCGCAGGAACAGCTACGGAATTGCCAAACTGCTTGTATGCTGATGAGTCAGAGACTTTAATTAAAAATGATTTTGGGAAACCTTGTAATCTTGACCATTCTTTTGGGGTCATCTTTCTAATCCCCTCTCTGTTTACCTCACCTCTTATATGAGTCGTTGCAGTATAATCTACGATTCTGTGATCATATACAAGATTCCGTTCCCTTCCCATTCCACCTACAACAATTGCATTTGAAATTTCATTGTCTCCAATAATCTGAAAACCAAATCCATTCCCTTTTTCAGCATGCCTATTCTTATGGCTATGAAGAGTAGAGAGATATTGTTTCGATAGATAATATTTGGTCGGAACAATTTCCTCCTCCTTGATATCAGCAAAAGTCACCTTATTATTTGTTGGCTTTGGATAATTGAAATCAATATGTTTATGCTCCTTTTTATAACCGACTATGTAAATACGCTCCCTATTTTGTGGTACGCCAAAATCTTTAGCGTTGATAATTTGTGGCTCGGGCACCTCATATCCAAGGTCTTCTCTTAATACATTGAGAATGGTTGAAAGCGTTTTGCCCTTATCGTGATTTCTGAGTCCCTTCACATTCTCAAGAAAGATCGCTTTTGGTTTTCTAGTTCTGATGATTTCTGCTACATCAAAAAATAGGGTTCCCCTGGTATCCTCAAAACCGCCGCGTTTTCCTGCAATAGAAAATGCCTGACATGGGAAGCCAGCACATAAAACGTCAAATTCTTTTGGTATATAAGCCTTTATCTCAGGATCGGTAATATCACCGAAAGGAACTTCACCGTAATTATGTAGATAAGTTATTTTTGCATTTTTATCCCATTCACTAGTAAAAACGCATTTTCCGCCGAGATTTTGCATAGCGAGTCGAAAACCACCAATACCAGCAAATAGATCTATAAAAGTAAACTTTGGTTTTTTCGGCGCTGGAAATGGAATCTTATTCATTTCTTTAGCAATAAGCTTAACCAATTCTTCAATATTAAACTGATTAAAGATATCACTAGGCGTCATCTCTGATAGAAAACGTAGGGCATCGGAACGATAACTTTGTTCAGATTGGTGATTTAAGTTTTGAATGAAATGCGTGATTACAGCATCTCTTTCATTACCAGGGCGTTTAGTATTGATCTTATCAAGATTATGTACAAAATCCTTAATTCCAAATTGTTCTACAGTGTCTTCCTTTTTTGGCTTCAGTTTCATCGCTGCAAATTGCTAATTTTTTTCGTATTTTCTCAGGCGTCATCAAAAATAATAGTCGATGTGGAAACTTTTTCAGATGCTAAAAATTGATTATTGTCCAATCGAAGATAGCAAACGGGGGATATCCAATAATGGAATGCTTGGTATTTCGATTTTGCCTTGAGAATAATCTAACAATGTTTCACGCCCAATCCACATGACCCTTTTATCCAGCTTATATTTTACTGAACGTTTGTGTATATAGTAAGTGAAGTGATTAAATGCCTTTAAAAATTCACGATTTGGGTAAATCTTTTCCGTTCCGTTATAATAGAAGGGAAACATGCTCATTATTCCTGGGTTTACAATTTTTCCTGAGGTACGTGGGGTATAGAAATCTATAAAGGGGCCACTGTGTCGCTGATGGATATGATATGTTTTCATAACAGGGCTCTCCACTAGTCTGAGTTGCAAAGGACTAGTGCTAAAATCTACATGCTGGATAGCAAAACCATCCGAGACAATATTCAGTTTATCATACTGATCTTCAGATTTTATTATAATTACTCGTTCCTGCTGATAGGGAACTATAGGTACGATTTGACAGTTCTTACTTAGGCACCACCGAAGAAAATTATCACAATCCTTTTGCCCGAACAAAAAATTAACCTCCATGCTATTTGATACACTTATGTGATCAAAGTTATTATTTGTGTTTGAATTTCTTAAAGGTTTTTTTGCTTTAATGACCTTCAATTTACCCAGGGTAAATCAATTAATACCAATACAACCTTATTAATTAATATTTTTAAGAATTCATTTCAAAATTTAGATGGTAAACCAGGTGAGGATAGCACAGGGACATTCTATTACATCAAGCCCGGAAGCACTTGCCTACCTCCTTAGCTACGAAGCCAATGAAGAAGCTAGGTTGGATACTAAAAAAGCAATCAAATTAGCAACTTTGTCCTTATGGATTTCAGCTACATTAGCGGTTATATCTATCGTAGTTTCTATTTATTTTGGTTTAAAATAGCAAATTTTGGGTCGAAAATTAATCAAAAGATATTGCTTTAAGTTTAAAACACTTTACTTTTTGAGCCTAAAAATACAGTCTTGAAAAAATGAAAATTTAATTAGTTACCTAATATTTTTCAAAATCATCACTATTCACTATATTAGGTATAACCATTTTAAACACTGATTAACGAATTAAATCCACAATAGATGAACAAATTAACTCCTGTTATTTATTCATCCCTATTTTTAAGATTCCCGGATAACAGACATAAACACCTGGTTTATACCCATGGCAGCTGCCCTTGCAGGGTGGCGGGTATTCCTTTTAACCTTGGTCTCATTATTCTGAGCAGGGGTTCTCCATAAGCGAACGCCACCAATAAACATCCCGGGAACTGTTCAATACCATTAGGAGTGGCCGCAATATTTTGGCCTGTCAAAATAATCAGATGAAAAACCCAAAGTTTCAGGTTTTCCAGAGTTCGAAGAATTCAGAATACTACTATAGATTAAAAACCGGTAACGGTGAAATTATTTTAAGCAGCGAGGTTTACACCAGCAGGCAAAACTGTTTGAGTCGCATTACCAGTGTAAGACTGAATGTGTTGCAGGATCGTCACTTTATCCGAAAAGATGCTGCCGGTAATTATACCTTTAATTTAAAAGCCGCTAATGGCGAAATCATAGGCCGGAGCGGAAACTATACCACAGCTGCAAACCGGGAAAATGGCATTGAAGCGGTTAAATGCGATGCACCGGATGCCCCAACCGAAAATATCACTTCATAACCAACTGATGCTTTAACCCGCCTCAATTTGTTTAAATAAAAAATGAGCAGGCTATATCATAATATATAGCATTGTAGTGCAATTCACCTCTTTCAGCGGAGGTGTCTGCTGGCTGGGCTGTTCTATTTGTCCTAATCAAACAGGCCTCTTTCTTTTGATGAAAAAGAAAGAGACCTGACCCGAAAAACGTAAAGTAAAAGATATTTGGGCTTTTGTATTTGGGCCTAAAGGTGATGAATCAAAGGCTAATCTTGTTCAAATAAAGATTCTTAATCGCATTCAGCATGACTTGCTAAAGTCTGGCATTATTCCCACGCGAGTGGGCATCTTAATGTGATAAAAACCTACCAGGATAAAACGATTATCTTCAATGAGCAATCCTGATCCATTCCAGTTGCGAATGATGAACTTAAAACCATCAAATCATAGAAGAAGCTTAAATGACCTTATATTTCTTATATGGTAAGAAAATCACCATAAAAGTCTCTGTTTTGCAAACCAAATAATATTTGGCCATCATAAAAGGCAAAAACAAAGGATTTAGCTTCAACCCGGTTTAAATTGAGCAATAATGCGTTATACAAAGTTAAGATATAGTAAACATCAGGCCATAGATCTAATTAACTTCAATTATTATTTTAAAGCATGAGCTGATCTTCACAAGCGTTTTGATTTAAATTTTGTGTGATCGCATCCTGAAGAAATAAAATATGGCCGCTTAAGGCATTGTGAACAGAGATTGATGGCGTTGCAGGGTAGTGCAAACTGGAACAAACAAAACACTAAACACCTATATCATAATGAAAAACAAATCCTTGTTATTCCTGGGCATTAGCTGCCTTGGCCTTTACCTGTCATCCTGTAAGAAAGCCCAATTACCTATCGAAAACGAGACGACAACACTTAAACCTAAAACTACAGATTACTCTGCCACCAACATTATTACCCATAGCCGCAACCTGGCCGTGGTTTATTTTATCCCTTCAGATCTCGATACGGTGGCCGGCTGGCAAACGCGTTTACCAGATGTAATGGCTTATGCGCAAGAGTGGTATGGCCAGCAGATGCAGGCCGCAGGATATGGCAACAAAACATTTGGTTTATCTAAAGATCCGGTCACGCTGAAAACACAAATTGTATTAATTAGAGGCGCCAACCCTAAAGCCAGTTACAATACCAATTCTACCGCTTACAAAACAGAAATAGAGGCTTACTTTGCTTCGCATAGCGGCTTAAAAACCAGTAACCACGTATTGATTCTGGTGCCTGCTTTTGGTTACGACAATAACAGTGTAGAAGGCCCGCAACCTTTAGAAGGTGTACAACCCTTTTATGGCATTGGCCGCTACTGTTTCGCCATGGATAACGTGTATATGGATATGGCGTTAAAAGGTGTAATTAACAGTGGAAGAAACAATTTTGCCAAATGGGTGGGTGGTATGATGCACGAAATAGGCCATGCCTTTAATGCACCACACGATAAACAACACGAATCGCAGAATATTTGGCCCGGAGCCAACTTTAAAGAGCCGATTATGGCCTTGAGCAATTATTACCTCGAAGTTCGTCCTTGCTTTATTACCGATGCTACCGCAGCTATTTTCGACAGGTGTGAAGTATTTAACAACGATGCCAGTACCTACTATGGCGCGGTGACTACAAACATCAGCAAAATTTATGCGGGCTACAATTCAACTTCGGGCAATATAGAAGTATCGGGAAAATACAACAGTACAGGTACGGTAAGTAAGTTTACCTATTTCTTAGATCCTAATGTGAATAACGAAGGAACCGGAACCAATAAGGATTACAATGCCATTACCTGGGCTACGCCATCAATAGGTACCGATAGTTTTAACGTCACCATACCAATTGCTGAGCTTAAATATAAAACAGATGGTATTCCCTACGAATTTAAAATCAGAACGGTACATACCAACGGTACCATTACCGAAACCATTTATTTCTTTACTTTCCAGGGCGGTATTCCGGTAATCAATTTTGGCACCAAACCAGAGTTAAGCAAAAGCGGATGGACCATTGCAGGCTTTAGCACGCAGCAAAACACCACTTCAGAGAGCGCAGCAAAAGTATTGGATAACGATCCGGCAACGTTTTGGCACAGCAAGTGGTCGGGTACCCCAACAGGAACCTATCCGCACTACGTGAGTATCGATTTAGGTGTTGCGAAAACGGCTAAAGGCGTCAGTTTATTACACCGTGCAGGTGCTTACCGCTCAATCAAAAATTTTGAACTGCTCACCAGTACCGATGGAGTTAATTTTACCTCCCGCGGGAATTATGTGGCCCAAAATGTAACCACCACCCAATACTTTAGCTTCAGTAGTCCGCAAACTTTCAGGTACTTTAAAATAATTGCAAACTCATCATGGGATGGCACACAAAACGCCGCCATTGCCGAATTGGGTCTTTACAATTAATCAGGATTTGATTTAAAAGAGATATTGTTTAGCCCCGCATAAATATATGGGGGGCTAACGTATTTTAAAAAGGAACTTCTTATAAAATTACTTGCCGCTACTATTTAAATTTATGGATACTATAACAGAATCTGACCCAACGCCACTAACAATATTTATGCAGATGGGGCCTTTAATTTCAGGTTTAAAATGAGCCGCCATAAAAGTCTACAATGAGATTAATTATCGCTTTTCTCACTTTTTTTTTCTTCTTCACCTTTGGAGCATTCGCACAATCCACCGCCAAGGTTTTGTCGAAAATTTCGGCTTTGGACAGTTTGACTGCCATAAATTCCCCTGAAAAAGTTTACCTGCATCTTGATAAAACCTACTATTTAGCGGGAGATACGATTTGGCTAAAAGGATATACAGTAGATGCCAGGACGTCTTTACCGAGCAAAAAAAGCGGTGTTTTATATGTTGAGCTATTTAAGGGGCAAAAAACACTTAAAAAAAGGGTAATCCCGCTAACTTCCGGATTTGGCTGGGGAGATATTGCTCTGCCAGATACACTAAGCACAGGAACTTATCGC
The DNA here is from genome assembly GCF_059423705.1 of Pedobacter sp. GW460-11-11-14-TSB4. Taxonomy (NCBI): domain Bacteria; kingdom Pseudomonadati; phylum Bacteroidota; class Sphingobacteriia; order Sphingobacteriales; family Sphingobacteriaceae; genus Pedobacter; species Pedobacter sp. GW460-11-11-14-TSB4. The sequence continues at coordinate 155,140 of NZ_JBWKYI010000002.1, forward strand.
ATCAGGGCATACACGCAATGGATGCGCAACTGGCCTACAGAATTCTTTTTCGATAAGACCGTTAAAATAGGCGGTCTGAAATCTGAAAATTTGATCACAAATACGGTTTATAATTATAATAGCAATCTTTTGACCAGCGCAGACATCAGCTTTGCCAATAGCAAAAATATACCATATATCCATTTACCGGTTAATTATACCATCAATATTGGTAACAACCGGACAGAGGTTATTAAAGCGGTAACAGACAATGCTGGAAAACTACACATCAGTCTGCCTATCGAAAAATTGGATAATGCATCAAAAGGAACAGTTCGTTTAACAGTTTCTATGACAAATGAAAAGTCTATTTCACGAACCTTCGATTTAGCGATTGATAATGATAGCATTGACCTCCAGTTTTTTCCCGAGGGCGGACAAATGGTGGCCGGGCTTCCTTGTCGCATTGGCTATAAAGCCATTAATACAAACGGACTAGGTACAAAATTGACTGGATCGGTTTTCGACCAGAATGGTACTGTGTTAGCAAGCCTATCGGAGAGCTACCTCGGTATGGGATCTTTCTATCTCACCCCACAGATTGGTTCAATTTATACGGCAAAGATAACCACATCTTCAGGCAGAAATCTTGCTTTCAACCTGCCAAAATCCATAGCTTCTGGTTATAATCTGGCTATTTCAGAAAAAGATAGCAATGAATTTTTGGTAAAGGTATTGGCTAGTGAAGATCTAGTTGCTGTAGGGAATTTACATCTGGTTGCCCAACATAATGGAGAAATATATAGTGATATGTTGATAAAAAATCCACAGCAAATTAATACACTAAAAATCAGAAAGGATAGTTTGCCGGTAGGTACATTGCTTTTTACTCTCCTTAATATTGAAGGTCTACCAGTTTGCGAAAGATTAGTTTTTGTAAATAAGAAGCCTGACAAAATCGAGATACAAATAGAAAAACTTGATAGTATTTATGCTTTACATCAGCAAATGGATATCGGACTAATCGCCAAAACGATGGATAAAGTAGTACAAGGTTCTTTGTCGGTTTCAGTAATAAATTCTAACATGGTTCAAACTGAGGAAGATGACGAGGGTAATATTCTGGCTACGCTACTCCTAACATCAGAACTTTCAGGTCATGTTGAAAAGCCGAATAGATATTTTATTAACCGTGATTCGGCAACAATAGCAAGATTGGATAATCTACTATTAACACAGGGTTGGCGTAAAGTTGATTGGGAAAAAATAGAAAGGCCAGGGCTGTTTGAATTTCCTGTAGAAAAGAAACTACAGATTAGCGGGAAGGTTTTCCAAGGCGAAAAACCAGTAATTAACGGCAAAGTATTATTGGTTACAGCAGGAAAGAACTTTAATATTGATCAGTCTACCACAGATAAGAATGGCCAGTTCCTGTTCGAACCAACTTTTACTGACACAGTCGGTTTTGCCATCAGGGCAGCAACTGAAAGTGGGCAGAAATCTGTAGAAATAAAGATAGATGAAGCAATCATACCAGAGGTAGGCATTAAAGATATTACAAATTACATTGACGATTACCCACAGAAGCCGCTTGACTACCGGAAACACAGGGAAGATTACAAGGCCTTGCTAATTAAGAAAGGCCTCTTATCTGGGGTAACTGAATTGGAAGATGTAGAGATTTTAGCTAAGAAGAAAAAGTATGAGCTTCCCGTTGATGCTAAAGCCAACTTAGTTAGCGCCACAAAGATGCAGACCATATACCAAGCTGACTTTGGGGGTGTTGCGGATATTAGTGAATATTTAACCCGGCATTTAAAGGGAGGTGTGATCATGAAAACTGATAAACAAGGTTATGAACGACTTATGCTGGCCGAACCAGGAATTGTGAAGGATGCTGCTACAAAAAAAATGTATACTTACGACAAGCCGTTAGTTGTGTATATTAATGGAAGAGCACTTGAAGAATCGTTTAATATCAGAGAACTCCCTTCAAAACAGATTGAACACATTAATTTTTTCATTAAGGATGAACTAAGAGAAGATGGATATGTAAAATTTGGATACCTCGAGATCGTGATGAACAAGGACGGTGTCTATTGGCAAAACTACCATAAAAATGTTTCTGGAATGGCAAGCATCATTAGGCAGGGATATAGCATCAGCAATTCTTTCTATTCACCAAAATACGCTATCAAACCTATTGAACAAAGAGCAGATCTAAGAAGTACCATCTTTTGGATGCCACATGTCTCCCCAAATTTAGAGGGCAAATTTAATCTTAAGTACTTCAATGGCAGTGTGCCAGGTAAATACAAGGTATTAATAGAAGGCATCGATTTACAAGGCAATTTGGCTAGAAGATCATTTTACTATGAGGTTAGATAGTGAATAGTTTTTTTTACAATGATGTTTAGTTGACCAAAAACTAATTTAATAGGCCATAGAAAAATTTGCATATTCAGATAGATATGGCTTTAAAATGAATTTTTATGAAATTTATCAGCTATTATTAAAGTTAGTGGCGACCATAAACAAACGTGGAAATGGCAGTAGCACACTTCCATCAGGAAATACAGGATATACCTTACTAATTTCCGTCTGATATGAGGCAAGGAAAGCCTCTTTTTCATCGGCTGTTAAAGGATCAAGAAAGGGACGTAAGCCTGTGCCCTTTAGCCATTCTACTATAGCTGCTGCACCACCCGAAAGCGGATGGTAGTAGGTGGTACGCCAGATATCTAATGTTTCTACTTTACTGCGTAAATTTTGATAATACCATTCGGCACCTTCCCGTGGTAAACGTTTTGCAGCAATGGCTAACTTTTCTGCCCAGGGGCCATTGGCAGCGGTTAGCCGCATTAAACGATGTGTATGTTCATCCAAATTATCGGGCATTTGAACTGCCAAAACACCACCTTTTGCTAGTTTTTCAATTAAAGCCGGAAATAAAACCGCATGATCAGGCACCCATTGTAAGGAAGCATTAGCAAAAATCAAATCATAAGGCCCGTCACCTTCCCACTGGCTAATATCGGCTACCTCAAACTGCAGATTAGGTAATCGCTTACGGGCAGCCTCGATCATGTCCACAGAACTGTCTATCCCCCTAACGGCTGCATTGGGGAAATATTGATGAAGAAATTCGGTAGAATTACCTGGCCCGCAGCCAAGATCGATCACTTTGGCCTTTTCTCCTGTAGGAACCTGCGATAAAAGATCTATAATAGGGCGGTTACGCTCTTTTTCGAATTTACGATACTGTGCCGCCGACCATGTATCGGGTTGAGGGTGGGGTGTGTTTTGCATGATAGAAATTAAACAATTAAGGCTGCAATTAGTTTAATTTGCGGGCTTGAGTTTACCCATGCTAAAGCATAAAAAAGCTTCAGGTTTTTACCTGAAGCTTTGGTGTGGTCCCGACGAGAATCGAACTCATATCTAAAGTTTAGGAAACTTCTATTCTATCCGTTGAACTACGGGACCATTTTATTTTTCAAATATCGCCTTCCTGAAGCAGATTTAAAAAATTTTTCTTTTTTAATTGCTTCGTCCCTGGTTTGGAACTCTTCATAATAAAAAATAATGAAGGGGAGATAAGCCTTATTTGATTTCGTCTTACCAGCGTTGTGTTCTTTTATTCGTTTCTCTAAATCTTCGCAATGCCCTTTGTAAAAATAATCAAAGTGCACACTTTTAATTACATAGGCAAAGTAACTCATATCTAAAGTTTAGGAAACTTCTATTCCCTGCCCGACTTTTGTCGTTCAGGCGGGTATCCGTTGAACTACGGGACCATTTTATTTTTCAATACCACCTTAATGGTTCAGGCGGGTATCCGTTAAACCATAGTGCCATTTGTTGCGCAAATATAACAAAAGTTTTGTCGCAAGAGAATTCATTTTAACAAGCATTTATCTAAGGATAATTGTCTTTAAAAACATAAAAAATCAATTATAATAGACGCTACTTAGGATAATGCATAGGGATAAGCAATAAAAAAAGCCATTTGAAATGAATCAAATGGCTTTATATTTTAATGCAGTTAAAATACTATCTGATTACACTGCCTTCCTGAAACTTTTCTACAGGTGCTACAAAAGTAAGTTTGCCTTCAGCATTTTCGGCCATCAAAATCATGCCTTGCGATAAAATCCCTTTGATTTCTCTGGGCGCCAGGTTAACAATCATACTAACCTGTTTGCCTACAATATCTTCAGGTTTATAATATTCGGCAATACCAGAAACCACAGTTCTTTCATCAATACCTGTATTTACTGTTAACTTTAACAGTTTTTTGGTTTTCTCTACCTTTTCTGCAGCTATAATAGTGGCCACACGGATATCCATTGCCGAGAAATCGTCGAACTGGATATTTTCTTTTGCCGGAACAGCAACAACATTACTCGCCGCATTACTGGCCTTGCTTTGGTTGAGCTTCTCGATCTGAAAGTCGATCTCAGCATCTTCAATTTTATCAAACAAGAGCACGGCCTCGCCAATTTCGTGACCACGTTTTAACAGGCTCACCGTACCTGCATCATCCCAGTCATGACCGCCATTTTTAAGCATCTTCATTAACTTTTCGGCCGTAAATGGCAGGAAAGGTTCGATCAGGATCTGAATATTGGCTGCTATCTGAAGTGCAATATGCAAGATTGTTCTTACGCGGTCTTCGTCGGTTTTAATAAGTTTCCATGGCTCGGTTTCGGCCAGGTATTTATTTCCTAAACGGGCAACATTCATTACCTCTGATAGTGCCTCTCTAAAACGGTAGTTTTCGATAGATGCCGAGATTTTAGCAGGGTAGCTGGCCAGCTCGTCTATAACCGCCTGATCTACTTCTGTAATTTCCATGCAGGTAGGCACCGTACCACCGAAGTATTTATGGGTAAGCACGACAACACGGTTTACAAAGTTGCCGAGTATGGCTACCAGTTCGTTGTTATTTCTCGCCTGAAAATCTTTCCAGGTAAAATCGTTATCCTTAGTCTCAGGAGCGGTTGCAGTTAATACATAACGCAATACATCCTGCTTGCCTTCAAACTCTCTTAAATATTCGTTTAACCAAACTGCCCAGTTTTTAGAAGTCGATATTTTTTGTCCTTCTAAATTTAAGAATTCGTTTGCGGGCACATTATCCGCCAAAGTATATTCGCCATGTGCCATTAACATCGCAGGGAAAATAATGCAATGGAAAACGATATTATCTTTACCGATAAAGTGAACCAATTTGGTTTCGTCGCTTTTCCAGTATTCTTCCCAACCACACTTATCGTTTTCGTAACTGCTGATGTAATATTCTTCAGCCTTAGGATTCCATACATCCAGCTTTGCATAGTTACACAGCTCTTTGGTCGCAGAAATATATCCAATAGGGGCATCAAACCACACATAAAGCACTTTACCTTCAGCATCGCGAAGCGGAACACGCACGCCCCAATCTAAATCGCGGGTCATTGCTCTTGGCTGTAAGCCTGCATTTAACCAGCTTTGGCATTGGCCATATACATTCGGGCGCCACTCTTTATGGCTTTCGATATAAGTACGTAAACGGTCTTCATATTTATCCAGTGGCAGAAACCAGTTCTTTGTTTCTTTTAAAATGGGTTTATCGCCTGATAGCGTCGATTTTGGATTGATTAAGTCGGTTGCATTAAGCGTAGAGCCACAGTTTTCGCACTGATCGCCATAAGCATTTTCGTTACCACATTTAGGGCAGGTACCGGTAATGTAACGATCGGCCAAAAATTGTTTTGCAGTGGCATCGTAATATTGTTCGGTAATTTCTTCTGTAAAAACACCTTTATCGTAGAGGGTTTCGAAGAAATCGGCAGCTGTTTGATGATGGGTAAGCGATGAGGTACGGTGATAGATATCGAAAGATACCCCGAATTCTTTAAACGAATCGCCAATAATTTTATGGTACTTATCTACCACTTCCTGAGGCGTAATTCCTTCTCTTTTGGCTTTTAAAGTAATGGGCACACCATTTTCGTCAGATCCACAGATGAACTTTACATCGCGTTTATTCGACCTTAAATAACGGGCATAAATATCTGCAGGGATGTAAACACCAGCCAGGTGTCCAATATGAACCGGTCCATTGGTATATGGAAGCGCTGCAGTTACGGTATATCTTTTTATTTTACTATTATCCAAAACAATTTTTATTAATTTGGCAAAGATAAGTGTTTTGAAGATGATTAAGCAGCCCCCGTATTTAAAAAAAGGAGATAAGATTGCCCTGGTATGTCCGGCAAAGAAATTACCCAAACCTATAAACCATGCCATAGTGCAATTAGAAAGCTGGGGTTTGGAGGTTATTATTGGCGAAAGTGTATATGCCAGTCACCACCAGTTTGCAGGAACTGATGCTTTAAGAACTAAAGACATTCAACGTTTTTTGGATGATCCATCTATAAAAGCAATTATTTCGGGCCGTGGTGGTTATGGCACCATCAGGATTATTGATGACCTGGATTTTACTGAATTTAACAAAAACCCGAAATGGTTTGTTGGTTTCAGCGATATTACCGTGCTGCTCTCCCATATAATTGCCCAATGCCATACGCAGTGTTTACACGCCCAAATGCCTTATACTTTTGACGAATCTACTGAAGAAGCACTAATCTCTCTAAAAAAAGCGCTATTTGGCGAAAAACAGACCTATTCTTACCAAAGCGACTTTAAAAACAGGGCAGGAGAAGCAACCGGGCTTTTGATTGGTGGTAATTTAAGTTTGCTCACCATGGTACAGGGCTCGGTTTCCGAAATGGATTTTACGCATAAAATTCTCTTTTTGGAGGACGTGGGCGAGCAAGAATATGGCATAGACCGCATGTTGCGCATGCTGAAAAGGGCGGGAAAGCTAAAAGCCTTAAAGGGTTTGATTATTGGCGCCTTTAATGAAATTGAAGAAGAAAAGATTTCTTTCGGTCAAACAGCTGATGAGGTAATTTGGGATATTGTTAAAGACTATAATTTTCCGGTTTGCTTTAATTTCCCAACCGGCCATATCGACAATAACCTGAGTATGGTTCTAGGTGCCGAGGTGAGCTTAAAAGTAGAAACAAATAACGTTCAATTTAAATATTTATAAGATGGCGATTTTAGACAATTTAGGAAAATACCGCAATACAGGCTTGTTACTGCTACGCATTGGTTTAGGCGTAATGTTTATTATTCATGGTTTCCCGAAACTTGCAGGCGGGCCAGATGGCTGGACTGGTTTAGGGGGAAGTATGAAAGTAATCGGCATCAACTTTTTACCGATATTTTGGGGCTTTATGGCGGCCGCTACCGAAACCTTCGGTGGTTTCCTTTTGATTGTAGGATTGTTTTTCCGTCCGGCATTAATTTTATTAATCTTTACGATGATTATAGCCGCACTGGTTCATTTCGGTAAGGGAGATGGTTTACAAGGCGCCAGCCATGCAATTGAATTAGGTATTGTTTTTTTCGGATTGATTTTTATCGGCCCGGGGAAGTATAGTGTGGATAAGAAATAAGCTAACATTCCTTCAATCTAAAGAGAAAGGCCTGGAAAAATTTCCAGGCCTTTCTTTTAACAAATCACCCATTAATATTAATAGTAAAAAACCGCTTTACCATCTGGCCATTGCCCAGGGTAGCAGAAACGGTTAAGACAACCGACCCAGTGGTGCCAGAAGTAGGAAGCGGAGCATCAGCTGCTCCTCTTAAATCTTTAACCAGCTTAGTAAAAGTATAAGTACCACCACTTACTGTAGCTGTTCCTAAGTTGTTTACAACAGTACCTGTTAGCGTAGTAAATGATAGTGTTTTTATATCTCCACTGTATGTAATTACAATATTTACTGTTCCCGTTCCCTTAATAGTAGGAGTAGCAGCAGCATAACTCGAGTAAGTGCCAATAACTGTGCTGGTATTGCCGTCAAAAACAATTGTAGCTGGTGTATCAAGTGTTTCTGGTTGTTTCGGGTCTTTTTTGCATGAGGCTAAACCTAGCACTGATGCAAATAATATGATTAAAATTCGTTTCATAGTTATTGATTATTTATCCCAAAATACAGATTTTACAAATACTGAAGGTCGGGCTGGTGTGTTAGGATTATAGCTTCTTTCGTTAAATGAATAAGGCAATATGCGCGGAATAGCTGTTGCTGGAGTTACTGGCGCCAATACAGGAAAACCAGTTCTTCTCCAATCGGTCCATGGCTCAATAGCAACCCCAAAATTAGCTACAAATTTTTCTTCAATAATTTTTTGCAGTGCATTACCAGTAATAACAGTTCCGTTGGCTGAAGCAAGATAAGCAGCTAAGCCACCGTTTACCGCAGTGGCTTCTGCAGCATCCGAAAATTCCACAGCCGAAGCAAACGAGGCTGTTATACCTGCTTTATAATAAGTATCTGCTGTAACCAAATCGCTTCCACCATTGGTTCTTGCATAATATTCTGCTAATATTTGATTTTGCTCAGCAAAAGTTAACATTCTTATTGGAGCTTCGCCAGAATATACACCTGCAGCTAGCTTTCCCCTTATATAAGTACTCATGCGCGAAAAAGCGGTACTTACCACTACATCACCATTTCCGTTTGTGGCGCCAACATAAACACCACCTTGTAAAGTGAGGAATGAATTTCTTCTGCTATCATTTTTACTGTTCATGATATCCACCAGTGTTTTACTTGGGAAAAACTGATTTGGCCTTGAGCCTTCGAATTGGTGAATAGGATTGGTCTGATTAGCTGAAGTTAAAAACCGCATTTGAAAATTGTCAGCATTTGTTCTGAACAACTTATTAGTTGCCAGAATAGCTAATATCCCTGTCTTGGCCTTGGTTGCATCAGCAGCTGTTGCATTGGTAGAGAAATAATGAATATACATCCTTAATTTCAATGCATTACCAAATCGCTCCCATTTATCCATATCGCCACCATAAAATAAATCATCAGTTGTTGGTGTCAACAAAGATGCTTTTTTAATATCAGCTATACCTTCGTCAATTAAGCCGAATAAATTATCATATATGGCAGAAGAGCCATCGAACTTTGGTTTTAAGTTTGCTTCATAACCCATTGCTTCTGAGTATGGAAGATCTCCAAAAGCATCTACATGGGTTTGGTAAACATAAGCCTTTACAAGCTCGGCAACACCAGCATATTTAGGGCTTGTTGCCTTGGTTTTCTCGATCACTTTCTGCAAGTCTGCCAGTGTACCTGCAAAAGTAGCCGCCCATGTATTATTGATATCGCTTTCACCAACTGCATATTTATCATATTGAGTAGGTTGCGCGGCGCCACCGCCCTGTGCAGCAAACTGTTGTACCCATAAGGATGTAAACCGATGAATATCAGATCCCATAGTAAAGCCCACTCTACCTTGCGCTGCAGGTAAAACCAAACTTGCATCCGGATCTTTTAATCTTGTAGGATCATCATTAATGTCTACAAATTTCTTGCACGAGCTCAGTCCTATCATGGCTAACGCCAATCCAAAAACTATTTCTTTTATATTAATTTTCATATTTAAACTCTCCTAATACTAAAATGATAATTTTAAAAATCCACCATATGTTCTAGTTTGAGGCTGGCCATTATATTCTATCCCTTGCCCATTACCAACACCTAAAAGGTTATTCTCTGGATCTAAGTGAGGGAAATTAGGCGCATACATCAAAAGATTTCTTCCTGTTAACCCAACATTAATTCCTTTTATAAATTTAAGTTTGGTTAACAATTTGCCTGGGATACGATAAGACAATGTGGCTTCGCGCAACCTGATCCAGGAACCATCAAAAACAGCATATTCTTGAGCTGCTGCTGAATATAAATCGCCATAATACTGCTCTGCTGTGATTAAAGTATTGTTTGGTGTGCCATCTGCGTATACGGCATTGTGCACATATAAACGATCTCTGTTGCCGGTTTCGGCAGCAACACCGTACCTTCTTAAATCGGTAATTGTTCTGGAATAAATATCACCACCGTAACGGATATCTGCAAATAAGCTTAACGACAGGCCTTTATAAGAGAATGTTGTATTTACACCACCAGTCCATTTTGGATTTGGATCACCTATTGGCTGTAATTCTGTGGTATTGATCTGACCAGAGCTCAATCTACCGTTCGCATCAACAACATCTTTACCATTAAGTTTTTTAAATACCTGACCAAAAAGGGTACCATATTGATATCCTGTAACAATACGGCCTTGTGGATTTGTAAAACCACCGTTACCGATAAAAGGCACACCAGGGGCTAATTCTACAACTTCATTTCTTCCTTTTGTAAAGTTTACGGATAGATCCCAGTTAAAATTTGTAGATCTTACCGGTGTTCCACTAATCAATAATTCAATTCCATGGGCTTTTAAGGTTCCTGCATTTAACAGGGTGCTGGTAAAACCAGAAGAAGGTGCGCTTGGAACAGAAAATATAATATCGGTACTTTTCGTACTGTAGTAGGCAACATCAATACTTAATCTATCTTTTAAAAACTTAGCTTCTAAACCAATTTCTTTTGATGCGGTAAATTCTGGTTTGATATTAATGTTACCAGCTGCATCCGAATACGTTTGTCCATTTACACCATTAAACGGGAAAATTAAATTTGGCCCAAAACCGTCAGAAGGACCTGCGGTACCAAAATATGTACCAGTGCTATATATCGGAGCCTCTCTACCCACCTTAGCATAATTTGCCCTTAGTTTTAGGTAAGTTAAAATATCATTTTTCTTTAACTCAGGAAAAGCCTCTGTAGCAATGAAACTGGCATCAACTTTAGGATAAAAATAACTTCTTTTATCAGGAGCAAATGTTGAAGAAACATCTCTACGTCCGGTAAAAGATAAATAGGCAAATGATTTATAGTCTAAACTAATATCAGCATATACCCCCACTAAACTCTGTTCAGTTATAGTTTGTAACGGAACATATGTTAAGGTATTAGAAATGTTATAATTATGAGCTGCCTGTATGCCATTACCGGTTACCTGTAATTGATCTTGTCTTCTGTAATTTATCTCATTTCCGAGTAAGAACCTGGCACCAAAATCTTTTAAGAATCTTTTATTGGCCACCAAGTTAAAATACGAACTCACTTCACGTCTGTTTGTCGTATTATCAATAATAGAACCGGCCCTACTTGCTGATTGGTTATTGTTAGATGATTTCTCATTTATTGTTTTCGATACATTGGTATACTGATCTATACCAATTTTATAATTAGCACTCAACCAATCTGCTATTTTATAATCAAGGCCAGCATTACCAATTACACGGTCTATTTTTTGTTTAAACAGAATATATTTGATAGACCATAATGGATTATCTGTTCCTAAAATATTGTAATAGGTATAGGCTGGGTTATTAACACGACTTGTAGGGATGTTATTTAAACCAGCAGGGGTTTCGAAAGGATAATTCGCTAGATTATAAGTCCTAGGTAATGTAGCGCCATCAAACAAAGGGTTCGATCTTGCATTTCCAGTTGGCGTACCTACAGAATTATTATGAACATATTGCACAGATGCACTCACTGTAAGCTTTTTAGTCAATTCTGTACTGGCATTAACAGTAAAGTTGTTTTTAGCTAAAGTATTATTATCTATATATCCGCTCTCCTTAAAGTTTCCGTAGTTAAAGTAGTAGGCCGTTTTATCAGTACCACCAGAAAAAGTAACATTATTCTGCAGGTTAAAGCCTCCTTTAAATATATCCTTAACGTTATCAGGATAGGCGGTAAGGGTTTCTGGATTTCCGAGGTAATTGGTAACAGTTTGCCCGGTTATCTTTGCCCCCCACGACATTTGAGAGAAAGAATCATATAATCCATTGGTTCCCTGCGAGTATTCGTTCTGATAATCAGGCAAACGATTAACTTCTATATAATTGTAGTTACTGCTTAACTCCACTCTTCCGTTTTGTCCTTTGCTCCCTTTTTTAGTAGTCACAATAACAGCACCAGCAACCGCCCTTGAACCATACAGCACAGCAGCAGCTGGTCCTTTTAATATCGTTACAGATTCGATATCATCCTGGTTTAAATCAATACCTCTGTTTGAGTTTGTACTACCAGTATTAACATTTTGCACACCACCGCCATTATCTATAGGAATACCATCTAGTACCCATAATGGTTGGTTCGATCCCGTAAAAGTTGTGGCTTGCCTGATGTTAATATTTGATGATGCACCTGTTGCTCCTCCTGTTGATAAGATTTTCACGCCAGCTACTTTACCTGCGAGTGCATTAACCACATTGGTTGAACGACCGGCCGTTAGATCGCTGTTCTTAACCGTAGTAGTCGCATAACCTAATGATTTGGTTTCGCGTTTTTGCCCTAATGCGGTAACAATTACTTCAGATAAAGATTTGGAATCTGTTTCTAAAGATGCATTTACTACGCTACCTCTAATGGCCACTTCTTGCGTAGAGTAGCCTACAGAAGAAAAAACTAACGCTTTGGCATCTGCACTTACCTTAATCGAAAATTTACCTGCGGCATTTGTAGAGACGCCTGAGTTGGATGCGTCTTTAATTCTTACACTTACGCCAGGGAGGGGTAATCCATCTTCCTGAGCCGTAACTGTTCCAGTGATTGTTCGATCTTGCGCTATTGCTGAGGTGGCAATAAATAGCAATATGAACAAACTTTGTAGAAGTTTTTTCATAAAAAATAATTTAGTTTAGTTAATAATACTACAAGATATGATTTAGTATTTTGTAATGCAAATTTTACAAACTTTAAATTTTCAGTCGTTGATATTTATCAAAGTGTTTATAGCAAGCAGGTTAGCATTTATAAGACATCCATTAGTTTTAAAGAAATGAGTATTATCCGGATGCAAATTAAAATGTGCCTGCCATACGATTTGAATTAGACATTCTAATTTCTGGATTGCAAGCGAAATATGGTGAGGATAAGAAACAAACACATCTACTTTGATAATCTGAAAGATATTCTTAAATTATACACATATAACCCGTACTCAAAATGAACAAAGGATTTTTTTTAGCTTCATTGCTTAGCATATCTGTTTATACTGCACAAGCGCAATTTAAAATTTCGCAAGACATTGTAGGCACTCCTATCGGTACCAAGCCAGAACGGACATTTATTGGTACCGAATACCTTTATGACAGCTTTATAAAAGGTCATGTTCTTCAGGCCGATGAAAAATACTTTAACAATATGGATCTCAATTACGACGTAATGTCTGATAGGTTAGTTTTTTTAAGTGGGGGACAGGAGATGGCCTTTAAGAATCCGGTCAAAGAATTCCAGCTTATTAAGCCTAAAACATCACCACTTTATCTCGAAGTTTTTAGAAATGGGTTTCCACCCTATGGCAATTATACAGAGAAAAGCTATTATATGGTTTTAAATTCAGGAAAGGCTATTGCTTTAAAAAAACCTGTAAAGGCTATTGTTGAAGTTACGCCATACGGATCTGCCAGAAGTCAAAAAACCATTGTTAACAGTGAGTTATATTTCATCTACAACAATGGACAGATGCTTAAGGTGAAAAAAGATAAGAAAAGTTTACTAAATGCTTTAAATGATAAAAAGGAACCATTGACTAAATTTATCACCGACAAAAAGTTAAACTTTAAATCGGATGAGGATATTCAAATGCTGCTTGAATATTACAATTCTCTCTCAGCTTCTTAATCATTTTCAGGGATTCCTATAACAAAAAACAGCCTTTCAAAATAAATTTGAAAGGCTGTTTTTTATCTGAAATACTACGTTACTTTACCATTCAGCTGCAGGATTACTAATAATCTCCTGGGCAGGAATAGGAAATGTATACCTAACATCTGCTACAGGAATAGTAGCGTTAGCTCCAAATGATTTTAGGGGTAAGTTTTTTCTGGCGATATCATTATACCTGAAGCCTTCCATTAACAATTCTATTCTTCTTTCCTTTAGGATCACATCAGCAAGTTGAGCACCAGTTGCTAAAACGCCAAAATCATAAGTCGCATCTGAGCGCTTACGAACAGCATCAAGCAAAGCTCTTGAACGAACCAGGTTACCACCTGTGCGTAACGCTTCTGCTTCAGCAACGTTTAACAACACTTCTGCGTATCTGATCATGGTTACATAATCTACAAAAGGACTTACAGCACTATGTTTTGTTGGGTAAGTATATAACGTTCCACTAATAGTAGCTGTAGAGATTAAAGCTGATGTTTTTCTTGCATCAGAAGCAGGCCAAATTGGATCAGTATATATGCCAGAATAAGTACCTGTAGTGGTGTTTATAGCATAATCTAAGTTACCTCCACCATCCCAACTGAAGTAGTAACCAATTTGATTCTGAGTGCCAGGTGCGTTTGTAGCAGCAAACGGAAAAGAAAAAATCGATTCTGAAGTTGTATATGGTGCAGTAAATACTGCTCTTAATGAAGCGGCTAGAGCATGTGGCGCACGGGCAGAGGTAGAAAAAGGTGCGGTTGCCGGAACAATTTTATCGCCTTCCTCAACAACTTTCGCGTAGTTACCCATAGTTAAATAGACTCTTGTTTTTAATGCAATGGCGGTATTTTTATGAGCCCTTGTTGTTCGAAGCAAAGCGGTTGAATAGGTGTTAGGAAGACCGGTTTCTGCAGCATCAAGATCTTTAAGAATCTGAGTATAAATTTCGGCTACACTACTGCTTTTTAATATGTTATTTGCTGTGCTAATTTCAGGGAGCAAACGCAATGGTAATCCTCTAGAAGCACCTGCATTGGAAATATAAGGCTTAGCGAAAATTTGAACCAAACTGAAATAGGTCAAACCACGTAAAAACTTGGCTTCAGATGAAAATTGATCATATTGAGCCTGGGTTAGTTTACTTTTGTTGGCCTCAAGCCCATCAAGAAAGACATTTACCCTGTTAATTAGTAAATATCCCTGGTTCCAGAAGTTACCAACATAAGTATCGCCGTTGTTATTGGTCGAATTATAGACCGTTGAGCCTGTTACGCCATTAGAAGTACGATTTATAAATTCTTCAGCTCTAATGTCATTATAAATCTGATAACGTCCACCAAATAAAGATCCGCTCTTTGCGGTTGAATATAAACCGGTTACCAAGGCCTCTATACGTGCTGGGGTTTCATAAGCACTTACATCAGGCAATGATAACTCTGGGGCAATTTGCAACGTTTCTTTTTTACAAGATGTGATGCTCGCGAATAAAGGGATAGCCACAATAGCCGCTTTGACTAATTGTAACCTATATGATTTTAAGTATTTTTTCATGTAGTTAATATTTAATTGTTACAAACCTAAGCTAAGACCAAAAGTGAACTGTCTCCCTTGTGGAATACTATTCCGCTCAACACCTGCAGCTAAGTTCGAGTTACCATTCGTCGAGATTTCAGGGTCTACACCAGAGTATCCTGTAATAATGAAAGCATTATTTACAGATGCATATACTCTTAAGCTTGTGATTCCTGTTCTTCCAAAAAGAGTGGCAGGTACTTTATAGCCTAAAGTAGCAGCCTGTAAACGTAAGAAATCTCCTTTTTCAACATTTTCAGAAATTGGGAAAGACGATCCATTCGAAATGTTATCTCCATAAACCACTCTTGGAATGTTGGTTTGCTGGCCAGCTGTTGTCCAGGCATTTAACACATCTGTTGAGTTATTCCAAAAACGCTGATCACGTAAACCTGCCTGAGAACCATTGTAGATATAATTTCCACCAGAGTAGGTGAACATGAAATTCAGATCAAAGTTTTTGTAGGTGAATGTATTGTTAAAACCTCCGTACCAGGTTGGAAGTGTGTTGCCAATGTATTTTTGATCATTTGCATTAACTGGGTTAGCAGCAGTACCATCCAAGTAAGTCCAGGCATTTACACCACCTTGATGTAAGTACTGAACTTCCCTGCCGTCTTTATTAACAAAGATTCTTCTTCCATTTGCTGGGTTTACGCCTCTTGTTTCAACAGCATAAATTCCCCCAATCGATTTGCCTTCTACAGTTATACTTGCTGTTTCAAGACCTCCTGTAGATTCAGTTAACTTAGGAAGTGATGGATCAAGTGCTGTAACCATGTTTTTGATTGTGGTAAAGTTAAGGCTCGAAGTCCAAGTTAAATCGCCGCCTTTAATTGGCGAACCACTTAAAGCGAATTCAAATCCTCGGTTGTACATGGAACCAACGTTAGTATTGATTTTGCCATCTGTATTCGGAATACCTTTCGATGGTGCTTGAGTAACACCTAAAATCAGGTTATTAATATCTTTATAGAAATAATCCATTTCAAAGGTAATGCGGTTATTTAATAAGCCAACATTTAAACCTATATCTGTTTGTTTACTGGTTTCCCATTTAAGTTCTTTGTTTGCTGCATTGGAAAATGACCATGCTAATGCTCCCTCCCCATAAATACCAGAACTATAAGTGGTGTAGCCTTGATAAGGCCCAACGTTAGCATTACCAACTTTACCATAACTCGCACGTAAACGTAGAGAATTAATGGTTGACCCTAGCGATGAGTTTTTGAAGAAGTCTTCTTGGCCTATTTCCCATCCAATAGATCCACCTCCAAAAGTTCCCCACTGGTTATCAATATAAAATGCTGAATTACCATCTCTTCTGATATTACCGCTTAGGAAATATCGCCCTTTATAGTTGTAATTAATACTTCCAATATATGCCTGCCATGCCTGTTCAGAGATTGAGTTACCACCAGCTACATTTGTAAAGAAAGTTCCCTGGTATTGGGTGAAAAATGAAGGATCCGCCAATCCTTGCCTAACAGACCCCCAGTTTACCGTTCTGGTATTTTGAATATCAGAACTGATATTCAAATTTAAATTGTGTCCTTCGCCAATCGTTTTATTATATGATAAGGTACTGATCCAGTTCCAGTTGTTTCTTCTTGCCGAATTATTGTATGCATAACCAGGATAAGAAAAACCGTCGCCATTAATAGGGTTCCAAAACTGAATATTTTCAGTATTACTTCTATCCCAAGAGTAAGTACTTCTTGCCGTTAATCCTTCGACAATCTTAATTTCAGCTCCTAAATTAGTAAGAAACCTGTTCGATTCCGATGTATTTACATCTTTGTCAATAATTACCTGAGGGTTAACGTAAGTAATAGGTACCAAGTTGGCTCCGCTTCCAATATTATTACCAGATACGCTGTAACTACCATCATTATTAAATGGTTTAATATTCGGAGCCATTACTACAGCTATTCGGCCCAAGCCTGATGAGTTAAAGGCTGCTCCGGGTATAGAACCACTATTCGGTGAACTATTTAAGCTGTTATTATAGTTAATATTTGCATTTAATTTTAACCAACTTGTTGCCTGGTGGGTAAGATTTGCCCGGGCTGAATATCTTTTAAATGAGTTTGCCTTTAAGAAACCGTCTTGATCAGAAAGACCACCAGATAGATAGTAAGTAGTTTTGTCTGTTCCTCCAGAAACGGTTACAGCATGGTTTTGAGAATAGGCAGTACGATAAATTACATCATACCACTTTGTATCAACAATCGATCCATCAGGATTTAATGTTGGAAAGAAACTCTCGCCATTTGCATTTCTCTGAGACGCAGGAACTGTATTGGGGTTCAAAGCCAAAGCATTTTTCATCGCTGTGTTTTTCGACTGGATATATTGCTCTGCATTTAATAACTCAGGTAATCTAACAGCATTATTAACACCTGCCCATCCATCATAACTTACTTTTGCAGATCCTGATTTACCTTTCTTAGTGGTAATCACTAATACGCCAGCAGCAGCTCTTGATCCATATAATGCCGTTGAAGCAGCATCTTTAAGGATGTCTATAGTCTCAATATCAGCAGGATTGATATCGCCCAATGGATTATTTGCTGAAGAGTTGGCAGAAACATCGCCTGTTGGGAAAGGAATTCCGTCAACAATAACCAATGGGAATGAACTTAAGGAGATTGAACTCACACCCCTCACACGAATAACTGGAGGATTATTCAATAAACCATTTGGTTGCACAATACTAACACCAGCGGCCTGGCCAGTTAAACCCTGGGTAAAACTTTGAACAGGTTTATCTTTCAGATCATCGCCTTTAACCGTTGAAACCGAACCAGTGAAGTCTTTCTTTTTCACTATGCCATATCCTGTTACCACAACATCTGTTAATGTTTTAGAGTCGCTCTCTAAGGCAACATTAATTGTTGACCCTCCACCGATCGCTCTTGAATGAGTAATATAGCCGATGTAAGAAAATTCTAAAGCCGTTGCCTTCGAAGTTACACGAACTGTGTATTTACCATCTGCACCTGTTGTGGTTCCGCCTGTTGTACCTTTAATTTTAACACTTACACCTGGAAGTGGCATCCCATCTTCCTTACCTGTAACTGTTCCAGTGATTGTTCTTTCTTGCGCTATTGCCGAAGTAGCAATAAATAGCAATATGAACAAACTTTGTAGAAGTTTTTTCATGAAAATAATTTAGTTTAGTTAATAATAATACAATATAGATTAAGTATTTTGTAAAACAAATTTTACAACAGAAAAATATTATTTTTTTGTTGCATCCCAATTACATCGCACTAAATAACTGATATTAGAAACAAATATTGACCCGACCATAAAAATCCATAACATGCAACTAATGTAGTTCTCGAAAGCTGCATTTTTAGTTTGGTATTTATTTGGAACTGGTAATGGACATCAGAGTCCATTATTATTATTCTATGGTGATACTGCCCCGGTTGCAATAAACAGCAAAGAATAACATCTCTACATGAGTTTTTTCATAAAAGTTAGTCTAGTTTCGGTTAATGACACAATATACAGGTATTCAATCTATAATGCAAGTACTACGAGATTAAACTACTAGATTTCTGCTTTATTTTTATTAAAAAACCATATCAAAGAAAAAAAAAGAGCTTTTTAATTCATTCAATAGTGGTCTAATTCCTAAATTAAATTTTTATTTATCAAACATGATACAAATAGATTAAAAAGGCATTAGAATATGTGCAAAAATTTAGAATCTAAATGGTTTTAATAATAAAAAAGCCTGAATGCATAAATACATTCAGGCTTTTCATAAAAAAATTCGATTAATTAGTTTGCATATCCAGGATTTTGCTCTGCTGCTTTATTCGATTCTCTTTCAGCCTGAGGAATAGGCCACTGGAAACGATAATTCGTAGCAGGAACATCACCAATAGCATTTTCTGTTGCCATATAAGTGCCATCCTTAGGACGTGAAAACCCTAGTCCCCATCTCTTAAGGTCGAAAAATTCGTGTCCTTCAAATGCTAACTCCCTTCTTCTTTCGATCCTAATTTCATTTAGTAAGGTTGCATCATCATAGGCATCTACCAAGGCTGTATTATATCCGGTTATACGCGCCGATCTTAGTGCTTTTAGAAGTGTTTTTGCATTTGCTTTGCTCAGATAGTACTGAGCTTCCATTTTATTAAGAGCAACCTCCGCATATCTTAATAATTTAGGGGCATTAGCTTTATCAGAATAAGCCTTATAGCTAGGGTTACCTGGATATTTCTGTACCAATGTAAGAGGGGTAGCAAATTGTCTTACCGTATAGCTCTTCAAATATTGAGCTGTTCTAAGATCAGTAGCAGAAAATAGATCAACAACAGATTTAGACGGAATATAATCAGGGTTCGGCAATAAAGATCCTCCATTATCATTGATAAAGAACACTCCATAATTAACTGCACCAGATTCCTGAACCGCTTCGATACCAATTTTGAAGATAATTTCTTTGGTACTCACGTCATTTGTCCAAAGGCTTGTTAATCCTGCCGCTGTAGTTTCGTAACCAAAGCTACCAGCCATTACTTTATCTGCTGCATCAGAAGCCTTTTGGTAATCTTTGTAGTATAGATAAACCCTTGACTGAAGTGCTGCAATGAAGTATTTATTTACCTTAATCTGTGAAGTTAGATTTGTTTCTCCGATTAAACTTTCTGCCTGATTAAGGTCGCTGATGATCTGATCGTAATTTTGCTTAACCGTTTGACGCGGGATCTGAATTTCTGTTGTAGGCTCTAATACCATAGGTACGCCTAGTCGGTCATTCAAATCGATTTTAGAGTAAGTACGTAATAAGTCGAAAAGATAAAGCGCTCTCAAAGCGTAAGCCTGTGCTTTGAATGACTGTTTTGATGCCGCAACCGTAGTTGCATTTTCGCCAGCAATCGGAGTTACATTATCAACATTTTTCAAAAATGTGTTAACCCTGTGAATAGCATTGTATACGGTTGACCAGAAATCTCTTGTTTCGTATGTGGATGAATTGTAAGTATTTCTTTGCCAATCTGAATAGTTATTACTAAACCAGGACGTGGCGATAAGGTTATCGGTAGTAATATCGTTCATCACAACAAAGTTACGACCATAGTAACTACCAGATCTTAAAGGTGCATAAGTACCATTTAACACTGATTCAGCAGCAGTAATGTTAGTAAACACCAAATCAGATGTTAGAGCTTGAGGGGGCAACTGGTTCAGTTGTTTCTTGCAGCTAGATAAAGTTAATGCAACTGCTAGCGTACATATAATTGTCTTATTTAATTTCATTTGAATTTTCTCCTTTCTTAAAACGTTACATCAACACCAAAAGTGAATTTTTGAGAAACAGGATAAATACCCAGCTCAAGGTTGTTAAAATACTCTGGATCGTAACCGCTATATTTTGTTATGGTTACTAAGTTATTGGCTCTAGCATAAACTCTGGCTTTATTTAAGAACTTGGTTTTACTCAACAAAGATTTGTTAAAGTTGTAGTAAACAGTAAGATCTCGCAGCCTTAAATAAGAAGCATTTTCAATATAACGATCGTCGAAATTTGTACCTGTACCATACTTACCGTATTTGGCATCATTGTCACCAGGTTTTTTCCACATTCTATCATAAAGATCTGCAACCCTGTTGTAGTTACTCCAAGAAGCGTTGTTCCACTCCATCCATGCCCTGGTATTGTTGATCGTATATTTACCAACTACATAATTCCATTGCATAAATACACCAAAGCCTTTATAAGAAAAATCTACAGAGGCTGCACCATTATATGGCGCATAGAAGCCTTTTCCGTCCAATACTACAGCGTCGCCACCGTCGAAATTTGTTGTTTGATTACCGTTTTTATCTAAGTAGACTTCATTACCCGTTTGGCCATCGATATGTGAAAATCTGTTATATTTTAACTGACCATACATGTAGCCTACAGCAGTGTAAACACCTGTACCAGTTCCTAACAGCTCATCTCTGAATCCATAAAGTTCCGTAACCCGATTTTTATTATACGTAAAGTTTGTATTAAAGTTTAAAGTAATGTCTTTAGATTTAACGATCTGTGCACCTAAGCCCAATTCAATACCCCTATTGTACATTCTTCCCATATTTTGATAGATCGAAGAGTAGCCAGTAAGATACGAAACCGGAACATTGAGTACCATATCATATGTTACGTCATTATAAAAATCAGCAGTGAAGGTTAATCTGTTTTTAAAGAATGCCGCATCAAGACCAACATTAAATTTACGTTTGATTTCCCATGATAGATCTGGGTTTCCTGCCTGGGTAGGAGTTAAACCCGCAGCGCCATTATAGGTTGTTGAGCCGAAAAGATCGTATGAAGGATAATAACCGATACCATCATTACCAGTTGTTCCGATCGATCCGCGGATTTTTGCAAGTGATAACCAGCTAACATTTTCTAAAAATTCCTCTTTTTTGATGTTCCATCCTAAACCTGCTGACCAAAAAGTACCCCAGCGGTTATTTCTTCCGAATTTAGATGAACCATCCCGTCTGATACTCAAATCTACATAATACTTATCTTTATAACCATAATTTACATTTGCCAATGCAGAGAACATCCTATATTTATTTAAAGAACCGCTAGTTGCTGACGGGGTTTGAAAAGAACCGAATTCCAACAATAGTGGTGACGAGGTGTTCTTTGCAGTTGCACTAAACACAATATCGTTATGGAAATTGTATTCAGAACCAATTACGGCTGCGATTGAGTGATCTCCAAAAGTATGGTTGTAGTTTAAGGTATTCCTTTGGATGCCATCCATCCATGATGAATAATATCTGTTGGCATTACCATTATCAGCTGCAGCAATTAGAGGTGCATTATACCCACCGCCATAATAACTGGTATAATTTGCTCCATAGCTAGACCTGAATTTGATATCTTTCGTTACATCAGCTTCTATGTAGGTATTTCCAAGTAATTTTAAGTTTTGATAATCCGTATGCTGATAATCATTCGCGCGAACCCAAAGGTTATTATAAGCACCTGAATATCCACCATACTGTAGCCTTTGTTTAAAATTACCTTCAGCATCGCGAACATTTTCATATGGCAATAACAGATAAGCCATCATACCAGTGTTGGCAGTACTATTCCTGGTCTCATTTGGCTGACGCTCATTGGTATTACCAGCATATAATGAGATACCTAATTTCAACCAGCTTTTTGCTTTGTGATCAACAGTTACACGGGCACCATACCTTTCCCATTTAGAATCGAAATAGATACCATTCTGTTGCGCATACTCTCCAGAGAAAAACGCTTGGGTTTTTTCGTTACCTGTTCTGATACTCAAAGAATGCGATTGTGTTTGAGGTTTTTGGAAAACTTCGTCAACCTGGTTAAAATCCGATTTTAATAATTCAGGAATAGCAGGATCATTAGCAGCACGACGGCCAATTGCAACTTCATAATCCAATCTTTGCTGCGTGTTCATCATCTTAAATTTTTGGTTATTAATTTGCTCATAACCATAATAAGCTTGATAATTGATATCTGTACCTGATTTTATGCCTCTTTTGGTTGTTACCAAAATTACGCCGTTTGCACCACGCGAACCATAAATTGCCGTTGCAGATGCATCTTTCAATACATTGAAAGAATCCATATCCTCAGGATTAAGCTGTGCAAAATCACTCGGATCAACGGGCTGCCCATCAACAACATAAAGTGGAGCTAATGAAGAGTTGATCGATCCCTGACCACGAATAAAAATTTGCGGAGCCGCACCCGGCCTACCGCTTCCAGCTGCTACTACAACACCCGGAACCTGCCCCTGTAAGTTGTGGAGCATATTTCCTGAAGGCCTCGATGCTACTTTATCTCCATCGACTAAAGATACGGAACCAGTTTCAGCACCCTTTCTTTTAGTGATATAGTTATTGCTGATTACGACCTCATTAAGCAGAGTTGCATCTGGGCTCATCGATACGTTGATATCATTTGAGCCTGTAATCTGTCTGGTTACGGTATTATAACCGATAAAAGTAAATACCAATACATTTTGTCCTGAAGAGACTGTGATTTTAAAGGTTCCTTTACTATCTGTTGAAACACCAGCATTGGATCCTTTGATTTTAACACTTACACCGGGAAGAGGTTGGCGATCTTCAGACGATGTAACTGTTCCTGAAATTGTTCTGTTCTGTGCTATTGCGGTTGATGCGATTAACAAGAACATGAACAAACTTTGTAGAAGTTTTTTCATGAAATTTAAGTTAGTTAATGATATAGTTATTTGAAGCGCTAAATATAAAAGAGTTTGCTAAGAGTTTAACAAATTTTAACAAAACAAGCCTTTATAATGACTTTGTTTTGACAATAAACCTGTATGATTAAAAAGGCGTTTGGGGGAATTTTTCCACAAAATGTAGAATATTATGAGCACTTATAATCATATTTAAACCCTAAATAGGCTAAAATTGTCATTAGAAGGCAGTAAACGACAGTTTATAAAAAAAAAAACTGTGCCAAAAAGCCTAGACCAGAACAAATGTTTTATACTTAAATTAAGCTTTGCACATAGAATAGGTTTTTTTAACAGGAATCTACTTATACATTGTTAAAACAGCTAATGAGATCAACCCAGGCACTAGATAGATATAAACGGTTGGTAAGTTCTCGTGTGAACACATAAAAAAAGCGGTGTTCTGGGAGAGGACACTAAAAAGTCTCCATGAAGATTAGGTAAAAAAGGAATAAGAATAATTTCTGCTCCCTTTTTTTTGATTCCAAGTGCGTATTAGAACCGCTTTTAAGGTGCTTCCTCAACAACAAAAATTCAATTTAGCGAGTTTACAGGCTCAACGATCTGATTGTCCCCAAAGATAACCTTTTTCGCAGGATCAAGGAGTTAATAGATTTCAGTTTTAGATATAATAAGATTTTGGATAAATATTGCCCGGATAATGGCCGTTTGGCCAGGAGTTTTGTACGTATGTTTAAATACCTTCTTTTGAAAACTATATTCACCATTTCAGATATGGATGTTGAAGAACGTCCCCGGTATGATATGTCCTTTAAATACTTCTTAGAGATGCCCCTTAAGAAGATGTTATCAATCCGAGCTCTCTGACCAAATTCCGGAAAGGATAGTAATGGTGAGAACATCAAAATAGCAGCAAAGCTGAACCCTTCGATAACGCAAGCCTTTAGAAAGGATGAGGGTAAGTTGGTCATAATAAAGATGTCGGTATGTTTGTGCCCAGCAGGGCACCTGGCCTTAGAAAAGCACAGCATGGGGGAAAAAGAAGATGCGACTAACCAGGTTGACACCTACTATTTTGACGTTGAAAAGTGTAAGGTCTGCCCATTACAGGATAATTGTTATAGGCCTGGTGCAAGACTAAAAGCTATTCGGTATCTATAAAGTCAGATGTACACATAGAACAGATGGCCTTTCATGAAACCGAATATTATAAGAAGAAGCAAAACACAGGCATAAGACAGAGGCAAAAAATAGCGAATTAAAAGACGGTCCATGGATATGATAGGGCAATATCTGAGGAATTTATGGTATGCAGATGCATTGGCGCATTGGCTATTTCGCTGTAAATCTAAAAAGAATCATTAAATTGAGCATATAACTAAACAAAAAGTAGCTATAAGTCTATTATAGCATTGCTTTCCAAAATTAACTAATAATAGTTGTTAGCCAGCGCATAACAAGACTTCCAAATAAAAAAACGATCAAGTAAGAACATGTCTTACTTGATCGTTTTTAAAGTTATCTGTAAAAGGCCAACTTTTTCAGTGCCCTCCGAATTGGCAACCCTTTTTATGATAAATCTAACTTGATTAATTCTTATCCCACCAAACTGGGGTATCAATAGTTACTACACCTGGAAAGTTTTTATTTGATGTAGCCTCTGTATTGGGATATGCCATACGAAGCGGAAACTTACCTTGGGGCAAACCACGTGAAGGAGCAATTGAAACCACAAAGAAATCAGGATACCCTGTTCTGCGCCATTCGGTCCAGGCTTCAAAGCCCTGAAAACCACACATAGCATAGTATTTTTGAGTAATAATAGCTTTTAAGGCATTGGTTGCTAAAGCAGCAGCTCCATCAGGTGCGGTAGCTATATATGAAGTTGCATCGCCAGCACCTACAGCGGTAAAACTTGCTTGTATACCTTTAGCATAAAGTGTAGCAACTGTTCCCACTCCATTAGTCCAACCTCGCGATACAGCTTCAGCTTGCAAAAAGTAGCTTTCTGTTTCAGATATAAATTTAACTGGCGCAACAGCAGATGCTGAATTACTAGCTCTCGCACCTACTAATGCTGAAGGAGGAGAAACCGTTTTGCCCGTATTAACATTATAGCTGCCTTGTATAATAGAACGTTCAGTTTTAGCTGCGACATCAGTTGCAATCAAATCATAAAACTTTGCCACCCTAGGGTCTGAATTTGCATCAAAATGACTAACCGCGGTTGTACTTGCTACTACATTTTGAACTCTGCTTAAACCTACCATTTCATTATATAAAGGATTTTCATTTCCTCCAGTGCTTAAATATTTAATAGAAGCATCAACCGTAAGAAAAGTAGGATTTGTAGCATACAAAGCTTTTACCCCTGCTGCGGCTTTTGCTGCATCAACATATGCCAACCTAAGATAAGCTTTTAGTTTTAAGGTATTAGCAAAGGCTTTCCAATTAGCCATGTTTCCTTGAAACACCATATCCTGAGCGCCAGGTGATGCTGAGTTAGCCACGCTTACCAAAGCCAGGCCTTTATCAATATAATTAAAAACGCTATCGTAAACTACTGCCTGTGTGTCATATTTAGGTGCTGGAAAAAGCTCCGGCTTTAATGCTTCAGTATTAGGAACATCGCCAAATGCATCTGTAACTACCTGTAATGTGTAAGCTTTCATCAAATAAGCAATACCTTTTGTGTACTCTAAGCTTGAGCCCTGAGCTTTTGTAATTAGGTCTGCATTAATTAATGCATTACGGTATAATATCAACCATGGCCTATCAAATGCTGTAGCAGCAGGGTTATACTGGTCAACTGTTCTGTATTGAGATGAAGTTGGGTTTTGCGTCCAATATTGCCCCCAAATATTACCATAAATTTGGAAAAAATTCCCTACAATTTGGCCAGTTGCGGCCTGAGATACTGGTAAAAGCAAATTAGGTGCTGCGGAATCTGGGCTATTGGGGTTTTCATTTACATCTAAAAACTTTTTACATCCAGATAAGCCAATAGTGGCAATTATAATTGTAAGCAATAACTGCTTAGTTATATATCTATTTTTATTATTCATGTCTTTTACAATTAAAATGTAACTTTTAAATTAAATCCATAGTTACGAACAGATGGTTGAGCGGTATAGTCAAATCCTTGCTCGTTTGTTGCACCACCTGAATTGACTTCAGGATCTACATATCTATTTTCCTTAGCAGTCCAAATAAATAAATTATTTCCAAATACGCCTAACGACAATGCGCTAAACGGAAGAGATTTAAGCTGAGCCTTGTTAAATGAATACGATATGCCAGCACTACGTAACTTTACAAACGACCCATCGATAACATTCACCCCAGGGTTTAAATCAGGAAAGTAATCTTGTTTATTGTAGAAAACATTTGTGTTAACCACACTATTGCCATTCGCATCTAAATAAACTGAATTTGGAAATGGCAAACCGAATCTTTGTCCGCCGGTTTCAGCAGAAACACCTACAAAGGCAAGAATATCTTTGGTTCTTGAAAAAAGTTTGTTTCCTTGTTTCGTATCGAACAATACGTTTAAATTCCAGTGCTGTTTAAAGGTAATGTTTGCTCCCCATGATGCTTGAAACTTAGGGTTATAACTTCCTAAATATTGAGCAGTAGGTGTTGCCAATGGCAAACCTGAAACAGCATCAACAATAGTACGACCCTGAGCATCAGTTTGGTTTGTTACTGCATAAAATTCACCATATGGCCTTCCTTCAGCAGCTACAATAGCCATACCACTTACACCACCAAGAACTACTTGACTAACATCTCCAAGGTCTACAACCTTATTGCGGTTTTTATAGTAAGTACCAAACAGTTCTATATTCCAATCAGTTGATTTTACAGCCGTTCCTTTTAGGGTAAGCTCTAAACCATTGTTTTGAACTTCACCAACATTAATTACGCTAAATCCATAACCTGTAGAGTTTGGAATCGGTATAGCTAAAATTTGATTTTTGGATTTGTTTTTATAGTAAGTAAAGTCAACACCAAACCTGTTATTAAAAAATGATAATTCTGTACCAACCTCATAAGCAGTAGTAATTTCAGGTTTAAGATTAGGATTACCAAGGGTTGTACCAGCTTGAAGAGCAGCAACGTTTCCGAAAGGGAATATTGTGCTACCAAAACCACTTGCTATGGTGCCCTTTGCAAAAGTTGTTAAAAGCTGATAAGGATCTGTATCGTTACCAACCTTTGCTATACTTGCACGTAATTTACCATAACTTAAAATATTATTTGGTTTAATCAATTCGCTAAAAACAAACGACCCGCTTACACTTGGATAAAAGAATGAATTGTTTTGCGTTGGTAAAGTAGACGACCAATCGTTACGAGCTGTAGCCTCCAAAAATAAATAATTTTTGTATGCTAAATTTAAGTCGGCATAAACACCAACAAGTCTTCTTTGCGAAATATTATCTGTAATAACATTCAATGGGCCGTTACTATTTTGAAGATTGTACCAATCTGGAACTACCAAACCAGCACTCGCGTTAGTTGCTGTTCTGTTTGTTGAGGTTGTTCTTTGACGTATGTTATGACCCACCATTAATGATCCTTTAAAATCATCGCTAAACGTGTGCGATGCTGTAGCCATCAAATCGTTTACAATTTCAGTTACGTTGTATTGGTCAATTTGATATCCGCCATTACTAACGTGAGTACCTTGGTTAGTAACCTGATCAATAGGTGAGAATGAGAATTTTGGTGTTAATTGTCTTCTACGCTCAGAATAGGTATCAGTACCAATACGATCCTGGAAGGTTAACCAAGAAAGTGGTTTGTAATCAAGATTAACATTTCCTGTTATTCTGTTAATGGCATCATCATTGGTGAAGTTTTCAAGTATATAATATGGATTTAAAGTATAAGATCCATAATAACCATATTGATCTGCATGAAGAACACCATTTGCATCAGTATAACCAAAACCGTTGTATTTATTGTTTAAGTCACCTAATTTATCCAAAGGAATATCACGGGGTGTTTGTAATACGTTATCAAAAACAGAGTTATCATTCTGTCCACCCGCAACCTGTCTGGCATTTATTTTATTGTAATTGAAAGATATTCCGGCACTAAATTTATCACTAAAATCAGTTTTACCGTTAAATCTTACGCCATATTTATTGTAAACATCTTGAGCTCCAGGAAATATGCCATCTGAATTTAATGTATTTAAAGCAAGATAAAATGTCGATCTATCAGTACCACCAGAGAAACTTACATTATTGTCTGTTACAAAGCCTGTTTTAAAGAAGTTTCTAACATTATCTGTTTGGGCAGAATAAGGTTTCGATTGTCTAACACCATCAATGCTTTGTCCCCATTCTTGACTTATGCCAGTAAAGGGCGCTCCCCAGCTCCAGTTTTCTTGACTATCGTTAAAATACTCTTTCACACCACTGCCATCATAATCGGTCGCATACCCTTGTCCATATTCATTTTGGAAATCAGGTAATTTAAGTATCGATGAAAAAGTATTTGAAGTATTAAATGTAATTTGAGTTTTTCCTTTTTTACCAGATTTCGTGGTAATTTGAACTGCACCATTTGATGCTCGTGAGCCATAAAGCGCTGCCGCTGCCGGACCCAAAAGTGGTGTAATGCTTTCAATATCATCTGGATCAATATCATTGGCCCTGTTACCAAAGTCAACACTTGAACGACTATCGGCACCACCAATTACACTTGAGTTATCAACAGGAACACCATCAATTACAATTAACGCCTGGTTATTCCCTGCGATAGAAGTACCTCCGCGGAAAACAATCCTGGTTGAACTACCTGGAGTGTTTGAGGATGATGAAATATTCATACCTGGTACGCGACCAACCATTGCGGTAAGCGGACTTGTGCTACCACTCTGTGATAAAGCTTCAGAAGTAATAGTAGGTGCAGAGTATCCAAGAGTTCTTTTTTCTCTTTTAATTGCATTTGCAGTTACTACTACATCGGTTAAGACTTTCGAGTCTGAAACAAGAACTACATTAATTGAATTTGCACCGCCAATTGTCTTACTTTGTAATACATATCCAATATAAGAGAATTCTAAAGCGGAACTGCCCGAAGGAACATTAATAGAATACTTTCCATTTGCATCTGTAACGGCACCCACCTGTGTGCCTTTAACTCTTACACTTACTCCAGGGATTGGTAATTTATCCTCCGCTGAAGTAACTGTACCTGTAATCGTCCTTTCTTGTGCTATTGCAGAAATTGCAACAAACATAAGAATGAACAAACTTTGTAATAGTTTTTTCATAATTTAAAATAGGTTAGTTAATGTGTTTACAAATCTAGGCTTTGATACTGCTCAAGCCAAGATATTTTTAACATTTTTTAACACAACCACTTACCGAAAGCATATCTCATTAGTAATCAAAAAGATACAATTGTATTATTTTAGTGGTTATTTTTGGTAAAATTGATTAAAAATGATTAATATCCACAAAAAATTATATTCCCGAATAAGGTTTTTCCACCCTCCCAGAAGTTTCTGAACAGGGGATCGTTGGCCAAATAAACTACCTGGCCCCGGCCGAAATCTTGTACACCAATTAAAAGCCCCATTTTTAGTTCTTCCCTGGCTTTTTTGCCTACTACACCCGCCATCAAACTTTTTTCGTTAATCAAACCCACATTCCAACCTTTAACAAATGGCTCATAAATCTTACGGTCTGTTTTTAAACTATAATAGGTTTTACCCAAACCATAAGAAAAGGGGTGACTAGCGTCAAGATTGATCCGATAAATTGCACCTGGTATCGTTGTTTCGAAATCATCTCTGTTCTTATCTTTGAAAAGAAGTTTGTTTGCCTCTGGCTTTTCATCTTTTTTTACAACAGCTTCTTTCTTTTTAATATCAAATCCTTTTTTCTCGAATACACTTTCAATAGCATCTTCCATTAAAATCAATCTTCCTCCTTTATTTAACCATGCAGTTAAACCATCACCTATAAAAGGGCTATAACTTCCATCTGGTAAAATCAAGGTATTTACTTTATTAATATCCAGGTTATTTAAATCTTTAGCATTAATAATACTGGGTGAAAGATTCAGATCGTGTTCAAGAAAAAACCAGGCTTCGCCGAACGCAAGAGAAGAAACCTCCATACCCGATACAATGGCAATTTTAGGCTGTTTTAACAATGGATAAACGTTAGAGCCAAAATCCTTACCTTTTTCTACAAAGCCACTGCTTATGGCCTGGATTGGCCTGTTCAAGGTTTTTGCAATTGATGCTACCTTATCTTTCATCCCTTTTATCAGCCTTTCGTTTTCTGCCCTCAACACAATTAGGGTTCCGGCAGGATAGTCTTTACCGTTTACAGCAAATGGCTGATCGGCCTGTCTGACTTTTATATTTTCCTTTTGCAGCGCAGTTAATACCTGAACATCTTCGCTTGTTCCCCAGCTAAACAACCAGGCGAGGGGTTTCTCCACCTCATTATTGATTATTTTAGGTTCTTCAATCGCTGAGAATTTTCCTTTGATACTTTCTTTACTGGCATAACCTTTTAATCCATACACGTAAGGAAGGGCCCATGCTGTAATATCGTAAGTATTAGAATCGGTTACCAGGGTTTGAGGCTCTAATAAAACATTAGCCAAAACTGCCCTTGGTTGCTGAATATTCACAATTAAATCGTTGCGGGTTATGCTAAAATTTTCTTCTTTTTGGGTATCGTAGTCATAAGCTCTACCAGTTTTATCCCCGCCAAAAGCAAATTCGATTTTATTTTTGGTGAGCAGTTCAGCCAGTTTTTTCAAGCGCGATAAATTAGTTGCTTTTATGATATAACTTTTATAAATGCCTGGACTATTAGCCAGCTCTTGTTGGAAATATTTTTTATACTCTTCTAATAATTTATTATGGTTTAGAGCGGTTACTTCAAGGGTAGACATTCCTGTGGTAAAGTGATGCGCGATACGATCTTTTAAAGTTAAGGTATCGCCATCGTTGGTTACCACCGATAATCCTGCCCTGATTCCGCCCTGTTCGTAGGTCATACCGATTGATCCATTATATAAAGGATAGGTATCGCCATAAGATGGATAAAGCAGGTCGAAGCGCTCTTTGGTAAAATATTGCCAGCCCTCTGCATCAAAATATTTAGCGTTGTTTTTACCCACTACCACCTGGAAACTTTTTTGCCAGGAAGTAATGTCCTGATGAACCGGTTCTGCTGCTGGTGCAAAATAATATGGTTCATTATAGCTTTGCTCATGAAAATCGACGTGTACCTGAGGCATCCATTGGTTGTACAATGCCAACCTTTGCTGACTTTCAATTTGTGTTTGCCAGGCCCAATCGCGGTTTAAATCGAAATAATAATGATTTGGTCTGCCGCCTGGCCATGGCTCTATGTGTTCTCTCGATAATGGATCAGAATTGGGTGTTTTGCCCACCACGCTATTAAAATAATTTACGTAACGGTCTCTTCCGTCGGGGTTTAAACAAGGGTCAATCACTACTACAGTATTTTTTAACCAATCTGTTGCAGGTTTATTACTGCCCGAAACTAGCGTATAAAGCATCTTCATGGAAGTTTCGGTCGAATTTGCTTCATTACCATGTACATTATAACTTAACCATAGTATAGCAGGTTGATTTGTTAAATCGACACTGTTATTGGTGCCCGTTGCCAAAACTAAATTGTTATTTCTAATTTGTTCCAGTTTCGCTATGTTTTCTGCTGAAGAAACAATGGCCACCATTAACGGTCTGCCTTCATTGGTTTTACCATATTCGATCAGCTTCATATTTTTTGGGGAAGCAACAGCAGTTTGCCTGAAATAATCGGCTACTTTATGATGTGGCGTAAAATGCGAGCCCAACTCGTAGCCTAAAAAATCATCAGGAGATTTTAGCTGCGCTTGCACAAACAGAATTGAACTTAAGGAGATCAGGCAGAACGTTAAGAGTCTTTTCATAGGAAAATAATTTTACCTAATGTACTAATTTTGTTTTTTGTTGATGCGAAAGCTTAATTTTACATCATATTTTTTACCATAGGCATGATTACAACCGAAAGATTATACGATTACTACCAAGAAAACCCTGTTATTTCTACCGATACCAGAAACATTAGCCCCGGCTGTATCTTTTTTGCGCTTAAGGGAAATCTTTTTAATGCCAATGAATTTGCTGCTCAGGCTATTGAAAAGGGTGCCGCTTATGCGGTTGTAGATGAAGAAAAATATGCAACAAATAATCAATGCCTATTGGTTGAAGACGTATTAAACACTTTGCAGGATCTGGCTCGCCATCACCGTAAAAAACTGAACATCCCTGTTATTGGCTTAACCGGTAGTAATGGTAAAACAACCAGTAAAGAATTGGTAAATGCTGTGCTGACCGAGCGATATAAAACCTTTGCCACCTTTGGCAACTTAAACAATCATATAGGTGTTCCATTGTCTATATTATCCATTACTGATGAAGTTCAGATTGCGGTAATCGAGATGGGGGCAAACCACCAAAAAGAAATAGAACTTCTTTGCACCATTGCCCAGCCCACCCATGGTATTATTACCAATGTGGGCATGGCGCATTTAGATGGTTTTGGTGGATTTGAGGGCGTAAAAAAGGGAAAGGCTGAACTTTATGCTTATCTAAAAGAAACCCAGGGTTACACCTTTATTAATAGAGACAATCCTTATTTAATAGAAATGAGTGCTGCCGCTGGTTTAAACAAACTCATTTATTATGGAACAGAAAATGGCAATACCATTAAAGGCTCGTTAAAAAGCAGCGATCCTTTTATCGAAGTCGACTGGACCAACCATGAAATTTTTTCATCAGTAAAAACCAATTTAACAGGAAGTTATAATTTCGAAAATATTCTTGCCGCCATTTGTATCGGCGATTTCTTTGATATGAATCCTGAAGAAATCAATGCCGGTTTAGCGGACTATCAGCCCAAAAACAACCGGTCACAGTTAACAAAAACCGAAAAAAATACCGTGATATGCGATTTCTACAATGCCAACCCAAGCAGTATGACGGCAGCATTGAAAAATATTGCCGCACTATCGGCCAATAAAAAGACTGCCATTTTGGGCGATATGTTCGAATTGGGCCCAGAATCTCCTGGTCAGCACGAAATAATTGCCAAACAGGCCGGCGAAAGCGGTTTGGATCAGTTGATTTTTATTGGAAAAGATTTTTATGCTTTTAAAAATACAATTAAAGGCCTGTTTTTCGAAACGCCTGCAGAGGCTGCCCAATATTTACAAGATAATCCTGTTCAAGATCATTTAGTGTTACTGAAAGGCTCAAGGGGAATGAAACTAGAAAGTTTGTTGCAATATTTGTAGGCTAGGCGCATGGCGCAATGTGCTTTACTATTCTACCAACAATCCAACATCGCTTACTTCCAATAATGGATTATCGCGCATATTCTGCTCGATTTCGATATCAAACTTGCCGTTTCTTGGAAAACGATAATTGGTAAGCATGGGCAAATTATAACTGAACACGTTTCCTGAACCGCTACCCAGCCATTCGCCATCATTTTTAGCAAGTTTATACTGATAACGTTTGGTTACCATCTTTTTACCATCCTTAAAATGGGCAAGGATAAATATATTGGCGTATTTATAATCTGCCGTATGCCTTAGCTTGAAATAAACATTATAAGCCCTGGTATTGTCTTTTATTTCAAATGTTGTCGAAATATGGTTACGATAAGTCCACCTGCGATCGGCAATTTCTACATTGCTATCGATTACGCTGGTCGTACAGCCCATAAATAGGGTAACCATAAATAAAAAGCCAAGCAAAAAAACTTGTCTTTTATTCAGCAGCAGGTTTATTTTCTGAGCCATTATTATTGTTTCGGCGGTTATTATTCTTCCTACGGTTATTTCTATTCTTGTTCTTGTTTTGTTCTGGCTTAACACCCTCTGCAGCTACACCTCCTTCAGGTTTTTGCACCTGTGGCTGTTGCTGTTTTGGCTTATTGTTTTGAGGTTTTGGCCCATTAACATGCTGTGGTTTTGGTACTGCCTGTTGCTGTGGTTTCTGTCCGCCGTTTTGTTGCGGCTTTGGTCCGTTAGGCTGTGGTTTTCCGCCTTGCTGGTTTTTTTGGCCACCTTGTTGAGGCTGTTGCTTATTATTAGGCCCAGCATTCTTCTCTCCGGCAGGTACTCTTTCTCTTCTGTTTTGATTGTTGTTGCGGTTATTTTTCTGATTATTGTTTTTGTTCTGGTTGTTTTTACCCCGCGAACGTTCATCCAGACGGGTTAAACTATCCTGACCAACCACATTTTCATAATCGAAAGATTTCTCTACCACCACAGGGGCTGCAATCTGCACCGCTTCCTCTTTTAAATTTGGTGCTTTTTTACCGGCCTTGTTCATGGCCATGATTTCTTTTACCCGTGCAGCTTTAACCGGAATCCAGTTTTCATCGCCCTGGTAACTAAACC
This sequence comes from Pedobacter sp. GW460-11-11-14-TSB4, assembly GCF_059423705.1. NCBI lineage: Bacteria > Pseudomonadati > Bacteroidota > Sphingobacteriia > Sphingobacteriales > Sphingobacteriaceae > Pedobacter > Pedobacter sp. GW460-11-11-14-TSB4. The sequence continues at coordinate 190,070 of NZ_JBWKYI010000002.1, forward strand.
ACATGATTTTTTTAAAAATATCCGTTTTTTGGTGACGGGCGTAACCCGCTTCGGTATCTAAATTTTCGATTCTATCGGGAATATCTTTTAAGGCATCCAGATAGGTATCCAGCTCATAGTTCAAACAACACTTTAATTTGCCACACTGGCCGGCAAGCTTTAATGTATTTAACGATAAATTCTGGTAACGTGCTGCAGCTGTAGAAACGGTTTTAAAGTTGGTTAACCAGGTAGAACAGCATAATTCGCGGCCACACGAGCCAATTCCACCCAAACGGCCAGCTTCCTGGCGCATCCCAATCTGGCGCATTTCAATCCTGATGCGGAAACTTTCCGCCATTTTTTTGATCAGCTCGCGGAAATCGACACGGCCATCAGCAGTATAAAAGAAAGTCGCTTTGGTTTTATCGGCCTGATAATCTACATCACTGATTTTCATCTGTAAACGGAGATCTAAAGCCAACTTACGGGCTTTGTGCATGGTTTCCCACTCCATTCCCTTAGCGGCATTCCATTTCTCCACGTCGGCCTCTGTAGCTTTACGGTAAATCTTCTTCACCACCTGATCGAGCGTGGTTTTACGGCGTTTCATCTGGATCCGCACCAATTCGCCGGTAAGCGAAACATGCCCTACATCAAAACCACCGGTTGGTCCTTCAACAGCCACCAGCTCGCCAATTTCGAGGTAAATGTTGTCGCTGTTTAAGAAAAACTCTTTCCGAGAACCTTTAAATTTTATTTCTGTAACCTGAAAAGGTTTATAATTAGAAGGCATATCCAAATTAGACAGCCAATCGTGAACTTCCATTGTTTGGCAACCACCGGTGCCGCATGAGCCATTACTTTTGCATCCATTAGGGGTGCAACCACCACCTGTTGAACAACTTCCACATCCCATATTAATTGTATATATATTGAGTCCCCGCAGGGAGCGTTTTAAACTTGATAATTTTTACCAATTGTAAAGATACATCTAAAAACAGAATTTTTGGGTTTGCATTTCTTTCAATGTGGTAATGTGCCTTTTCCAGTTCGCCAATTATGGCCTCTGCCATAGGCAAGGTAAGTACGTGTGTGCTGAGTTTTTTGGCGGTTTCGAAGGTTAAGGGGGGTAATTTCACCAATTCTTCAGCTCCGCTTAAAATTAAACAGCATTCGCGTAAATAATTTACGCCATATTTTAAAAAATTCTTCTGGTTTTCTCTTCCCCACTTCGCCGCTTCATCTGTAAACTCGATTAGATCGGGAACTTTGTTTCCAAAACCCATCCTCAGCCAGGCCGTAAACGTACCCGAACTGTCGCTTTGCGTATCTGCTGCCAGTGCTTTTGCTTCAATTAAATTTCCGTCGGCCAAAAAGGAGTAATCAATGGCCTGATGCTCGGTTAATCCACTCGCATTTAGTAAATATCCGGTGACCTCTTCTGATGAAAGTTTCGGAATCTTCACAATTTGCGTCCGGGATAAAATGGTGGTTAAAATCTGATCCTGACTTTGTGCGATTAATATAAATAAGGTATTTGCAGGTGGCTCTTCAATTAATTTAAGCAGCGCATTCCCGGCCTTATCCAGGTATTCGGGCAACCACATAATTAAAACCTTGGTTTCGGCTTCGAAAGCTTTATAACTTAGTTTTTTAATAATATCGTGGCATTCGGCAATGTTAATATTGGCCTGTTTATTGGCCGCATCGAGCTTCGATCGCCAGATATCCATATCAAAATAAGGATCCTGCATCAGCATTGCCCGCCATTCTTCCAATACATCTATGGCCGTTTTTACACTTGCCGAGGCAAAAAAAGGATAAGAGAAATGCAGGTCGGGATGAATTAAACGTTCGTACTTTCTACAACTCGAACATTCGCCGCAACTATCATTTTCGCCTTTATTAAGGCAATTGATAAATTGTGCATAGGCAATAGCGAGGGGTACAGCGCCAGAACCAGCAGGCGACAAAAACAACTGCGCATGGCTAATGCGGTTTTCTTTAACCGTTTGCACCAATTGTTGCTTCACTCTTTCCTGTCCGATGATTGCTTTAAACTGCATTTGGTGCAAAATAAGAAATAGATATGATATTCACAGCCTCGTCATTCTGAACTTGTTTCAGAATCTCTATTTTTTAGATTAAAACGACATTTTATTTTTTTAGAAAAGCAAGGCCTTGTGCGTTTCGGTTCCGAAAGTCCTGCTATTGCTTCAAGTCCTCTCCCGAATGAAAAATCGGGATGTGGGCTTTACGCGCGATCAGGTTTATTTAACTAAGTCAGTAATTCTTCGGAAACATCCAATTTACGCCCTGCAAATTTACCCAAACCGTACGGGCTCTGCATCAAAAAACCTGATGGAAGCGGCAGCCCCGAAGCATGAGGGCCAAAGCATACAGCAGGACTGGACATAGCCACGCACTACAGGTTTTGCTTTACAAAAAATGGAACGAATCAAATTTTTAGTCACAGACACTAATAACACACCCCTTACTAAAGCATTACCTGTAATATTTATCGATTATTTCAAAAACCTTACCTTTGGCTTTTTAAAAATTAAAGATGGGCCAACGCTTTACGCTAAGTGCCCGGCGCTTAACTTATGGCCAGAATCCTCGCATTTGATTACGGAACAAAACGCATCGGCATCGCAGTAACCGATCCTTTGCAGATTATTGCAACAGGCCTCGATACCGTGCACCCGAAAGATGTGATCGAATATGTTAAAAAATACATGCTTAGCGAACAGGTAGAGGCCTTTGTGCTCGGCGACCCGAAACAAATGGATGGCTCACCATCCGATTCGGCACAACATGTAAAGGGTTTTGCTACCTTGTTAAAAAAATCATTCCCCGATATTCCCAGGCACTGGGTTGACGAGCGTTTTACCTCTAAACTTGCCCATCAGGCCATTATGCAAAGTGGTTTAAAAAAGACGGACAGAAGAGACAAAGACCGGGTTGATACTATTGCTGCAACCATCATTTTACAATATTTTATGGAAAGTAACCGTTTATAACCAACAAATGAGCCTGATAAACGACGATTTACAAGATTTATTAATCGCCTACTGCGAACCTGAAAGCGAATTGCTTCAACAGATAGACCGCGAAACCAACCTTAAAGTTTTAATGCCCCGAATGCTATCTGGCCACTATCAGGGCCGGGTTTTGAGCATGCTCAGCAAAATGATTTCCCCTAAAAGGATTTTAGAAATCGGCACTTTTACCGGTTATGCCACTTTATGTCTTGCTGAGGGCTTAACCAGCGATGGCCTGCTGTATACCCTTGATATTAATGAGGAACTGGAAGATATGGTTCGGCATAACTTTGCCCAATCGGCCTTTAACCATCAGATCAACTACATCCTGGGCGATGCCACCCATACGATAGCTGCTTTAGACGAAGTTTTCGACATTGTTTTTATCGATGCAGATAAGAAAAACAATGGCACCTATTACGATCTCATTTTTGATCGCGTTCGCCCTGGCGGAATTATCATTGTGGATAATGTACTATGGAGTGGAAAAGTACTTCAGGAGAAACAGGATAAAGACACCAGAAATATTACTAGTTTTAATGATAAAATAGCTGCAGATGAACGGGTTGAGAAATTGATTTTACCTGTTCGGGATGGTTTGTTTTTGATCAGGAAGAAAGCTTAACATATAATGATTAATCGGTTAATTGTTTAAATCGGTTAATCGCACAGTTAACCAGATAAACAATTTGTACAGTTAACCATGACTAAAAAAATCTTTACTTTTTGTCTGCTCCTTTTAACAGGGATTGTTGCCAGTGCACAAGATACAGACGAGTATATTGCAGAGCATGTAGAATATGCGCAGGATTTAATGCGCGATCATAAAATCCCCGCCAGTATTATCCTGGCTGTCGCTATTCACGAATCGGCTGCAGGAAACAGTAAAATTGCACAACACCTTAACAATCATTTCGGCGTAAAAGGTCCGAATAATAATACCGAAATCCGTTCATCCTATCGCGATTACTTAAATGCAGATGAATCTTACAGCCATTTTGTAGAAATTATGGAAACCCGCGAACCTTTTAATAACCTTTTTGGAAAATACGATCAGTACGATTACAAAGGATGGGCTTACGGAATCCGCCGTTGTGGTTACGCCAGCAGCAGAAGCTGGGCCAGCCAGGTAATCGGGTTGATCAAAAAGTACGAACTTTACCAATACGATGAAAGACCAGAGGGTTATGAAGAGCCCGTTTATGCTGCACCAGCTCGCCACCGCTCAAAAAGCAGAAGAACAACAAAAAGTTATACCGTAAAATCTGGTGATAACCTGAGCATAATTGCCAAAAAGAAAGGAACCACCGTTAAGGCCCTCATGCAGAAAAACGGCATAAAAAAAGCGAATTTAAAACCAGGACAGAAGTTGAAGTTTTGAGTCTTGAGTCCGTAGTCATCAGTCCCAAGTCTATTAACCTACAGTTAAACAATTAACCCTATATACCCCACCAATGCGTTCATCCATTCAGTACTTCCTTATTGTAGCAGCCCTCCTTTTTTTTAGTTCTTGCGGTTCGCGGAAATTTTCTAAAAACAACAAGCAGATCGAAAAAGCAGCCAACAAAGCCAATAACAATTCGTACAAAAGCTACAATACCTTAAGTTATATTGATGAGTTTAAAGGCGTAGCGGTTGAAGAGATGAATGCAAATGGTATCCCTGCAAGTATTACGCTGGCGCAGGGAATTTTAGAATCGGGCAGTGGAAACAGCGATTTGGCTAAGTACGCAAACAACCACTTCGGCATTAAATGTACCTCAGACTGGAAAGGAAAAAACTATTTCCGCGACGATGACCAGAAAAACGACTGTTTTAGGGTATATAAAGATGCCCGCGAATCTTTTAGGGATCATTCTGAATTTTTAAAACGCAAACGTTACAGCTTTCTTTTCCAATTAGATAAAAATGATTATAAAAGTTGGGCACAGGGATTAAAAACAGCGGGTTATGCAACCAATCCGAAATATCCTGATCTGTTAATCAACACCATCGAAAAATACCAGCTTTACCAATACGATCAATCGGAAAACGAAAAGCAAAAGATTGCCCGTGAAGATCGTGTGTTCGCAGAAATCAACCAGAATATCCCTCAGGAAAAGGCAAAGTTTACACCAGTTGAAACGCCGCCAGCAGGCGCCAAACCCATTCTTGCCGATGGCACTTATACCGTTGTTAAAGGAGATACACTCTATAATATTGCAAAACGCTTTAATTTAACGGTCGATCAGTTAAAAATGCTGAACGAAATGAGTACCGATGCCATTAAACTGGGCCAGATACTTAAGGTTAAATAATGTTAAGTACAAACATAGCCTGCCAGATATTTGTAGTTTTGTAGCTTAATGAAATTTTTTATTCCCTTTATATTTGTTTTCAGCTTCTCTACGCTGCTTCATGCACAGAATAAACCTGTGCAGGGAATTGTTATTGATAAAGAAACCAAGCAGCGTTTGGCTAAAGTTTACATCTATAACCTCCGTACAGGCGATGGTTTATACAACAATACGAAAGGCGAATTTAGCACCTTTGCGCTGCCTGGCGATACGCTGGTTGCCGCTTTATCGGGCTATGGGGTAGATACAATTGTTTTTAAAGGCCAAACCGCTGCATACTTTCAACTCAGATCGCTGGGCATCAGACTGCGCGACGTCGTTATTCAGCAAAAAAGATTGAGCCCGCAGCAGCAATACGAAAAAAACGTTCAGGAATACCGTTACCAAACCATGAAAGGAAGCAGTAAAGATTTATTGAATTTAGGTAATGGGGGTGTTGGTTTAGGTATCGATGCCATTTACAATCTGTTAAGCAAACAAGGAAGAAACGCCCGTCATCTTCAAAAAATCCTCGAAAAAGATTATCGTGAAGATTTGATCGATTATCGTTTTAGCGCCAGTCTGGTTAGCCAGGTATTGGGCATAAAAGATGCTGAACTGACTGATTTTATGCAGCAGTATCGTCCTACTTATCAATTTGTATTGGATGCAACTGATTATTCCTTTAATCTTTTCATCCGGAATGCCTATAAAAGCTACAGGTTAAATCCTAAAGCCTTACAATTGCCTAAATTGCCGGCAATAACCATCGATAAGTTGTGAAAGCGCCCATTCTGATCGTTAAAAAACTCCCGGCAGCAGGTATGGCCATCTTTCCATTTATCCTGTTAAAATCATCAGGACTTAAAAACGATCCAACAATCATTAATCACGAAAAAATCCACTTACGTCAGCAATTAGAATTGCTTATTTTTCCTTTTTATCTCTTATACTTAATTAACTACCTGGTTAACCTGATTAAATACCAAAACCACGATTTAGCCTACCGCAACATCGTTTTTGAACAGGAAGCCTATGCGCACGAAAGCGAGCTAAACTATCTAAAAAAGGGGAATTGGTATGGCTGGCTTAAAAAGATCTGAAACAACAGTTTTTGCCTCCAATTCAATTGTCAATCTGACAATCATTTTGATAAATGCTTTTTATCTCTAAATTTTTTCTTTTTCTTTGTAGGTAATGAAGAACTGTTTAGCTGCCATAATCCTGATTCTAAGTTTCTGCTCTACAAAATTATATGCACAGGAAATTGATACTATTCCGATCAATACAAAAGACCTGAATATAAAGTTAAAGCGTAGTCCTTTGCCAAGCAGACAAGGGCCATTAAACTTTGAGCCCGTAAAAATTAAACCTTTGGTGGTAAACGCCAAGATTAATTACTGGAAAACAAGAACCAACATCGGCATTAATGTTAACCAGGCCCAATTCAGTAACAACTGGAAAGGTGGGGGTACCAACTCTGTGGCCGTTGGCGGATTGTTAAACTGGAAAGCCGAATACAATAAAAACAGCTATAGTTACATCAGTGAGCTGGTTTTACAATATGGTAAAATCAAAAACAAAGATCAGCTGCAAAAGAAAACCAACGACCGTATTTTTTGGGATAATAAAGCTTCTTTTCAACTCTCTAAAAGCTGGTTCTTTTTCGGATCGATCAGCTTTGAATCACAGTTTGATAAAGGCTTCAGGTACTTTAGAGATGGTAATGGTGATGAGCAACAAGTTTTGATTTCACAGTTTATGGCACCAGGGTACCTAACAGAATCTATCGGTTTCGAGTATAAACCAGTTAAATATTTCTCTACCCGAATTGGCACAGGTACTGCAAGACAAACTTTTGTTCTCGACACAGCTGTATACGATAATAAAAAAGAAGTTTACGCTGTTGAAAAGGGAAAAAAAATTAAAAATGAACTTGCTTTTCAGATTGTTAGTGCTTTTGATAAAGACATTTTCACCAATACAAATCTAAAAGCGCGGTATGCCATGTTTATTCCTTATAAAGATTTTAAGGCAAGTAAAATCGACCACAGGTTAGACATTGCTTTAACTGCAAAAATCAACCGTTTTATGAACACCAGTTTAACAGGTGTTCTATTATTTGATGACGATACCGGCACAAACAAAATACAGGCGAACCAAACTTTAGCATTGGGTTTTGGCTTCACCTTTCCCAGATAGGTTTAGCCGCCACCAACTTTACCGATTTCCCAATATGGCATCGTAATAATCTGCCTGAAGCTTACGCCCCTTTGCTTTAGGTACTTTTTAAAATACTGTATCGATTTTGCCCTTCCGGTTAAGTAAAAAGTAGCATTTTGCCACATTTCCCAGCAGATCGGATGCATGTTTTCCATCCAGTTGATGGCATTTTTAGCCGGAGTATTGGGGTCAGAAGGTACCACATCGATCAACAAATTGAGCTGTTCAGCAGCGCAAAGGTTTTCTTCCTGTAGCTCTAAAATTCCAAAATATTCCACATCCTCATCCACCACTTTTCTCCCAAGCGATTCATATAAACCCAGGCTGGTTTCATCACCAAAAAAGAAATGCTGGTTCGATTCTTCCATGTATTTAACTCTTGCACGGTCTAGAATAAGCTTTAAAGAATCTCCTTTTTGAATATTCACAGCAAGGCTGTGTCCGGGTCCCTGCCTGTTTAAATAAAAGATAACTTCGCAGGTTTCCTCCGTTTGATTAAAGGCAGACAGGGTATAATGGCGGTACTCGTTGGCGTTAACCCTAAATAGCACCTCCATTCCAGGAATAAATTTGGCATCAAAAAAATCGCCTTTAAAGGTAACACACTTTAGGTTGCTGCTTAACATTCTAGTTGCTACAACTTCTACCTGATATATTTTATTGCTGATCACTTTTTCCATTGTATTGGCCAGCCATGACGGTAATTTTGGCATCGTTTTCTTTTTGTTTAGTAACTTTGAACAAAAGTAATTGTCTAACAACCGCATCTTTTTATATCAAAGGGATTAAAGTTTATATCAAAAGGATTTTATGGCTTTAAACATTTATGATGGTGATGATAAGTATTATATTGTTGGAAGCAAATTCGACAATACCGAACTTAATCAGGCACTGGTCACCGAAAGAAGAGACAAGTACAGCTTTCCCTTTGGCGATGCAGAAATCGTGCAGATATCTTTTTCCGGCATTTACATTGTTTACGGCGATATGCTGGTGAAGCAGAACCGTTTGCGTATTAAAGCTTTTGACGAACCTGAATTGGTAGAATTACATTTTTCGCTTATAGGTGGTGGAATAATGGAAAATTACCTCACCAATAAGCGGCTCGATATTAAGGCAAACCAGCATAATATTATCTACAGCCCGGATTTTGATGGGATGGCAGAATTCCCCACCAATGGCCCGCATAAGTTTTTCGAAGTAAATTTTGAAAGGAGCCGCTTTATCGATCTAACCAGCGAAAGCAGCACTTTGTTAAAAAACTTTGCCGAAAAAATCATGAACAACCATTCAGTAGAGCTTTCATCAGAAAATCTACCCATCAGTCTGGCGATGCACAGTTGCATAAATGATATTATGAACTGTCATTTTACAGGGGGCTTAAAACTCTTGTTCCTGCAATCTAAATGCCTCGAACTTTTGGCATTGCAAGCCCAGGCTTTTGAGCTCGCAGCAAAAAAAACCGACACCTCTGCCATTAAATCAGCTTACGATAAAGACCGTATTTATTATGCCCGTGAATATTTGTTGGCCAATGCCAACCATCCACCATCTTTAACCGAGCTGGCAAAAACAGCAGGAATAAACGAGTTTAAATTAAAACAAGGCTTTAAAGAGGTTTTCCAGAATACTGTTTTTGGCTATTTAAGCGATTATAAATTGATGCGGGCCAAAGAGCTCCTGGCCGATAACAGTAAAAACATTAAGCACATTTCTGATGAGTTGGGCTATTCTTCGGTACAACATTTCAGCAGTGCCTTTAGTAAAAAATTCGGCATCAGTCCCGGGAAAGCACGTTAGTCTAGGGTTGAGGATTTGGAGTTGAGTAGCCTTGGGTTTAAACCCAAGGCTAGGACCGACCAAACTTAATCCTTTTTCCGCTTTTTCTTTAAATCGAGATAATCAATATAATATAACACCTTTACTGAAAGGCTGTTATTTTGGGGCGCATTTAAAATCCCGCTTAGGTTTTTATCGTAACGCTGTGTGTAAAAGGTATCGTAAGTTTCGGCTGCATCCTTGTACGAAACAGAAAGGGTACTCCCCGGTGCAAATTGCCAGGTATAAATTAAATCAATATTAAACACATTATAGTTCCTATCCATTCCGGTTAATGTTGCCCCTTGATATGCTGTTAAGTTGCCATCAGGTTTAAGCAAATAAAATTCTTTATTTCTTCTATCACTCCAATAATGTCGTAGTACCACCGTTAGTCCCATTAAATTGGTAAAAGTGTATTTAGCATCAAATGAGTTTTCTACCGTTCTGCGGTCGTATTTAGAGAAAATAGCTTGATCTCCCTGTGCAGTTACCCAGTTTACATAGTTATAATTCGGGTTGAAATTCAGGTCTAGTCCAAAAGCAATCTTATCATTTAACCTCAGATTCTGGAAAAAGTAAAAGTTATATTGTTTGCCACCGAAAAGCTGTTGCTCAAAATAGCGAACGTTTCCGCCAAAATTATAGGCCTTGGCACGGTTGGGGTTTATATACAGGCTAATGCCGTAGTTTTCAGGTGCACGGTACAACTGTCCGTTTCGTGCCTCATAAAAATCGTTACTTTTTCTATCCCAGCTTAAGTCTAATTCTGCCGACCATTGATTTTTAAACTGGACCCAATATCCTGCATTTGTACCGATTTTTTGATAAGCACTCGGTATTGCCCTGCGGGAATAGGTCAGATTAAGCCAGCTTTCAAATTGATTATACCATTTGCTTGGCTTGTATACGTTGTAACCAATGCCTATCCGCTGATCTAAAAAGTTGTTATTGGTAAAGAAACCCATATCTGATGGGTCAAATTTATCATCAGCATACACCTGATTGTAGCTCCAGGTAAAATTGCCACTCTGTTTCCCAAACCGTAAGGTATAACTATAACCCGTACTCGACTCCTCACCCCGTAAATAGCTCATTTTACCACCACCGTTTACGAAATATTTATTGCCTTTATTATTTAAATTGAAAAGCAAGGCACTTACATTGGCATCGTAAGCAGAACCCTGCCTCAGCACGTTTGTATTGATAAAAGTAGCCGAACTGTTGTTTTTTAACGACTGATCGAAAACCAGAATATTATAATTGGTAAGTGGTTGCGTTTCGACCATACGAAGGTTACCCTGCGCATCTTCTACCTCGGTTTCCATGCGATTGGTAATGGCATTAAAAATACCAATGCCCAGCCCTTTAGCTGTACGTCCGGAAATTTTTGTCGCATTTAATACCTTGGCCTCCGTTTGATCTTTTACAATTTTATCGCCGCTGACCACCTCACTATAATTATAATAAGAAGGTATGGAGCCAATCCGCTTGGAATAAAACAGGTCGCCTTTGTTAAACAGCTCTGTTCCTTCGGTAAAAAACTGTCGGTTTTCATTAAATTTCACTTCAAAAGGCGTGAGGTTTAATATCCGGTTATCAGATTGTACCTGCCCAAAATCGGGCACCAAAGTCATATCGAGTGTAAAACTGTTGTTGATTCCATATTTAACATCCATGCCGCCGTTAAACCGTGAGGTTGTATTTTTTACGCCGGGTAAATTAACCGGATAATGGTTTACATAGGCCGAAATATAGGGCGAAAAGGATAATCTTAACGGCGGTTTAACATCTTTTATACCCATCCACAAGCCTTCCTGATTGATAAAGCCGTTTACCTTAGGATCTACAAAATTCCAAAAGGTTTGAAGGTTTTTCCGCTGCACCCTGCGGCTAAAATTCAAACCCCAGTTCTGAATATCCTTACTGGAAAAACGCAGTGCCGAATAAGGAATCTTCATTTCACAAGTCCAGCCTTTATCATCAATTTTAACTGCACTTTCCCATACTGCATTCCAGTTTGAATCTTCATCACCAACCTGCGAGTATTTGGCATCGAACTGAACACCCGCAGCGGTAACGAAAAAGCCATTTCCGTTCATCTTATCATAAAAGGGGTCGACAATAATCGAAATGAAATCGGCATTGCCAATATTATCTCTCGAAACCAGTTCGTGCGAAACGCTGTCAGGATGATCATACATCCGGGCATAAACATATATCGCCACATCATCGTAAAGCACCTTCATTTCGGTGCGCCGATCTGGAGTTTCTATTTTTCCAGGATTTGGTCTGATCTGAATAAAATCAGTTGCTATGGGAACATTATTCCAGCACTCATCATCTAAAATACCATCTATTTTGGGGCTTAGAGAGGTTCTTTTTGCTGCTAACTGGCGCTGTTTTGAAATATCCTGTGCTCGAGAAAAAGCACAAATAAATATAAAAAAGAGGAGGATGCAGCGTTTCATTCGTTTAGGTTAGTTAGGTATAAGACCATGCCTTTAGCAAAATGTTGCATCAAAAGAAAAATTTAATATTCATCTTCCTAAAGTTTTGACTTTGAGTTGCTAAGATTTACAAGCAAAATTTGATACATTTGCCTTTTATTAAAAACAAGTAGCTTTTTGCCTTTCGGCATGAAGCCTTTAGCTTAAAAAAAGATGTTTGATAATTTACAGGACAAGCTAGACAGAGCATTTAAAGTACTAAAAGGACAAGGCAGCATTACGGAAATCAACGTGGCAGAAACCATGAAAGAGATCCGCAAAGCATTATTAGATGCCGATGTTAACTATAAAACAGCGAAAGCATTTACCGATGATGTAAGGCAAAAAGCTTTGGGGCAAAACGTGCTTACTGCCGTTTCTCCAGGTCAATTGCTTACCAAAATAATGAACGATGAACTTGCAGCCTTAATGGGTGGCGAAGTTACAGAGTTAGATACTAAAGCAAATCCTACCATTATTTTAATTGCAGGTTTAAACGGTGCGGGTAAAACTACTTTCGCAGGTAAACTGGCTTTGCATTTAAAAGGCAAGGGTAAAAAACCTTTATTGGTTGCAGGCGATATGTACCGCCCGGCGGCTGTAGATCAATTGGAGGTTTTAGGAACTTCAGTTGGTGTTTCAGTTTACGCTAACCGTGCATCAAACGATCCGGTAGGCATTGCTTTAGAAGGTATTGCACACGGTAAACAAAATGGAAATAACGTCATCATTATTGATACCGCAGGTCGTTTAGCGATCGACGAATCTTTAATGAACGAAATATCGGAAGTTAAAGCTAAAACGCAGCCACACGAGATTTTATTCGTGGTGGATTCGATGACTGGTCAGGATGCAGTAAATACCGCCAAAGTATTTAACGACAGGCTTGATTTTACAGGTGTGGTTTTAACCAAATTAGATGGTGATACCCGCGGTGGTGCAGCGCTTTCAATTAAATCGGTGGTAAACAAGCCGATTAAATTTATCGGTACCGGCGAGAAAATGGAAGCACTTGATGTTTTCTATCCAGACCGTATGGCATCGCGTATTTTGGGTATGGGTGATGTGGTTTCACTTGTTGAGCGTGCACAAATGCAGTTCGATGAGAAAGAGGCAGCAGAACTTCAGAAGAAAATCCGTAAAAATAAATTCGATTTCAACGATTTCTACAACCAGATTCAGCAGATCAAGAAGATGGGTAACATGAAAGATCTGATGGGCATGATACCAGGTGTAGGTAAAATGATGAAGAATGTAGATATCCAGGATGATGCATTTAAATCAATCGAAGCGATTATCAATTCGATGACCCCATTTGAAAAAGAAAACCCGGATGCGATTCAACAAAGCCGCCGCTTACGTATTGCGAAAGGTTCGGGCAGTAAAGTAGAAGAAGTAACCAAGCTGATTAAACAGTTTGAAGATATGCGTAAAATGATGAAGCAGTTTTCGAACCCGGCAGCAGCTGCAGCCATGATGAAAGGTATGCCTAAAATGCCATTCGGCAGATAGTAGAGAGCTTTGAGGCAGAAGGTTTAGGGCGTAAGGCCCATAGGCACGTCATGCTGTCCCGAGTCTTCGGGGTCAGCATCTCAAAAAATACAAATCCTGATCAGTAATGATTGGGATTTTTTTTATTTAAAGGTTTTTGGAAATCAGCGTGTTGTATTTCATAGGAAAGCAGGTTTAATTAACAAAGTTTGCTGCAAGTGATACAAAAGTATTATTCGCTCCACCTACCATTGTCTTTGGTTTCAACCAAAGCTATAAGCATATAAGTTATAACACCTAAACATTGCTTTTATTTAAACAATTACTATCTTAGTACAAATCAATATTCATTCCCGAATAATTTACATCCCGCTTTATTTTAATTAAAAATTAATGCTTGTAAAAACATACGGGAGTGCTGTTTATGGGGTAAATGCACTGACCATAACAATCGAAGTGAATATTAGCTCGGGGACCAAATACTATATGGTCGGCTTGCCCGATAATGCCGTAAAAGAAAGTTTGCAAAGGGTGGCTAGTGCCATCAAGGTTTCAGGTTATCACATGCCCAGGCAGAAAATCGTGGTCAATCTGGCACCTGCCGACATAAAAAAAGAAGGCTCATCTTACGACCTTCCCATTGCCATCGGCATTTTAGCCGCTTCAGGGCAAATTCCTGCCGAAGAACTGGAAGATTATTTTATTATGGGTGAACTTTCTTTAGATGGAAGTATACAGCCCATAAAAGGAGCTTTACCGATTGCAATACAAGCACAACAGGAAAGTTTTAAAGGATTTATCTTACCCAGGCAAAACGTTCGCGAAGCAGCCATTGTAAACGATTTGGTTGCCTATGGTGTAGAAAACCTTGCTCAAGTGATTGCTTTTTTTAATAAAACTGAAACACTGGAACAGGTTAAAGTAAACACCAAAGAAGAATTTTTAAAAAATATCAATAATTACGAGCACGATTTTGCCGATGTTAAAGGCCAGGAAAATATAAAAAGAGCCTTAGAAATTGCTGCTGCAGGTGGACACAACGTGATATTGATTGGTCCGCCGGGGGCAGGCAAAACCATGCTGGCCAAGCGCCTGCCCACCATTTTACCCCCCTTAAATTTAAATGAGGCTTTAGAAACCACAAAAATCCACTCCGTAGCCGGAAAGCTCTCTGCAGCGGATGCTTTAATGACCATCCGCCCATACCGCTCCCCACACCACACCATTAGCGATGTAGCCCTGGTAGGCGGCGGGATAAACCCGCAGCCTGGTGAAATATCGCTGGCCCACAATGGTGTGCTTTTTTTAGACGAACTACCTGAGTTTAAGCGTACCGTTTTAGAGGTGATGCGTCAACCTTTAGAAGACCGTAAAGTGGCCATTGCAAGGGCAAGGTTTTCGGTAGAATATCCAGCCAGCTTTATGTTGGTGGCCTCGATGAATCCCTGAGGTTGCGTGGACAATTATGCGCAGAACCGGGAAGATAGGTGAGCGCCAAATCAATATCTCCGGCATTGACAATTAGGTATTCAGTTATGGTTTCTGCAATTGCTTTCTTCTGGGGCAAATCCATTAAATCCCATTTTTCAGACAATGATTTAGCTTCGTTGAGTATATAGTCGCTCGACTTTAATTGAATTTTAGTCAGGTCGATCTTCGCCTCCAGTTCTGGTATTGATTGGTTGAGTTCATTAAACTGTTTCTCGAGTGGCTTGTACAAGTTCGCAAAATGTTCTTTGTCCAGTTCTTTACTTATTCTTAATTCAACGAGTTCATCCATCTTTTTTTGGATCCTACTTAGGCTTTTAACCGAATTTGCCAATAATAATTCATCTTTTTTGATTGCCTGTTCTATCTCATCTATAAACATTTGTGGAGTAACTCCTTCAAGATATTGTTTAAGAAGATCCTGAAATATTTCATTAATATCAATCTCTAGGATAATATTCTTACATTTCCTGCAACTGAAACTTTTAGTATTTGCATAAACATACATTGCTGCACCACAGTGACATTTGACTATACCAGCAAGAAGATTTTCTGATGGTTTTCCGATTTTTACTCGTCTCACTTTCTGCTCATCAAGAACCGAGTTGCACTCTAGCCAAAGCTCTTCTGATATTATGGCAGGGCATGGTCGTTGCACCCATTCGTCTTGAGGCTTTACAATCCATTGCTTCCCGTTACCCATGCTTTTCGTGTAATTAGCGAGGCGAACACCTTTTGCGGTAGTATCGCGTAATAAACGGTCGACTGTCGTATCGCTGAACTGGCTACCGTTACGGGTACGATGACCAAGAGAATTCAATCTGTCGGCAGTAGTTTTCTTCCGTTGGCACTCTTTAAATATCTCATAAACCAACTTTCTAACAGGAGCTTCATTTTCGTCTATGACGAGTTGTTTATTTATCCATTGGTAGCCGAAACTAGCTTGTCCACCAAGCGGCTTACCCATTTCTGCTCTAACTGGAATAGAAGCGGCAACCCTACTTGAAATTTCTTCGCGCTCCCATTGTGCCATCGCAGAAATAATTGTAAAAAAAAGCCGCCCAGCTGGTGTGCTAGTATCTATTTGTTCTGCCAGTGATATGAGATCAGCTTTCTCGTTTCTAAAAATTTCTGCGAATTCGAGAAGCTCCTTTGTATTACGCGCGAGTCGTGCAAGTTTTGAGAAAACCAAACCAGTTATGCGTTTACTTCTAATATCGCTCAGCATCCTTTGGGTTTCTGGATGTTCCATGACCGTTTTCCCAGATATAGCGTCCAAACGATATACCTCAACGACCTCCCAATCTTTGGACTTGCAATAATACATCGCGCGCTGTTCATGATGCTCCGGACTTTCATCCTTCACTTGATAATCTGTAGATACCCTAATCCAGATACCAACTTTCTTTGTGTTCATAGCTATGTTTTTTAAAACTAAAAATATAGATGACAGGCAAATGTGAATATACCTATGCAAACATTATGCGTCCAAAATCATTCCTGTATCGGTTAAAATGAACATTTTAATGCTATTACATTTAAAATTTGCATTGTTATTAGATTTGTCTCAGAGTTCAAAAAACCGACCGTAAATTTTTCTTAAACAGTTTTACGATTTAATAGATTTTTAAAACCAAATGCCCTTTTGCCAAGTTCAAGAGCAGAAAGTACTGCACTGGATTTTGCCAGTCCCATACCTTTAAATTTCGCTAGTTCCGTATGACTTAGTTCAGAGAGTTTAGATAGATTATTATCTACGGAGTTTAGAATTTTTTCTCCTAGTTCAATTGCATTGGCATCCGCAGTTCCAGAGCCGATCAACATTGCAATCAATTCAGCCAGTGTCATCTCTCCCGGTCCACTGTCCAAAAACTTTTCCCGCGGCCGCTTTTCAGGCTCCCATGACTTTATTCCACTATCTTTCATTTGTTTACTCTGGTTGAAAAGGTCAAACACGGTGACGTCTTTCTCACTTGCATGCGCTGCAGATTGAAAAAGCGATGCAAACGCGGAAATCCATAGTTCGAAATCTTCCTGCCAGATATACATTCTGGCTTTCCTGGTACTTCCATCCTCATATCTGACCAAATTAGTAATGCGCATATAGTTGCTTTTGTTCCTGGCCAGTTTAAAATCCAAAAAGAAGCTCTTCCTTCCCGATGAAAAAGACTCCGATGCAATGGTGTTGTTTCTCATAACCTGTTCATATTTAAATCCCTATCAAATCTCAATATTGAAAATCAATTAGTCGGTTGTATATTAGCCAATCCGATTTAAGCGCTTTTAAATCGGTTAAATAACTGGAAGACAAGAAGATTAATTTTTATGGAATTAGCTGTGAATGAAGACACCGACCGCAATTGTGCTTATTCTGGATGTAGTCGACTATTCGAAGGGCGCAAGGATAAACTCTATTGTAGCGACCAATGCCGGAATGCCGCAGGCAGGGAGAAGAAGAAGATTTCAAAATGGAAGGAACCTGAACATTTTGGACAGGTTAACAGGATTATTATGCGTAATTACCAAATTTTGAAGCGCCTTTTCAATGAAACTGGCACTCCCGTTAAGAATTGGCAGCTCAGCGATGAGGGATTTGAATTTAAATTCATGACTGGGATCTACAGGCTAGACGAAGGCATTGATATCTATATGTGTTACGAATATGGCTGGCATCAACTCCTAGAGAATAAAGTCAGGATCTACTTCATCCCACCATTATTTCTTACAGGGATCGCAAAGATTGCCAAGGATTTTAATCAATATTCTTCAAAGGAATAGCGTCATTTTGCAACTTGATAAATAATTTGGGCTCAAAATAAAATATAAATTATTGCTTAGCAGGATTTGCTAACATCTTGGTTTATAAGTCCGTCGTCATTTTTGATATTCAATAAAAATTTAAACGTAACACCTCAAAATTTCATAATTTTATGAATGCAAAAAATTCCTGGGCTGGGCTCAATCGTTTTTATTAATCCACATGCTGCTCTCAAGGCAGCAAAGGAAGTAAGTGCTGGAAAAATTGCAACGATAACTTCTGATGACTTTGGGATTGATGCCTTTGAAGTACCGGCGTTGGAAAATGCTGAAATTCCCGAGAATTTTCCTGATTGCTGTAAAGGCCACCAATCGCTCTATACCTCATTGAAAGAAGATTTTAATCGTTTTCCAGACTGCTGTGATAACCATCGGAAGCTATACAAAGCCCATTGGTTTGATAAGTCACAGTACCTATATATTCCGACAAAGGTAATGAACAGTTACATTTTCACGATAGACTGTATAAGACAGAACATGAATAAGGTCGACTGGAATAAACGGATCAAAGATTATGTCGACTTAACCATTAAAAGTTTTGGTCAATTGCCCCATGGTTTTGGGCCACCAGTTGGACTTTCCAATTACACTTCAATTGTCAAAAGCAACCTCACGTCCATTGACGACCTAAGTGCCGAAAAACATGCTGCAATCGCTGAAATGTTTTCGAATCAAACTATTAATCAAACCACCAACAATGAATATGATTTGGGGCTTCTAATCCAAATTTACCAGGAGTGGCTTCGTGTTTTCCCGTTTGATATACCTTATCTTTCGGCTGCAAAAAAACAATTTGAAAGTGCAATACCAGTACTCAAAGGGCCAGGGGAAACCAACATGTACTCAGGGGTCACCGCCGTCGGAATGAAGTCAAAAAAGGAAATGCTCGATTTTGTTAAAGACGCAACCCTTGCTATTATTACAACACTCAATGCGGCAAATTCATTTGAGAAAGGGCACCTGACCGACACAGCATCAGCAGAACTAAAGCTATTGACGGCAAATAGAAAAGTAGAAATTGAACAATTAAAATTATCTAATAAAGCTGACGCGAATGGTTATTTAAAGATCTTAAAAAAATGGCTGAAAGGGGAAAAAAAGTTCGTGAGTGAACTGAGGATAAAAGCCGGGGGGGCAACTTATGATGAACAATTCCGTCAGTGCTTGACAGATGCGATCAGCCATTTCCAGCGTAATAACATCAATGAACCATGTATCGCCAATGTTTTGAATGGCGGCAAAAACAAAGAATCCATGGTCCGCTATTCTTTTAAAAATTTCCTCTCAGCCAGATTTCCCGATGCGGCTGTTGTAGCCGAAGAAGAAATGGGAAAAGGGTATATGGATTTGACCTTCTATCAACCGTTGCTATCCCGAAAGGTTATTGAATTCAAGGGCTGGTGGAACTATGACAAAAAGGAAATTGCTTTTCAAGTATCCAAATATCTAACGGATTTTGAGCATGAAGGCTATATCCTGATGATCAATGACCAGGTCAAAGATATCTCTGCGCAATATAAAGACCTTCTTATGCGAGAGAATATGAACTTCATTTCCAACAGTTGGACGGAACATTTGGTACCCAACGGAAAATTCACATACTATAGTTCAATGCATCAATTTGGCATAAAACCCAAAAAGATTTATCATCTAATTTTTAATATACAACCTATTTCAAACAAATAGGTCGTCATCGTTCAATATAACTGGTATATGAATTAAACCTCTCATCATGACAGAAAATGAATTTGATTATCACAAAGAAATAAGTCAGCTTCCAGAATACATAGGAGCAAGCTACGCCATGGAAAATGCAAACCAAGCAGTACCCATTTTCGAAGGACAATTCTCCATCAGGCAAGCAGAAATCAATATCACCGTTCTTGGTACGATAGCATTTAATTGGTTTCCAGAAAAAAGGGCTAAATTTCAGACCAGCCAAATACTTGAGGAGTCCCATCCTTCTGTGCATATCAACATGGCAAAACCTTGCCAAATTATTATTGATGATTTACTGTTCGGCGAAGCTTGGGTAACGAGCTTCAAAGACATGAATTATCTCAGCGGATTTTGTGGTAGGGCAGTGTTGGGCGATCCAAGAATAAAGGTTTCAAGAATACATTTCTCCATCCCGAACCTTTTAATATCTGACGGTGAAAAAATTAAAAGGACCCACCCCGAGTCTATTTACTTTTTTAATGGCAGACAGGTTTTTGAACATGGTCCTTTCAAGATAGTCATAGACAAATCTGATAAATACGAAACATTGTATGAAGAACTCAAAAAATCCGGGGGATATCTACTCACCTGTGGTGGTGAGATAACGAGTAAAAAAGGGCCGTTTTCATTGAAAGACGTTGAAGAACTCCTCTTGTCTTTTCATAATTTTATAAGTTTTATCAACGGCAGAGAAACTTCTCTTTATTTTTTGAAAGGAGAGCATGAGAATGAAATCATTTGGCAAGACTTCTCGAGCTACTTTTGCGAACCGTTCAAAGAAGTAACTCGTTGGTCAAATATTATAGGTCTAAACAGACTCAACGATATTTGGGTGAATTTCTCTGAAATGTGGAAAGATCCTGATAAAAAGGATTTTCTCCTTTATGCAATTCATTGGTATTTGAACGGAAATGCAAACAATGGTTCAACCGAAGGCTCAATCATTTTCGTGCAGACAGGCTTAGAGTTAGTATACAATTGGTTTTTAATAGAACAGAAAAAACTAATCCTCGGCAGTGACGCTAGTAACATTGCAGCTTCGAACAAGATAAGATTATTACTATCACAACTTTCGATCCCCAGGGAAATCCCTGTCGAGTCAGAGAACCTAATGAAGTTGGCAGATATGGAAGATGGAGCTGAAGTATTTACCGTGATAAGAAACGCTCTTGTTCACGGTCAGGAGAAAAAACGGAGAGACTTGAGAGATATTGGTAGTATGGAAAGGTTTGAAGCATTAGAATTAGGCCTTTGGTATCTAGAGCTTTCTCTCCTGCACATACTGGGATATAAAGGAAATTACAAGAACAGAATTAAGCGTGGCTGGTTCGGTTTAGGCGAACCATTGCCATGGCAAAAAGATGCTAGCTAAACGAATAATGTTTCATTGTCTGGAACTTTATGATTGATGGTATTTATTGTATATTTCAATCGCACTAAAATTCCTTCTTTCAACGGCACCAATAGCAAGACGATCGGCATATTCTTGTTTTCCATTCTTGTAAAGCTCTTCAATAATTTCATTCATTTTACTTTCATCGAAATAGGCATCAGAAGGAAGCTTTTCCAACAATACATCCATTAATTTCCCTGTTATTTCATAATCCCTGCTTCGAAGTTTTGATTCAACTATTTTCAAAAGCCTGTAGGTATTAACATCTATCTTTTCGAGCGATATCGTCCTTTTAAAACGATCTAGATCTGCTTCCGTAAAATCTCCCAGCAACTCAGCGAAGTAAAGCATTTCGAATGCTTTTTCTTTTAGGTATTTATCTTCTGAGTTTTCTGAAACAGCCAGTAACCTTTCCCATACATATCTTATTTTTTCGTCCTGATGGAGAACATCCACAGTTTTTATCCTATCAATCAGATAACCCAGCTTTTGCACATCGGCGGAGTCTAAAAGGCCATTCAACAATACATCGGAATTATCGAGACCAATTGCAAAAGCAATCCAGATGTGTTCAACCAATCGGCGTACAATCACAGCATTTTCTATCTTTTCATAGATTTCAGAGTGATAAACTGGATAAAACAGCTCGTAAAGATTTGTGTATAGCTGCCCAGAGAAAATCAAATACCCATAGAAAACAGGCAACTTGTACTTGCCTTCTTTTACTTCAGTTAGTAGATCTACGTATTTCTTCAGCCAACCCATGTCCAAATAACTGATCTGTGGCACATTGAATCCTAGTGACCAATAAAACTCGATACTTTCAGATTTCTCCGAAAGGCGTTTGGTGAAAACGTCTTTTACTTTCTCATCCCAAAACGGTTCACCGCCCTGGACCTTGACCTTTCTCATCGAGCAAACAATCATTGCGTCATAAATATGCCCACGCGTCGAATTCATGATGTCATTTAACGGATCGTTATTGAGCCATTCAAAAGTACCACTGTAGGCCGCTTCCATAAATACTAATATGTTTACTGCGCTTTCGATCTGTTCAATCGAAATACTGTAGTCATTGCTTTTGATGAAAGTACGAACCGTCCAGGCAATCATTCCCACCGATCCAGATTTGTCACGTCCGTCTGTTGAAAGATCCCAAATATCTGCTCTATTCTCCACTAACAAAGTTAGGAAAGCTAAAAATCGCGAAACATCCACGGTCGCACCTTTTTCTGCAAGCCCACGAAAACCATCCACGAAAGTATAGATGAACGGTATCGGCAATGATTCGAATTTATTGAGCTGTACTACCACTTCGGAATTGGAAGTGACCACATATTCCCTTAGGTCCTGTTGCAGTCCGTAAATATTGTACCCGTCCCATTTATCTTTATTTGCAAGTAGATTAAGTACGTCTAAAACCGATTTCCCCAATATCCTATTGGAACTGCTATAATCGCCGCCAGGTCTTATCGTAAAGTAGCTATCATATCCAGGGTGGGATGGTTGCGAGCCTTCGGTTATTTCTCTTAGCTGATTGTATGGCTTGATTACCTGCTCATAATATTTATAATGTATTGGTTCCAAAGCCAAATACCATTCCAACTGGCGATATGCTCGGTATTTTTGATGCTGTTCGTCCGGTTCATTCTCTGATCTATCTACATCCAAATCGTCTATCCAGCCGGTAACGGTATTAACCTCCTCAATGGAAAAATGGTCGCAGTGCCGCCAGATCAATCTATAGATTTCAAGTTTGGCTTCGAATTTATTAAGAGGATTTGCCTGCTTCCAGAAAAGACTGCAAAACTCCGTATAATATCGATCTATTAGAAAATATGCGATGCGAGAAAGGATATGATCGTCTAGAACGATAAAAACTGATAATTGCTCCCCCAATTTGTCCTTTTGCATCTTTGAAAGCAGTTCTATCACTAACCTTGACAAGGAAAAGTTCAAGTTTGTTTCATTAGAATTTTGTGGATCTGGCTCCAGTGAAGTAAGCTCGACTTTGCTAAACATAAATTTATGCTCCTCACTTACGCTTTTCAGCTTATCAATAGACCATTTTACCACATCATCTCCCAAGTTTTCATATAGCATATCTGGTGCAGTCTTGGAAAAGCTCTCAAGGGCATAATCATCAATGACTGAATGTGCCCGATGCTGCCTTTTCTCAAAGACAGGTGTAAAGAACCTGTTAAGCAAATTCATCGCCATCCCTTTATTGGCTTGAAGGACACGTGGGAAAAACGAACTGACCATTTCTCTGGATAGTAACGAACGATCTCGGGTCAAACCAAAATCAAATACAAATTTTAGGTGGCTGCCCATCAGAAGGTCAATAGGTAATAAAAGGATCGATTTCGCAATATGGTAATCAACTGTAAAATTACGTGCATCGTCATTTTGTCCCTCATTTGCTAAGCCAATATATTCATCGATAATATTTAGCAGCAGGCCTGTAAGTTCTGGAAACTTTGACAGAGCTTTTGCCGCCTCAACGATTGGAAAGGCACCTTCCCAGTTTTTAAAGCCTCGCACCGGCTTGCCATCAGAATCTTCGGACATAATAACTTCCGGTATTTCCGAAAATGAAAGTAGTCCGTTTTTGATGGCAAACGTAAACCAATCCGGGTCAAACGCTCCGCTTAGCTTCCTAATAAAATAGGACCTAGTTACAGATTCATCCAAGCACTCCAACATTTCAGGCCCATTTTCCAGCACTGCCCTGTCAAATAGCTCATCAATCCTATTAATTTTTTCTATAATATTCATCACTATCTATGGGGTAAATGCAGCGGAAGATGTCGCCACAGGTTCATTCAATTTTCTTAAAATGTATTCAATTTGAAGATAGTTTCTTCCTTCAAAATAGATTGGCTCGATATTCAGCCTTGAAAGTAAGGCGAGTTTTTCCTTATTATCTTCCAGACTTCGGGCTAACGAACTCAAATGCTCTTTTGCTGAATCATCTAAGTCGGTCCCATCAATTATTGCCAAAGCATCTGGATGGAATGTGAAAACTGTCTTTCCCGGTATCTTGGCGCTATCTTTTATTAATATCCCTTTGGCATTCCAATCCTCGATTACAGTTGCATCTCGTCCTAGTTCTTTTATAGTGAAATAATCCTTACTCAGATTATCACTCATAATACAATAGTGTTTTTGTGTGGCAACACCGGCGCCAATTTTTTCGGCACGAATTGCCTCGATAGCCTTTTCGAGAAAGTTTATAAAATCCTTGTCCGAAAAACTAAATCCAACAAATACGGTAGTATAAGCTGAAAAGACTGCGGTAATGAGTGTTTGAACCCCGGAAAGGGCTTTTTCGTACTGGCGAAAATAAGATTCCTCTGTTAATACTACGTCCCCAGTTGAGGAAGATCCATGTATATGATAAATATGTCTTTCAGTCCCCATTCCCCGATATTCAAAATTTCCCAAAGTTGAAGGCGTATATTGCCAATCACATGCGGCATGAAATCGGCCAAGTGCATTCAATGTCTCTTCAAAACTCTCATCATAATTAGTGGTTAATATGGTTTTAGACATTTTGACAAGTTCGATGTGCAGCGAAGTAAAATGACATGCAACAGGTCGGGTATGCTGCCGCACTAGTTCCAAATATCTATCTTCTACTGAAAAACTCTTGATATTCGATGCCACTTTTGGATAACCATCTATTTTGATGGCACTTAAAACCGCTTTATCATCTGGATAATATTTAAACTCTTGGTTGAGCCTGATTAGTAGATCATCCCACAGCGGGATTTTGAGCGCGGAGGAACAGCCAGCGCCAATGAACACTGCTACGCCGTATTTCTGATTGACAATTTTTTTAAGATCGTCAATTTTGGGATCCGTCAAATATCGCATTAATAGAGAGCTTAGGAATGGATTTTGAAATATAAAATGTGAAAATAATAATAATTGTCGACCACGCAAACTATATCTAAAACCCTTTGTTTTCGTGTCTTCAATTTACTTGAAATTCCTGACGCAATTAATTATTCATTAGTTAGCTCCCGACTAAAGGTGCGAGATAAATGTGTTATCTAAATAAAAAAAAATCATATGTATGAGTGGTGGAAACTAATTTTTGTAAAAAGTGTTATTTACTAAACTAAAAAGATATCATTATGGCTAGAGGAAAAAAAGTTGAACGCAATTCGGTATCCAATCAGGACCACGAAATCAAATACGAAGCTAATAAGCTAGATGTGAAACCAAGTAAAGTTAAAGACGCCAAATCGAGCGCCGGTAACCAACGAAAAGACATTGAAAAAAAAGTGAAATAGAGAAAAGCTCCGAAAGGGGCTTTTTTTAGCCGCATGAAGATTGCCACCTATAATATAAACGGCGTAAATGGGCGCATAGATACGCTTCTAAAATGGCTGAAAGAAGCCGATCCGGATATCGTATGCCTACAGGAACTCAAATGTGAGGACAAATCCTTTCCTGTGAGAAAACTAAACGATGCCGGCTATCACGCCAAATGGCATGGGCAAAAGGCATGGAACGGAGTTGCTGTACTATCCAAAAAAGAAATCAAGGAACTCAGGAATGACCTGCCAGGGGAAGATAATGAATATACCCACAGCAGGTATCTGGAAATTTTTACCTATGAAACCGTCATTGGCTGCATCTACCTTCCCTTCGGCAATCCATATCCGGGACCAAAATATGAATATAAAAAGCGCTGGTTTTCTAGGCTGGTAGATCACGCCCAAACCTTGATCGCAACTGGCCTTTCCGTAATGCTGATTGGCGACTACAATGTTATGCCGACCGACCTTGACACCTATAAGCCCGAGAAATACAAAAACGATGCACTTTTTAGGCCAGAGATTAAAGCCAACTATCAATCACTTTTGGATCAGGGATGGACGGATGCCATTAGAACCCTGTACCCAACATCAGCCATTTACACCTATTGGGATTACCTGCGAAAAGCCTATGACCGAAACGCCGGACTTAGATTAGACCACTTTTTATTAACCGCAGATCTTGCAGAAAAGCTAAAGGCTGGTAATGTTGATAAACACGTTCGGGGCTGGGGAGGGGCTAGCGACCACGCGCCCGTATGGATTGAGCTTTCTGGCAGGTCACTAAAGAAAAACATAAAAACGCAGAAAACCACGTCGAAAAAAGCCAAGGGATTTCTAGATACTCTTTCACCCGAAATTCAGGAAATTGTCCGCTCTGGAGAAAACGCCACAATGCCAACTGGACTAAAACCTATGAAAGCAACATTAGTGGATGAACCTTTTGATGAACCGGGATGGTTATATGAGATCAAGTGGGACGGCTACCGTGCGATTTCATACTTAGAGAAAGATGGAACAAAAATTTATTCCAGAAACAATTTACTATTTACACAATTTTCCAGCGTAGAAGAATCGCTAAGTGTGCTTAAAACCAACGCCATATTGGATGGAGAAATAGTTGCGCTGAAGAATGATGGCTCGGCAGACTTCGGCGCCCTACAGAACTGGAAGAATACCCAACGCGCCAAACTCCATTACTATCTTTTCGATATTGTCTGGCTCGAGGGGTATTCACTATTATCGCTGCCCCTTAGCCAGCGCAGACAGATACTGGAAGCCATCATACCCAAATACCATGAAAGCATAAAATTAAGCCAGGCCTACCTGACCTCGGGCATAGATTTTTTTGATGCCGCAAAACGATTGAAGCTAGAGGGTATTATAGCCAAACGGGCAGACAGCTTTTATTCCTCCGACAGCAGGTCTAGGGAATGGCTGAAAATAAAGGCCAAGAGAAGGCAGGAAGTTGTAATCGGCGGCTACACGCGAAACGAAGGCACCGAAAAATATTTTAGCGCCCTCGCCTTGGGGGTTTATGATGTCAAAGGGAAGCTGAACTATATTGGAAAAGTTGGCACCGGATTTAACCAGGCCACCCAAAAGGAACTGATGGCGGAATTTGATAAACTCGCCACCAAAACCTGTCCTTTTGAAACCACGCCGGATGTAGATGAACCATCCCAGTTCCGGCCTCAGCGGCTTGGCGCACGGCCAACCTGGCTGAAACCAAAGCTCATCTGCGAAATAGAATTTGCTGAGCTGACCGGCGATGGCAAGGTACGCCAGGCTTCCTTTAAGGGATTAAGAAAAGATAAAGATCCAAAGGAAATTATCTTGGAGCTTGAAGCAGATACTCAGACACTTGTGCAGGAAGTGAAACTGGACCACAAGCTGTCTGAAGAAAATCCGGCAAAACCAGCCAAGGCCACAAAACCTGCTAAGAGCAAAAGCCTAAAAACAGCAAAGCCCCTGCTGGAAGGAAGTTCTCAGGTCCAGGAAAAGAAAATTGACGGCCATATATTGAAATTTACCAACCTGGATAAACTCTATTGGCCGGAAGATAAGGTCACCAAGCGCGATATGTTCAACTACTATGATGCAGTAGCGCCGTTTATGGTTCCCTATCTTTTGGACAGGCCGATGTCGCTGAACCGGTTTCCTGGCGGAATCCACGGGGAAAGCTTCTACCAGAAGAACGTAAAGGAAACCGCTCCTTCTTGGGCGCGCACCATGCCGCATACCAATGAAAAGGGCGAGGAAAAAAGCTATTTATTGGGCAGTGATAGAGCAACACTTTTATGGATGGCAAGTCTGGGCTGCATTGAAATGAACCCATGGTTCAGCAGGGCAGCTTCTCCGGATTATCCAGATTATTGCGTGATTGACCTGGATCCCGATAAAAATACTTTTGAGCAGGTGATCAAGGCCGCGCAGGTAACCAAGGATGTGCTTGATAGCATAGGCGTTCCAGGCTTTGCCAAAACCTCCGGCTCAACCGGCATCCATATTTACATACCTTTAGGCGCAAAATACACCTATGAGCAATCGCAATTATTTGCCAACCTTATTGTCCGGCAGGTGCACCGGGAACTTCCGAAATTCACCACGCTGGAGCGTAGCATTTCCAAACGGGGCGGAAAGATGTACCTTGACTTTCTGCAGAACAGGCCCGGTGCGACCATTGCGGGCGTTTACTCGCTACGGCCAAAAACAGGAGCGACCATATCTATGCCGCTGCTTTGGGAAGAAGTCAAGCGGGGATTGAAGATGCGCGATTTTACCATCTTTAACGCTATCGACAGATTAAAAGAAACAGGCGACCTATTTACGGGAGTACTGGGAAAGGGAATAGATATGCAAAAGGTGCTCTCATCTGCCCAGGAAAACTTCACCTAGTTTTTAAGGTTATTTTATCGCTAAAACAAAAAAGCCTACAAGCATTTATTATAAAAATTACCACCATGGAAAGATATGTTTTTGACCTCCCTACAGATAAGGGAACTATAAAGGCAACGGTTGAAGAAGCTGGCGAATGCTATAGCGTTATGCTTGACGGAAAGTTTGCGGGCAGCATGTGGCAGGATGAACAAAGGGGTATGCAGTTGAAAACCAATGACTCCGAGCTTGAGCCCCATATGTGGGAGATAGCGGTACATCTTTCCGAAGCTTTTTCCAGAAAAGAATTTCCTTCGCTATTGATGGGTACTTATCCTGAAATCGTTTCCAACGAATGGAAGACCAGCGAAACCCTTGAACTGCTGGTAAAAGCTGATACCGATATGGAAGTGTTCACAACCTTTTTTAAGGATGAGGTGTTGAACCTGGTGACATTCGAGGAACATCTGGATCTGATGGTAAAAAAAGAAAACGATGCGTACTTTATTATTGTAGGGATAAATTAGACATTGGTAGAAACTTTCTAGGTGTAGTGCGTTCTATTCCAACAGCCTCCGGTTGTATCTTCACTTCAATACAAGGAGAGTTTTGAGGATCATATAATAAATTAAGTGACGGTTTTATGTATGCTTGGGAGCAAATCCGTGAAAAAAGTAACTAGCGCAATAAATCTTGTTTTCGTGTAGTTCTTCATTCTTACCCCGCAAAATTTTTGTTTGACCTAAAGCATGTTACAATCATTTGGGATGTAGTATTGTGCATACCAATTTTTAAGTGATATATTTATGGATGGATTTAGTTAATAAACTTTGGAATTTTTGCCATACATTACGTCATGAAGGAGTTGATTATAACGACTATATTGAAGAGTTAACATATTTACTATTTTTGAAATTAGCCGAGGAGATTGATACGAAAATCCCTGATGGTTGTGACTGGGCTACATTAATCCAAAGTCCCGACAGTGACCTTCTAAGTAACTACAATTCTATCCTTCGAGAATTGAGTAACCAAAGTGGTATTTTAAAGGATATTTTTAGTGAGCCTATCGCGAAGATCCATAACTCATCAAGTCTTCGAAAATTACTTAATTTAATTGATGAAATAAACTGGCACAGCTACAACCAAGACGTGTTAGGTGCTACCTTCGAGGGTTTATTAGAACGAGCTGCAAATGAAAGTAAAAAGGGAGCGGGTCAGTACTTTACTCCCAGGCCTTTGATTCAAGCTATAGTAAAAGTAATGAAGCCTGATCCATTTGAGTCACCAAATTTTAAAATTTCGGATATCGCATGTGGAACAGCTGGTTTCTTGACAGAAAGTTTCGCATGGTGGAAATCATCAAACGAAATCAACAAATTGACAAATTTTCAAAGAGAAAAGCTAGTTAACAACACATATATCGGGCAGGAACTCGTAATTAGGCCAAGAAGGCTTGCTTTGATGAACATGTATTTGCATGGCCTCGAACCAACAATCATCTTGGGCGACACTATTTACGAACCGATTCCTATTAACGAAATCACCTGCAGTTGCCTTTTAACAAACCCCCCGTTCGGAACAAAAGGCTCAAACCAAATACCTGATCGAGATTTTGCCATAAAGACTAGTAATAAGCAACTAAATTTTATTCAGCATGCCTACGAAATTTTAGAACCCTCGGGTAGAGCTGCGATAGTACTCCCAGATAGTGTGTTATTTGAAGATAAAGCAACAGAATTGTGGGAATACTTAATGAAGAATGTCAACATTCATACTATTCTTAAGCTTCCACTTGGCACATTTAGTCCTTATGCTCAAGGTGTTAAAGCAAATGTTATTTTCTTTCAAAAAAATGCGATTACGGAACAGGTGTGGATATACGACGCTCGTACAAATATTCCTGGAATAACGAAAAAAGACCGTCCATTAAGCCCATTTCATTTTGAAGATTTTGAAAATTGCTATGGAGATGATCCCAATGGAAAGGGGGTACGTCTCGAAACAGAGAGATTTAAAAAATTCGATATTAAAAACATTGAGGAAAGAAATTTTAATCTTAATATAAGTTGGATTAATCCTAATACCGACGAATCGAACAATCACCTAGCACCGGATGATTTATTATCGGAAGCGATCGCAGAGACGGAAAGCTTGCTTGAAGAACTGAAATCCATTTTCGACAGCCTAGAATCAAATGACAAATAACACGCAATCATCTTGGAAATATAGCACCTTAGGAGAGGTTGCCAATTGGGCATCCGGAGGCACTCCTACAAGTAGTAACAATGATTACTATGGCGGAGAACTTCCTTGGGCGATTATCGGAGACCTCAACGATGGTAATGTTACCCAAACATCGAAGCACATAACTGCGCTTGGTCTAGAAAATAGTTCTGCTAAAATCGTCAAGCCTGGATCATTATTAGTCGCAATGTATGGAAGCATCGGAAAGCTAGGTATAGCTGACGTTGAATTGGCAACCAACCAAGCAATAGCATTTACAACTCAAATATTTGGAGGTATTCCTGTAAAATATATTTACTATTATCTAATGTTCAAGCGCCCTAAGTTACTTCTCCTTGGTAAAGGTGGTGCTCAGTTGAACATAAGCCAGTCCATTTTAAAAAATTTTGAAATACCAATTCCGCCATTGCAGGCACAACAGCGTATTGTAAAAAAGCTCGATGAACTTTTTCAAAAAAGTGAAAATATAAAACAACGTCTTGATACAATCTCGCAAAAAATAAACTTGTACGAAAGATCAAAAATCGCCGAGTTGTTACATGGAGGTAACGGCCCTCAACAAGATCTGCAAGAAGCACAAAATCAACAAGCCTCAAAACAGAATGTTAGCCTGCCACTTCAAGCATTGACTACATTACCTTTGGGATGGAAATGGATTCTTTTGAAAGATATTGCCAAAATACAAGGGGGTGTAACTAAGGGCCGAAACCTTAAAGAATCTCCAACAATTGAAGTGCCTTATTTGCGGGTGGCTAACGTGCAAGACGGTTTCTTAAATTTAGATGAGATTAAAACCATACATATAAAAAGTTCAGAGAAAGATAGGTATATGTTACGAAACGGCGACCTTCTCTTAACTGAAGGAGGAGATCGCGACAAACTAGGAAGAGGGACTATATGGCGTGAGGAGATAAAAAACTGCAGTTATCAAAATCACATATTTCGTGCAAGAATAGATTTAGAATTAGCTTCTGCTGAGTATGTATCCATGATGACTAAAACTGCCTTTTCAAGAAAGTACTTTTATGAAAACGCTAATCAAACAGTTAATTTGGCATCAATAAACATTACCGTGTTAGGTAACCTGCCAATTCCCTTAGCTCCTCGATCACAACAAGATCTTTTGGTAATAAACTATGATCGAACAAAAAAACTGAATGTTTCTTTACAGAATAAACTTGACTTAATACATCAAAGGATGAGAATGCTTACAGCAAATACTCTGGAAAGGATCTTTGATGGAAAACAGATAGAATTAGATAAACACGACGAACCTGTTGAAAAATTATTTCTACGAATCGAAAAAGAAAAGTCTTATCTTCTCAAGAATTCATTCCAAGAAAAACGACCAAAACCATCAACTTTGAAAACACAACCAATTACGACTTTGCAGGAAATGGTTTCCTGTCTGAACAAACTTGGCGGCGAGGCACCCGCAAATACATTGTTGAGCGCCACTTCATTGGAGGAAGAAATCGATGTTTTTTTCGAATTACTTCGCCAAGGGAGAGATGAAGAAATATTGAACGTTCCTGTCGGGAAAACAGGTTTAATTAGCCTAAAATGAAAATCATTAAGCTCTCAATAAATTCCTCTTGGAAAAATCTAGAGGGATTCACAATCGAATTTGATAGTTCTCGAGATATTACCGTGTTATTGGGAAAAAATGGCTCAGCGAAAAGTAATCTCTTGGAAACAATCATAAAAATTTTCAGAGACATTGACCTGAAAGAACCTTCTCCTTTTAGTTATTCATTATCATACTCACTAAATGGCGCATTTGTATCAATTGAGGCTGAAAAAAATAAAAATCCGAAGGCGAAAGTTGACAATAAGACGATTAGTGCAAATGAATTAAAAGCGGCTTTTATTCCAAGATATATCGTTGGATATTATTCCGGGGCGAGCGACAGATTTGAAGAACTTTTTAAAGTTCATGACCGGGCAGCATTAAAAAATACCTTGACTCCTATCAAGTCAGGTGAAAAACTTGCTTTTCGACGGTTTATTTGTGCTAGACCAGTACACGGACTATTTGCACTACTGGCTTTTTATCTTTCTGACGATAAAGAAATAGTTAAATTTTTAAATGATTATCCACGGATTGAATCATTCGATTCAGCTTTAATCGTTCTCAATCGTCCAGAATGGGCCAAGAAAGGTGCAACTCCTGATGATTTTTGGGGCGCAAAGGGACCAGTTGGTGATTTGCTCAACAATATTAAAAAACAAAGTCTAGCTCCATTTTCTCGTACCACCCAGGTATCTACGGATTTTCGTCATAGAGAGAAAAAGGAATTTTTTTATCTTCATTTGCCAGATTTAGCAGCTTTACACAACCTTTCCTCTGAATACGGAAGTGATCCAAAAACCTTCTTCCAAGCGTTAGACACAATGAGATTAAGTGAACTGATAGCGGATTTCAGAATCAGGGTAAAAGTTAAAGGAGCGGGAAGCGCTATTCATACTCGACAACTAAGTGAGGGTGAACAGCAGCTTTTGACCGTTCTAGGACTAATGCGATTTACTCAAGATGCTGGTTCACTATATATTCTGGATGAGCCTGACACACATTTGAATCCAGCTTGGGGGTTAGATTATTTAAATCAACTTAGAAACATTGGAGGAATTAATAAAGATAGCCATACAATTTTAGCAACACACGACCCTCTATTAGTGGCCGGGCTGGTGAAGCAAGAAATCAAAGTCCTAAGTCGATCTGCTTCTGGGAACATTTCTTCTACCGAACCAGACGAAAGTCCTAGAGGAACTGGTGTAGCTGGAGTGTTGACTAGCGAGCTATATGGGTTGGAAAGTCAGCTTGATACATTTAGCTTGAAGGTTTTAAAACGAATATATGAGGTGTCACAAATGGAAGAATATGCTCCAAAAAACAAACATCTTTCGAGGCTGAGAAAGATAGTACCTGGGTTAGCCGCGACTGACACTTCCCCTGATCCATACAGAAATATAGCCAAATTGGCCTATCAAGAAACATTAGACCTCATAGTAAAGTCCGATACTGATCTCGATCTAAAATATCAAGCAATTCAAAACCTAGCATCATTACTTTATACCAAGGCCAACGAGACAAAAAAATGATATATATAAATCCAAATCGTATTCGACCATCAGCACAATGGATAAGCAATGCTACTCGTTTAAAAGCAGAACTTATGTTAAAGACCCCTGCGGAACGTGCAGCGTTTATCAATAGTAAAAGGGCAGAAACGTGGGGAAATCAACACTTAGTCAATACGTTGAGAGGGGTAGTTGGAAACAAATGCTGGTATTCTGAGGTTGATCTCACTGGTGGCGATCCAAATGTGGATCATTTCCGCCCAAAAGGTCGGGTCAAGGAGATAGATCCTGATGCTTTGATTGGCATAAATTCGGAATCTGAAGGATACTGGTGGCTGGCATTTGATCATGGCAATTTTCGTTTTTCAAGTATGCATGCTAATCAACGTAGGGTTGACGAAACAACAAATGGAGGGAAATGGGATTATTTCCCCATAATTGGTAATAGAGCAATTGAAGGAACGCAAATTAGTTTAATCACTGAAACTGTTTTACCCCTTGATCCATGTTCTCCTACTGACGTCGCCTTAATGTGGTTTGGTCCTGATGGCGTTCCAGGATTTACAGGCTGGAAACGGAATCCAACTACACATGAACAGAGGCGGATGAAAGTCACAATTTGGTTGTTTCATTTAGACAAACAGGAACTCATGATAAAGAGAGCCAACGCTATGGAAGAGCTTCGAATAGTTATTAGGACTGCCAATGCGATTTATCAGATATGGGAAGCTCGAGGGAAAAATGATTATGATCATGAAAAGACGCTATTTGATAATTCTATCGCAGATATCCATATGAAAATATCTGATGAAGCCCCTTATGCTGGCGCTAAGCGTTGCGCACTTCAGATAGCAAAATCCGAGTTTCTGTGGCTAAATGAATATTTCTAACTTGATGGAACCGCCTTTAAATTACTTGACTTCTTATAGATAATCACCGTTTGAGGATTTTATTTAAAATTCCTTCCACCATGGAATGCCTCTTTCGGCACATCCTCACGAACCTGCGTCCGTTTATTCTGCGAGGGATAAGGTGCTGTTTTTTCATCGCCCCGGGCCATGGTCAATACCGGCAGCTCATCCACCTCCCGCTGTACCAACTTGCCCAGCATCTTCGTGAAATCAAAACATTTGCTCACGATCACGTGCACCACCTTTCCCTCGCGCTGCAACCGGCCTTCGACCATTAACAGCCTTGCGTGCAAGATTTCCTTGCGGTAGGTATCAAACAATTTCTCAAAGACTACCAGATTAGAATATCCCGTTTCGTCTTCAATGGTGATGAAACAAACGCCGCCCGCGGTCCCGGGACGCTGGCGCACCAGTACCAATCCCGCAACTTTGACCAATTGCCCGTTGGTAGAATCATTGTTGATATGATGGCAACTGCGGATATTGAGCATATCCAATTGCGGCCGCACGAAACTACCCGGATGCGCTTTGAGTGAAAGCCCAACCGTTGCGTAATCCTGCACTACGTGCTCGCCCTTTCCCATAAGCGGCAGCTCAACCTGCGTTTCAAGCACGCTTTCAGATGCCTGTCCCTTGAAAAGTTCCACCGGCATATCCTGCAATGCTGAAACCTCCCAAAGCGCCTTGCGCCGATCCATTCCCATGGATCGAAAAGCATCCGCATCGGCCAGTCTCTCAAGCGCGGCTATTGAAACCCCGACATCTCGAAGGGCGGTGATGCTTTTATATCCTTCGCCACGTCCATTCACTAGGGTATCGACATCATCGGCCCGGATGCCACTGATCTGCCGAAATCCCAAACGCATCGCAAAATATTTGCCCGATTTTTCTTCGAGCTTATTATCCCACAGCGAATGGTTGACATCGACCTCGCGCACCTCAACTGTATGTTTCTGTGCATCGATAACAATCTGCGCGGGCTGGTAAAAGCCCATCGGCATACTGTTAAGCAGTGCCGCAGCAAAAACATCGGGGTAGTAATGCTTAAGCCAGCAGGACACATATACTAGCAGCGCAAAGCTTGCCGCATGGGATTCCGGGAAACCATAGCTTCCAAACCCTTCGAGCTGCTTGAATATCCGCTTTGCAAACTCTAAGGTATATCCCTTAGCCAGCATCCCCTCAATGAGTTTTTGCTCATACTGGTTCACCAATCCCTTGAACTTAAACGTTGCCATACTTCTTCGCAATCCATCGGCTTCAGCCGGGGTAAATCCAGCTGCGACTATAGCAATTTTCATCGCCTGTTCCTGGAACAGCGGAACGCCCAATGTCCGACCCAATATTTCTTCAAGCTCCGGCGAAGGGTAGACTACTGGCTCTTCGCCATTTCGCCTGCGCAAGTAAGGGTGCACCATATCTCCCTGTATCGGCCCAGGCCTAACGATTGCCACCTCGATCACCAGATCATAAAATTCCCGGGGTTTTAACCTTGGAAGCATGGACATCTGCGCACGGCTCTCGATCTGGAACACGCCCAACGTATCCGCCAGACAGATCATGTCGTAAACCTCCGGGTCGTCCTGCGGTATATTAGCTAAAGTAAAATGCTTCCCATAATAGTCGCGACAAAGGTCGAACGCCTTGCGTATGCAGGTAAGCATTCCAAGTGCCAGTACATCCACCTTTAAAAATCCCAGCGCATCGATATCATCTTTATTCCACTCGATATTCGTGCGGTCCTCCATCCGGGCGTTTAAAATTGGGCACAAATCGGTGAGCTTGCCTTGCGTTACCACAAATCCCCCCGTATGCTGGCCGAGCTGCCGCGGAAAGCCCATCATCTGGGAAGTAAGCTCTAGCGTTTTTTTTAGGTGCGGGTCGTTTGGATTTAGGCCCTGCTCAGTAACCCTTTTTCCCTCGAACCATTCATCGGTAAACTCCCAAATCGAACTTGACAACCTGTTAATGGTATCCACCGAAAGCCCCATGGCTTTTCCCACATCGCGGATTGCACCCTTTTGGTGCTGCTGGGTAACCGTTGCTACGATAGCCGCCCGGTCGCGCCCGTATTTGTTATAAATATATTGGATGATCTCTTCCCTTCGCTCATGTTCAAAATCCACATCGATATCAGGTGGCTCGTTTCTGGCAGGGGAAATAAAGCGCTCAAAAAGCAGGTCGAATTTCATGGGATTAACGGAGGTTATGCCTAAAACAAAACATATCGCCGAATTTGCCGCCGAGCCCCGACCCTGGCAGAGGATCCCGCGGGATCTGGCCTCGCGCACG
Source organism: Pedobacter sp. GW460-11-11-14-TSB4 (assembly GCF_059423705.1). Classification (NCBI taxonomy): domain Bacteria; kingdom Pseudomonadati; phylum Bacteroidota; class Sphingobacteriia; order Sphingobacteriales; family Sphingobacteriaceae; genus Pedobacter; species Pedobacter sp. GW460-11-11-14-TSB4. The sequence continues at coordinate 226,585 of NZ_JBWKYI010000002.1, forward strand.
ATATCTTCTACAAAAAGAAAATAATTGGCGTAATCCATATGCCTCACAAATTCCATCTCATGGTGGATCATTTTAACCACCTTTTCAGGAATCTCTTCTCCGTAAAACTCATGCGCCCCTTTCCATGTAAGAAACTCCAGTTCCTCCATCGGACTTTTGCCGCTCTGATTGATTTCTTCTGGGTAAACGTACTTCAATTCATCCAACGAAAAATTACAGGCCTCGGCAATGACCATCGTATTTTTGATTGCACTTGGATATTTCCTGAACAACCGCTCCATCTCGGCCACCTCTTTCATATAGCGCTCGGCATTCTGGTGCAAGCGAAATCCGGCTTCCTGGATGGTACATTTTTCCCGTACGCATGTCAGCACATCCTGCAGTTCCCTGCGCGAAGGATTATGGTAATGGATATCGCCCGTTGCTACAACAGGAATCCCGTAAAAATCCGAAAGCTGCGACGTCCGGAAGATTAGCTTATCATCATTTCCCATATAGGATCTGGTAGCTGCTAGATATAATTGACCATTCAAGGCCTGCTTGTATTCCGCTACCGCACTGATAAAACTTGCCTCGTATTCAAACCTGCGGTTAAGCTCTCCGGGCATCACTAGGCAAAAGATTATCCCCTTGCTATGCGCATAAACATCCGCCCTTGAAATATGGCATGAACCTTTTTCTGCCCGCATATTGCCAAGGGTGAGCAGCGCCGATAATCTGCCGTAAGCGTCCTTGTCAGTGGGATATGCCAACAGGCTCGGTCCATCCAGCATATCCAGCCGGCAGGCAGGAATAAGTTTCACGTTTTTTTCCCTGCAGGCCGCATGGGCGCGGACAATTCCGGCCAGGGTATTGCGGTCTGTGATCGCTATTTTTTGGTAGTCAAAAGCCTCCGCCTGTTCCACAAGCTCATGGGCATGCGATGCACCCCGCAAGAAACTAAAATTCGATGTCACCTGTAATTCGCTATACGCCATAACTAGTCTCCTTTATGCAAAAAATCCATGGATAAACCATTTGTATTTATTTTCCCCGCCATAGTGGCCCGAACGGAACAGCCAGTACCGGCCGCCCTGCTCATCCTCTACCTGGTAATAATCCCTATGCTCGCCTTGATCTAACCACCATTCCCGCTCAATGCGCTCCGGTCCATCGGCTTTTGCAACGATATGGCGAACTCCCTTATAGATAAAAAACTTAGGGGGATGATCTGGGATGATTGCCATTACCTCTATCGCAACAGGGATTTTAAGCAGTTCGGTAGGCCTTGGTTTATCCAACCGCCAAGGCCCATTCGGTTTTTCGGTTACCGAAACCGCTTTGAGTATCGCCCTTTCCGGCCAATACCTTTTGGCAGGCAGATAGCGATGTATCACCTGAAAACCGACCTTTCCAGCCACCCGGTCAAGCAGTTTGATAACACTCTGGTCATCCAGGCCCGGTTTTGATGTCCACATTTCTTCCTGTGGAACCTCCACATCATCCACTTTAGGCGCATCCAGCACAAACAGCTCAATGCCAAGGGCGGGCCTGATCTGATCGATCTTAAGCTGAAAAAGCTTGAATAGGTGGCTAACGCTATGTGATGCTCCGCTTGTACCGATATCCACCTGTACCACTTTGCCGTCGATCCGGTAGCAAGTAAGCACACCGAAGCGCAGTCCTTTTCCCTCGGCCTGCATCCTCTTGCACAAGTTTTCCAGTAATTTATTGATGGCAATTTCAATTCCGTTTCTTGTTTTGATGGGTTCTAGACAGGCCAGCCTTTCGCTGAACGGCACCGGCACCTGGAGGGGAGCAAGCATTTCGATTTCTGTGCCAATTGCCTGGCCCAACCGCAGCAGAAAATCCTCACCAAACCTCCTGCGCAAAACCGACCTGGGCATCCCGATAAAACTCTTAATCTGATAGAATCCAAGTTTTCGAAGCTTTGTCAGCACCGATTCCTCAAGTCGCAGTGCGTCAGGCACAAGATTAAGCAGGGCATCCACATGTCCGCCCACGGGAATCAATGGGGTCACTTTTCCATAATGCGATATTGCCCAGGCAGTCCCGGGCGTATCGGCTATTGCTATGCGAACGGTATAGCCCTTGCTTTTTAGCCTCGAAACGATTTCCTTTAGATATCCACGTTCACCGCCCCAAAGATGGCTACATCCCGTTGCCTCGAGCAGTAGCCCATCCATCGCAAATTCATCGATGGCAACTATTGGCGAATAACGCACGCACCACTCGCCAAGTCCTTTCAGCAGTTTTCTGGGCCTTTCAGGTTTATCATCCAGCACCTCAAGTCCGGGGCAAATGGCCTTTGCATCTGCCGCACGCATTCCGACCTCCACGCCAAATCCATGTGCCAGCTCGCTCACGGCGGTGATCATCATTCGGCCACGGTCGGGCGCCGCAAAAACAAAGGGCACACTGGAAAGCTCGGGCCTGCGGATAAGCTGCCAGTCAGCCAGCAGCTGGCGGAACCATATGGAAACAAAACGCCTTTGCATGATATCTATCCAATCTGCCTGCCCTCCATTTCAGACCAAACACTCTGTTTTTTGACTTTCTTAACTTCCTCGAATTTTTCTCCGGCCCATTCCAGCACGAAGTTTCCAGGATTACCGTTGCGCACCTTCAGCAGCTCGACCTGCCAGCGGGGGAAACCCAAACCCGGCATACCGTCCTCGGTCTGAGATGGCAGAGGACTGATCCTCCACCTAGCCGTGGCCACTGTACTTGCGGTTTTATTTTCATCTTTTCGAAGGATAAAACCTGTAACGCCACTTGATTCTACGGCAAGCTGTAGCCTGCGCGATTCGATAAGCGAAAGGTTATTAACCTCGGCCACTACGGCCGCAAGCCCCTCGCACTTTAGCGCTTCCTCAGTAATCCATAGCACATCTTTTTCGGTCTTTACATCCATAAAAATAATGCGTTCTGGCTCGACATTAAAAAGGCCAAGTGATGCCGGGAACAATCGTCGCGATGTACTAGCCCATACGCATGCCGCACCATTTTCCATAAGCACGGCCAGTAGACCTGCGATAAAACCATCGCTAGCCGCCGAATGCTCGGGAACTACGGTAATGAACTCATGGATTGCCTTTTTGGGGAATACCCCACCTGGGAACGCATCTTCGATATCTCCAAGGCCGATGCGCTCAGCCTTGCCCGAGGCTACGGGCTTAAAGCCCTGCCACAACAGGATGTCCTGCTGCAATTTTTGAAACAATTCCCTTTTTGCATCCATGATAATCGAGTTAATTTTATACTATTATTTTTAGTATTATAAAATTATACAACAAACATAAAGCTAAAATTGTTAGTAAAAAATGAATTGTGGAAAAGATTGTGTTTTTGGTGGAGAACTCGACATGCGTACACGACTAATCGATGTCGTATTTATATTATCCGCCTGGGTAAATATTCTTGCAAAAATCTACAACGGTAGCTTTAATTACCGCATAAATCTTACTGTCGGTATGCACCTTGGTTGACAGGCAATCCAGTATATATCCCACAAACTCATCGATCAGGAATTTCTCTGAAAGAACTTTTAGTGTATTCACCATCAGATCGCGACGAAGTATGTCCTTCTCGGCTTCAGGTACAAAATCTATCGGCGCACGATATAGGGAAATAAAATAGTCGCATACCACATGGATTGTAAAATTATCATTCATCATCGGGGACAACAGCCCCCTGGTTACCTGTGGAAGGGGATGGACATAGCGGTATCCGGCTCTTCTTGCGGCTTCTAGCATCATGTATTTATCCGACGGAATATGCTTATAATTTACCCCAAGCAGTCCGATAGTAAGATCGACGTATCTTTCCCTAGTGATTTTTTTATTCACAAAAAGATAAACCCAAATAATGAAACTGGCGGTGCTATGTACTCCATCCTGAGATTTGGCCATTATCCTAATAGCCGTTTCCTCTGCAAGTAAAAGGCTTGCCTGTTCCTTGGCAGTTAGAATGGAATCAATGGTCGATTCTCCAATGTTCTTGTTTAATACCTTCTTTCTCTCGGCATTCATTTCAAGGGCCGCATTGCAGGGAAGGCTTTTACAATTTTCCCGGATCCAGGATAGCAGATCGGTGAACAGCGATATTTCGGACTGTATCAACTCCGGAGAGGCAAAACTTCGGACATATTTGTCGCCTTCCTTTCCAAGAATAAATTTTCCGGTATGGCTATCTGACTTTAGCTCGTGGAGAATTTCATGTGTAAGCAGCACAGACGACTCGGCCACAAAAAGTTCGAGGCCCAGTAGTTTGAGCTCATGAAGTCCCCCGATCTGGGCTATTGTACAGAGGCTTATTGCGTCAATCATCAAAGATCGATGTTTTTTCAGGGCTTCAAACGAGGTGGTAACATCGGCAACGTCCCAAGCGGTAAATATTCCGAGCCTATCATCTGAGATAAAGTTCTTCCATACCATGATCAGATTGGCATCGCGTATTGATGCAATGGCAGAAATTGGGAGCATATCCTTTCGATAGGCATCGGCCATTCTATTGTCTGCGGCAGATCTCCGGTCTAGTGCTTCGAAAAGCGCTTTAAAATCCTTCTCCGGATCCCCGGTATCACCGACAGCCATCTGGCGGAAGCTGGTCTGTGAGGCAAAGATGGTGCTGATCATTTGATAGCTCTCCCGAAGGGCCGCATTAAAAATATGCTGGATTTCTACGATTGTATATCTGATTGCCTGAGGTCCAAGTATAATTTCATCCCCGACCTTTTTGCCCAACATCACCATTGCCTCGGGACTGTCCGGGGACAGCTCTCCATGGCTTCTGCTAAGATCAGCCCTACCTTCGATACGGTAGGTTACCATCTGCTCTCCGGAACTGATGGTAACCTGGCAATCAATGCCAACTATCAGAGGATTATCAGGATGCTCCCTTTCTGGAGAGATGACCGTTCCCAGATGGATAAAGTTCTCATGCGCCGATACCCGGTCTATAAACTGCCTTCTTGCCTGCAGCGCAAAACGGTGGAATTTTTCCATCCTTCCAGAATCATGGCATGATATTGCAAGCTTAAATTGCATATCTATTGCCAATGTCCTATCCAAATGGTCTATAGAGTCAATAATATCACCAACCTTATCCCATTCTTCTTTTCTGTAATAAAGAAGTGCCAGCCTGCCTTGTATCGCCTGATCTTTAGGATAAACCTCCAGATATTCCAGGCAGGTAGCAATCGCCGCAGGAAAATCATTGATCTCTGCCTGGACATACGCTTTTAGCTCGGTCACCATCGCTATAGGTCCATTTTTTTTGGTAAGCACCTGGCATGCGGAAAGCAGTTTTCCATACTCGCCAGATCTGAAATAGAGCTTTAGCAGCTTTTGCGTGTTGGAAGAGTAGCTCTCCAAATCCGTCACCATTTCCATTAGCTCTATGGCCTCTTTATTCATCTTCAGTTCTTCGAACTGAAGCGACAGATCAAAGATGTCAACCTCTGGAGTGTTTTGATTGATTGTAGAGAGGATATGGCCGAAGATTTCCTTAGCCTCTTCATCTTGTCCCTTTTTTAAGGCTATCTTTCCCTTTAGCAATTGCGCGGTAATTGCGTTCTGATCTATGGAAAGTGCAAGATCATTATAACTGATCGCCGCTTCGATATTTCCGTGATCAATCTCTCTCTGGCACAGGTAATCGATGATGAAAAGCCGAAGACTCTGGGAAATATCCTGGGTCAGCAGTTCCCCGAATATATCGAGTGCTTTTTCCACCTCGCCAAGCTGCAAGTACAATTGGCCATGAAAATGTTCAAGTTCGTGGAGGTCGCTGCCAGATAGCAGAGACTTGAGCTCATCCATTAGGGCCATAGCTTCGTTTTCGCGCTTGGTCCTCGCTGCTGATATTGCTACATGTCTTAACGAAAAGCTGTCCCTTCTGTAGCTCAACGCTTCTTTGGCATCCTGATAACTTCCCTCAAAATCCTCAAGGTATGTCTTAGCAACGGACCTATTGATCAGAAACCAGACCCTGGACTCGCGCAGGTCGGTATTTTTGATTTCATCCCACGCCCTACTGTACAGCTCGACGATATATCCAGCCTTGCTTCTTGTATCATGGCTGATCTGTGATGTCACGACATGGTAAGGGCTCCTGATACTATCCAAGATAATTGTGCCCAAGACCGCCCTAAGCTCGTACTTGTTATCGGAGGCATTGTCAAGGGCAATCTGTCCCCAGGTGATGGCCATATCATATTCCCCCTTTAGCTGCGCCGCACGGGCAATCTCAAAGGAAACTTCCGTATGTTGCCGTATATCGACAGGCACCATTTCTATGATTTCCTTTAAACTAAGGCTTCTATTCAATCGGATAAGGGCGCCATAGATGCCAACATCATTGGGATTGATCTCCAGCCCTTTTTTTATCAGTCCCTTGGCATTCTCGCCATCTCCGATAAGTGAATAGCCCAGTATTGCCCAGCCAATTGCCTTTGGATCGTCTGGCTGATGTGCATGGGAATCGATGAAGTTCTTTGCTGCCTCTTCATCCTCAAGGAGATCCAAGTGAAATATGCCTAGATTGGCCTTTACCCTATAGCGTTCTCTCGGCGATAGGCTTTCCCAATCTTCATCAATCATTTTTTGAAAAAGCCTAATTCCCGCCTTCTGCTGGAAAGATTTCCGCAGGGAGTTTATTGCGTCGATCTGCTTATCAAAATCAGTCTTTGAAAACTTATCAGCATTTTCATTCTGAACTGCTGCCAAGACCTGTTTGATGAGCTGGGTCTGCTCTTCTTGACCGCTCAATATTTTTTCCGTGGTGTTCTGGATAGTTGCCAGTGATTTTTGAAGTTCTATTTGAGCGACCCTATCAATCTGATCAGGTGTAGCATAGGTTGGCGCGGCCCTGAACTTGTTTTCATGACTAGCTTTTATCAGGTGCATTTTTTCTGTGGTATAAATCTCCACATTATCCGTAACCTTATGGTGCTCATAACACATCAACATAAGGTTACTATACTGCCGCCTATCTTCGTTGCTACTTTCGGCATTAAACCTTTCTCCACCTTCCTTGGCACTCTCGATGTGGCATACCTGTCCAACGAAAATATTGTCCCCACGGAAAAGTGCATTAGAACATCCTGGGAATGCACACACATTCCCGCTTAAACTAAAAAGCAGTGTAAGCGTATCCTTCGTAGGAGCTAATCTTTTAACAATTTCCTTTTCCATTGAGCGCCAGAGTTGGTGGCAGCTCCTAAATTACCGAAATTCCTGCTCAGATTTAAGGATGTCGAAAACTAAGCTATGTAACCAATATCCATTGACAGTACAGTAGGATAGAAATCATATATTTTTGGCCTCATGTTCTAAAAGAAAAACCGGTCTATAGTTGGACAGGTCGTGTAAAAAAATTTCCAGTAGATATTAGCTGGTTAACTTCTCCAATGGTCAAAATCAAGCTGCTCCTGATCGACGAAGCTAAGGTCAAGTGCAGGGTGGTCTGGATAATCAAGCGGCGTGGCCTCGCCCGCAAAACGGTAATCCTTATCAATGGTGCAAGCCTCCATTAATTTTGACGGGATCTGGGTAAGGGCAATTTCGGTCAGACGTTCTTCGCTCGGTTCTTCCATGAGCCATTCCCAGGCAAGATCATCTGTAAGTATGGTAGGCATCCGTTTTTTAGAATTATGGATCTGCTGCATGATGCCATTGGCCGCCGTCGTTCCAAATGCAACGGTACGTACCCACTGCCCAGCTTCTTTATCGAACCAATCGTTATATACTCCAGGAAACCAGAAATATTCCTTGCCAACGATTCCAATTTGATATGGCACTTTATCGGTAGCCTTCAATAACTGCCCCTTTTTGCCATAGGTAGGCACATGCATGGATTCGATGATTCCGGTAGAAAGCACCAGGCATCTGCGCTGGCGTGCAGCCTCGGCCCACATGGATTTTTTTCCCACTTCGTTCTTAAACAGGTTTTCTGCCTTGAAATTTAGCGTCGTGTACATTCCCCTGAATTTCTTTGCCTCTTCGCGGTCTTTTGCATAGCCGGGGATAAATCCCCATTCGGCCTGCTGGATTTCGAAATCCCTGCGATCATCAGTAGCTACCACTATTGCGCATGGCGCATAATTGAATCCATTATGAACCCCGGTATCCAAAAAATCGTAATTCCTTACCGCTTTCTCTAACTGCTTAAGCTGTATAAATTCAGCCCTAGTCACTTTCTGTCCGTTGTAGTAACACATAATCCTATTTCCTTTTAGCGCGGATGTGCTCCGCTATTAATTTTCCTATATCGGTAGCCTCTTTCTGACGGCCCTGGGGGATAGAGGTCCAAAACTTATCTCCCGAAACGCCAACGCCAATTGAGATTACCAGTGGCCTTGCGCCTTTGCCAAAATCCACATGGAACACCCTTTTTCCCCCCAGCTCATGCTCTGCGATTCGCAGCTGCCGGCCCAGGTATTCAACATCAAACGGCGGTTCGATTTCTCTCATTACCTAAAGTTAGCGAAATAATCCAAATTAATCTTCGCTCTCCTCTTCGCGTTCTTCTGGATGTTCCTCGAAATATTCCCTAGCTTTTTTAAGTCCCGTTGCGATTGCAATGCCCTCATCACCAGATTCCTCCAAAACCCCATTTGCAATTTCTGTAGCCTTGTCCCTTAGATATTTGGGCTGGTTTTTATATGATGGCGGGTAGTCTCCGTTATACCATGGCATAATTCCTCCTTTTTTACCATAACACTCGCAAAATAGATTTGTTTCGGGCTGACATGCAGCTGAGCAAGCGGGCACATTATGACTAAAGAAAAAAATTACGCCAAGGCTATTATAATGCAGATAGAATAGTCCGTTAAGCGCATTTGATTCTTCCGGACCGTTTGCAATAGTTGCATCTGCTTGTTACCTTGTAGGAAAGTTAACTGTTGCGCAACATGAAACCTACCGATCCAAAGCTGACCAATATGCTAAAAATAGTGAAAGCCTATGAAGGCCAGGGGGAACAAAGCGTCATCGATAAGCTATTCGCAGGTGCGTTTTCGGCCAAATATAAGCCAGGGATCCGCGCATTGCAGGTGAGGGTTCCCATGTTGAGGCAGGAACACGGCAAAAATGCCCATGCTTTTCTTAGTGAACTTCCACCGGACACCTACTTTAATGCAACCCTTGAGTTTTTGGAAAGGAACAAGCTGAACCTGAAGCTCTACTATGGCACTGGGTCAACATCAGTTCCCAAACTAGAAGCACACTATACCTTAAAGGAAAAAATAACAAAACAGTCTCCTGAGGAAATAGAAATCATGGTCTATTCAGACAATATTCTTGGGACTTTCCTTTCCAGGAAGTTCAGGCTGGCAATCATCGGGTGATTACCAAAATATTTCTGATCGCTAATCCACAAAAAGAAAACGGCCCACATCCATGGGCCGCTTCGCTAAAATAAAAAAACCAATATTCTGGGCAACCAATGGCTATCCTGCTGCCTCCCAGATCAGCCGCAGGAGTTTCTTTAAGGTGTCGCGGAAGATTTCCCTCTCTTCTGGGATATTGATATCAATTCCGCATACACTGCTTTTATTTGTTTCGGCATGCCATACGTTATAATAAATCCCGCCAAGGATGATGGCAAAACATGCGCGCAGGGAAATATCACCGTTGTTTGCAGATTTATCGGCAAGCTCCAAAAGGATAGATGCCTTCCTTTCGCGCTGCTCGGAAACATCCCTCATCGTGGCATTTGCCGCCGAGATCTGCCAGAGAATGAACTTCTGCATTTCCACATTACTACTGAAATAATCAAACTGGCTCTGGTAGATGTTGGTGATAAAATCCTTTAGCTTGGACAGCTCCGGCAGCTCGCCTTCCTCTAGGCCGGTAAACACCGGCACCCAGAAATCCGTTGAGTGTATATATTCTTTTAGCAGGTTATCAAAATCCCCGAAATAAACATAGATATTCTTTGGATCGACATCGGCCTTGATCGCCACTTTGGTGACCGAAAGCCCATGATGGCCCTCTTTTCTTAAGATATCTCCGACCGCGCCGAGAATCGCAGCCCTTGTTTCTTCGGAATTCCTTTTCCTGAATTTATTCTTTCTGTTTTTCATCGATGAGCGCAGGGTCTATAAGTTATTGGTATTGACTTCCCAGTTGAAGCTTCTTTGCAATGTCGCTGAACGCATTGAGCACCTTATCCAGCTGGGGCCTGGTATGGGTAGCCATTAAACTCATCCTGATCCTGGAATCCTTTTTTGCTACCGCAGGGTACATGATAGGATTTGCATAAACACCTGCTCTAAGCAGCAATCTGCCTACCTCTAAAGTTTTAGGAATGTCCCTGATCTTGACCGGCACAATGCCAGATGCCGTTGTGCCGATATCCAGGCCCAATCCCTTTAGCCCATCCTGAAAATAGGTGATATTTTCCCATAGCATATCCTGCCACTCGGGCTCTTCATCGATAAGATCAATTGCCTTAAGTATGGCCATTGAAGCAGGGGATGCGGTAACCGAGAACAGGTGCTGGCGCGACTGGTATTTCAGAAACTGGATAAGCTCTGCACTTGCCACCACATATCCGCCCACATGCCCGAACGTTTTACTAAATGTCCCCGAGATGATATCCACCTTATCCAGCAGATCATAATCCTGGATCAGCCCTCGTCCGGTTCGTCCCAGCACTCCTATGCCGTGCGCATCATCTACCATAAGATATGCGCCGTAGAAATGGGTAAGCTCCAAGATTTTATCAAGCGGGGCAAGGTCGCCATCCTGCGAATACACCCCATCTACCACCACGATCCTTGTTCTATGGGTATCCCTACTTTCCCGCAACGCCCGCTCCAAGGCATCCATGTTATTGTGCAGGAACATCTTGATATTGGTATTCATGCAGCCTTCATAAACGCTGGCGTGGACGGCCATATCAAGGATTGCCATATCCTCTTTCTTAAGCAGGCAAAGTAGGCTCGCGCTATTTGCCGTGTACCCTGTTGTGTAGGTAATGGCCGCCTCCCTTCCAAAGAATGCTGCGATTTTTTGCTCTAGCATCTCGTGAAAAGAAAAATGGCCGCCAATGGCAGGGGAGGCACCAGCGCCCGTCCCGAACTTTTTGATGCCGTCGATTGCCGCTTTTTTGACCAGATCATGCTGGGTAAATCCGAGGTAATCATTGGACACCAGGCTGACGTATTTTTTCTTTCCGCCATAGCCCGCAATATCCAATTCTACCTCAGGGCCGCAGCCGCTCATTGTCTCCATACGGTAATTCAAATGACCCCTGCTTTTGAGATACTCCAGGTACTCTGCAAAGTATCTCGCACGCTGGTAGGCATCCATTCCCTCGATGTTTTCGAAGTCCTTAAAACTTGCTTTTTCAAAATTTATATCCATAATGTTTTTTGCTTTATGGAAGTAAAAGTATCAAGCCAACTCAAATGCCATTTTGAATTAGCGGAGTATTTGAAAAAAAGTTTTTTACGAGAAAAAATGTGCATTTTTATACTTGTAAAGCCTGTTATTTCAAGACCCATTGAATTAGATTTTATAACTCTCACCATTGGCACTTAACAAATGTTAAGCGAGATTTTGTTCTAAACCAGGCTTTCAAGGAGCTCATGTTTCAGCCGCGAGAAGGTAACCGAATTCATGTGGAGATAGGCAGCGATCTGCTTATCCAAAAACTGCAGGTTATTTTCCCTCTCGAGCATCGGAAACTGGGCATAGAATTCCCTGATCCTATCGATGCCCTTAAGCCCCAAAAGAATATCCCTCAACCGATCTTTATCCATAATGCTCGAAAGTATATTTGCCGCTAGCAAACTGGCTCCTGGATTTCTGGCAAATATCTGCCTGAGCGAAATCGTATCGATTGAAAGCAGCGTAGTATCTGCGCATGCCATAAGCCCTGTTTTAGATCTTCGTTTGTTAAAGAAGCTATCGGCTAGTAGCGCGATCTCGCCTTTCTGAAAAATACGAAACGGAACCCTCGCGCCAGCTGGATCGGTATAGAATGCATACGCCATGCCCTTATGGATGAAGAATGCTTTATTTGCAACCTTGCGCTCGGCCTGTAAAAGCGTAGGCTCGGCATATTCCTCATATTCCATCTCCGAATCAAGGGAATTCCTAAAGGTATGGTCATCTATCCGCTTGAAACTATCCAGAAAAGCCATCAGGTTATGGAATGCCGTTCTGGGTAGCCGTAATTTATTGGTGTTCATATTATGTATTGAATAGGGTGATTGGATAATTAATTCTTCTTTTTATTGGTCACTTTGTTTTACAGCTTTTAGTGAAACAAAAAAGACAGGCTTCCCTCCGGGAAGACCTGCCTGTTCACTATTAACTGATCTTGAGTATTAATTTTCTGTTGAAAAAGCATAAATGGTTTTTGTTCGATAGATTTCTCCGGGCCTAAGCAAGGTGCTCGGAAACTTTGGGCGGTTAGGGCTGTCGGGATAATGTTGGGTTTCCAGGCAGAATGCGGTTCGCAGACTATCAGGCCCTGTTCGCAGCCTGTTCTTTCCCTCCATAAAATTTCCAGAGTAGAACTGAAGTCCGGGCTGGTCGGTAAACACTTTCATCACAATGCCGGACTTTTCTCCCTTGACCATTGCGCTGGGAATGATTTTACTTTTGTTGAGCACATAGTTATGGTCATAGCCCTTGCCGAACCTGAGCTGCTCGTCGCTGTTACCAATTCTGCTTCCAATGGTCGTAGCGCCCCTAAAATCAAAGACCGTTTCCTCTACATCCCGGATTTCCCCGGTTGGGATTAGCGTGCTATCCACTGGCAGGAATGCATTGGCGTTGATCATGAGCACATGGCCCAAAATACTGCCCGTTCCATTGAGATTAAAAAAGGCGTGGTTGGTAAGATTGACGACCGTAGGCTTATCCGTTGTGGCTTCATAGTCTATAAGCAGCCTATTATCTCCCGTTAGCGTATAGGTAACTTTTGCAATTAATTCTCCAGGAAAACCATTCTCTCCATCAGGGGCCTTTAAGCTGCATACCAATACAGAATCACTTGCTTTCTCCAGCGACCACTTTTGATACTGGAAACCATCTTTTCCGCCGTGCAAAGCATTTACTCCATTATTAATGGTAATCTGGTATGGCTTGCCGTCTATGGAGAATTTACCCTTTGCGATCCTGTTGCCATAGCGTCCGATGGTTGCTCCAAAATAGGGTTCTGTGGAAGCGTCATAATCTTTTGGGTCATCGAATCCGACTACCACATCGACAAGCTTTCCGTTTTTGTCGGGCACTTTCAGCTCCATTAGCCTTGCCCCATTTTCGCAGAATTTTGCAGACGAGCCACTGGCGCCATTAATGGTAAACACTTTATATTCCGCCGTACTTTTGCAGCCGAAACTTGCAACTGCCAATAGGCCGATGGCGGAGATGGCCACCGCCTTTAAGTTTAAATTGATGTTTAAGATTTTCATAGGTAGATATTTCTAAAATTTCAATTATTTATTTGTGAAGGCTATTTTCACACCGAGCCACGGAGCAGCACCTGCATCGGGTTTCTCTTAGAACTGAACATTTTCCTCTGGATCATATCGGCTATAAAATTTCCCATCTGGGAAAAATCCGTACTTACAACGGTAATATCCAGCACCTGCTTCAATGCAGTATCATTAAAGGATATTACTCCAATGTCCCTTCCTAAAATCAGCCCAGTATTTTTTGCCAGTAATAGCACCTCGGCCAGATCCTGTTCGCGAAGCACAATATATACACTGCCCGAAGTAAGCGAAATAGCTTTCCCCAATCCCGAAAAAGAAACGTTGAAGGCTTTTGAGTCAAGCTCGCAATAATAACGTACACCATCAATGATCTCTTTGGGGTGATGGCTTCCTGAAGGGAACACTAACTCAAGAGCATTGTAGATGCGCAGCATCTCGCGCATCGCGCAAAGCCCCTCGCAGATGTCGCAGAAAAAATCCTGAAACACCGCACCAAGGTAGTTCGCGCCCTGCACCATTTTATCCAGCAACAACAGCTGTTCAGATGGGATGCGTTCGAGTAATTCCAAGACCATCGATTCGGGCGTTCCCTCAAAGAAGTGAGGCATCAACACGTAATAGTGGTATCCCCCAAGGTGCCTGTCTAGGAGCTCAGAAAATATTGCGGGATCGTAATGATGTATGCACAGATCTACCGATGCACCAGATCCAAGGCCAGTTACTATCCCATCATACACCATCTGTTTATAGGCACTAAGTTTATTGAAAAGCAAAAGCACCCGAAGCCTTGTATCCGGGACACGCTCCACAAATACTCCTTTGCCGGGAATCGAACTGATAAGTCCCTCCCTTCGTAGTAGAGCATATGCCTTTTCAACGGTGTCCCTTGCCACTTTGAATGTTATAGCTGCTTTGTTTACCGACAATAACTTATCTCCAAAGCCATACTCCCCACGTTCTATCTGAAGACGTAGCCGCAACGCAAGCTGTGCCGGAAGACTTATCACTCTTGAGGCATTTGACGCTAGGTTATTTGAACTCGAATTCTTCATTAGCCAAAAATCCAGTCCACTATTAATATGTTTTTTGCTATTACCATATTTTGTTTTCAATTATTAAAGTAAGCGGCTGGCCATCCAACCAAGCCGCTCTACTATCATTAACTAACCAACTATATACTAACCTAAAACAAGTACTAGTCGGCCACTTATTGTTTGTTAAACTCTATGATCATTTGTAAGAACAGCATATCAAGCCCAATCGGGCGGACAACGTCCGCCCGGGACCATCTATTAACTATTTAACCTAAACTATTCCATTTAAAGCTCTTTGCTCTCTCCCTTATCATTCACCTTATACCATTTTCCGCCCTCGAAAAGCGCTGCCTGATGGTCGCCTGCATGGCGATTGACATCTATACCAAGTACCTTTCCTTCATAATAAAATGCAATGTTTTCTGGAACTATTGTGTGTCCTGCTACAATGCGCTGTACCCCGAACACTCGGAGGGTTTCGGACACTTCAGCCTCGGTTGCCTTTGGGTCAAAGAAATATCCTCGGTACCAGAACAGCGAACTCTCGCCCTTAAAAAATGGATCGATCTTAGCATCGCCTACTCCCTTAAGTACCTTCACCTTATCATAATATGGCCTGCAAAGCCTGTTGATGTCCGCGACCGAAAGTCCAAGAGAGTTGATAATGGGAGATACCCCCGCGTGCATACATAGATTATCACCAATTTTTTCAATCGTATTCTTTGTGCGAAGCCATCTACCAAGCTCAGCGTCCGTACCGTAAAGCGACAGGTAATCAACCCCTAAGATTTTCGCCGACTCTATATATTTTTGCTGTACATAACGCAGGTCGCCGGAAAGGTTCATGATATCATGGTTTCCAAGTATCGTATGCACATATCCTCCGGCGGCTCTGGCTAAATCTTCAAGTTTATAGATCAGCCATATACTCTCGGGAACCGAAAGGCCGCGGTCGAAAAGGTCGCCGCATATAACAAGGTGTCCCCTGCCGAATGTCCACTGGTATTTTTCATTGATGACCTTGTTTGCGATTAGTAGCCTCCTAAATCCCTCGAACTCCCCTTCGATATCTGATACTATGAAAAGTTTTTCTGGCTGTACATACTCGGAAGCCTCGACCTTAAGCTCTAGGCGCAATGGCACCTTAAAATCCCAGTCGCTGTGTCCATCAAAATTTACCTCGATTTCCCTTTGTGTCTTTTTATCGCTCGCAAAACTTTGAATAACCGCTTTTCCACTTACTACCGACATCACCTTTGTACTGTCGCCCGCATACTTTGCATATGGGCCATCATTGATCCCTTGCGCAAATCCATTAAGGGCTAAAAGCGCCAACAGAAAACTGCCTATAATTTTTTTCATCATCATATTTTTAAATTCTCCTCTAATCATTCACTTAATTTTTTTACCGGAACCCAGATCTGCTTGAACTGCATTATATCGCTATCTATAAGGTAGCGCAGGATAAACCTTGCCTCCGAAACGGATATCTTGAGCTCTACCGCCACCTCTTCCAATACAAATGCTTCCTCGGAAACCACCATGATAAAAGCATCAACTGTCTCATTTGGTATGCCCAGCTCTTCCAGCGCCATCATTTTTTCTTTTTAGTTAATGACCTGATCAATTCCGTTTCTTTTGGATCATAGGGCGTTCCGTCCTTTCTGAAAATATCATGGAACCATAATGCAGGTTCCTTCTCGCCCCAATCTTTTTCGTCCCAGGCATATTTGGTCTGTGTCTTTCCATCGACCAGTCCCCAGTTGATTGCACCAATATTCTGCTTTTTGAGCATTGGGAGTATGGCCTCAAATGTGGACCCCCGCTTTCGAGCCATGTACTCTGTACATATCAAAGGCCTGCCTCCGGACACTCGGTTCAGAGAATCAATTCTTCTCTGGTGGATTTCGGGCTTATCGTAACTATGGTAGGTAATCACATCCGAATTCTCGATCTGAAATTTAGTTATTTCCCTTTCACCATCATCGTAGATACCAGAGGTCAGTGGCTGGGAAGGGTCAGCTTTCCTTGCCCAGCCGAAAGCCTCTATCATTAAGGGACGACTCTTGTCATGTTGATCGAACTGACCAGGTTCATTGTAGATATCCCACATCAGCACTCGCCTGTCTGTTCTAAAAGTTGTAAGGATATCGGTCAGATAGGCTTTAAGCGTATCGAGCAATGGCCCACCTTTCTGCACGATGTTCCCAGGATCTTTAAGCCATCCGCTGTTATGGATTCCAGGCTTGGGGCTTGGCTGCTCGCCTATTTTGTATGTATCATTCCAGCAGTCGTCAAAGAAAACGAATATGATCTTAATCTTATGTTTACTAGCTGCCGCTAAGAATTGTGACATTCGGTTCTTAAAGCCATTTGGATCTACTTGCCAGGCCAGATGGTGCAAATATACCCTCATCGAATTCATACCAATTGCCTGCGCAAGGGCCAGCTCGTGATCAATGGCTTTCAAATCGAAAGTGGCCTCCTGCCAGAACTCTAACTGGTTGATGGCATACGCAGGGCAGTAGTTCGCACCAACTAACCAGCCCTGTCTGCTATACCATTTTTTTGCTTGTGCTAATTCATACCGCTGCGCAAGTGCCAATTGTTCCAGCAGCATCAGGCAGATAATTATTGTAATATATTTCTTCATTTGATCAAAATTTATGTATTCTGTTAGCGTGAACCCAACCATTTTTCCTTTGGCCACACATAACACTTCTAAATGTATTTTCTAGGTCCAAATCTCCAATCGCTGTCACTAAACCTATCTAAAAAAACTTCCGCTTATTTGCATATTATACATTCTCAATTTAGGTTGACGTCCTAACCTTAAAATCTTATAATCGGGTAAAGTAACTCCTTATCTCCATTTGGGGGCAGGTCGTCTTTTGGGCCATAAGGTCTCTAAGGTGTTACCATCGTAGAGCACTCCGTCTTTCATCACATATCTGATCTCCCTCGTGTTATGTATATCCTCCAAAGGATTTTTTTCAAGTATCAATAGGTCAGCTATTTTGCCCGGCTCTAAACTGCCCAAATCTGCCTGAAGTCCGAGCGCCTGGGCGCCGACAATGGTAGCTGCCTGCAACACTTCCGTGTTGCTCATTCCACCCATCTGCAATGCCCAAATCTCATTATGCATCCCAATCCCCTCATTATTTCCATGACTACCAACTCCTATCTTCCCACCACTTTTAAATATCCCATAGTCGATCTTCGCTGTCGATAGAAAACCTGGCTGAATTGAATCTTTCGGGATCGACATCCGTATCGTTTCTAATGTCTCTGCACCGTTAGTTGTTGGACGAGCAATCGTTTGAGTAGGGTCACTATAGGTGAAACGTTCAAGCTTTACATCTTCTTCATGCCAATATTTGTATTTAAAAAATTCTTTTGCCGGTTCGATACCGTATCCCACTTGTAACGCAGGCGTCAAATAGGTCTCTGATTTTGCATAAAACTGGATGACGTCGTCATAAACGTCCCCCCATTCCGGGTTATGTTCTATCCCCGGACTACCATCCTTGATCATCGCTATTTGGCCGATTAAATCGCGATCTCCTTCATTGGTCATATTTAGACCTGCTTTATCTGATGCAAGTAATGTCCATTGTCTTTGCAAACGAGTTTTTAAACCATATTGCTTAATCGATATTCCACCCATTTGTTTTCTTTTGTTAATCGTATGCTGCACATCTGACTGGCTGTCCATTGAAACAGTTCCATCATAAGAACCCTCTGCCATACGCACAGCGCGGCCGACTGTGATGAGCCTTGGTCCAAGCATGTGACCGGATCTCAACAACTCTGCATAGCCAAAGCTGTCATAATTTTGGGATGGATCGCGGGCAGTTGTGACACCATACGCTAAGTTCGCCAACATCATCCAGCTCTGTTGGGGGAACACATTGGATGGGACACCTATATGGCAGTGGAGATCGATCAAACCAGGCATTATGGTTTTGCCAGCCAAGTCTATAACTTTAGCGTTTTTTGGTATATTGGGTTTACCTCGTTTTCCAATCGTCAGAATCTTTCCATCCTTGATCACCAATGTGCCATTTTCAATAACCTCCCAAGCACCCATGGTAATGATTTTTGCATTTGTCAGTGCTATTGTGCCCGTTCCAATCATTGAAGGCACAGTAAGGTTTACGGCAAGTGATTTTTCTGGTTTAACGATTGAAGTAACAATTCCCTTAGCTGGAATAAGCTTAGCTATTTCAGCAAGACTTGCACTATGGAATTGATTTGCAAATACCCAACAAATCATTTTACCATCACTGCTCCAAATCGGGTCTACGCCTGCAGCGAACCGTATCGCTGCTTTTGGCAAGCCATTATCAAATAACTCGGTTTTTGTGGTAGTTTTGTTTGCCTTAAGCAGCATTACATCATCTCCTTGTGAATAGATTAAGTAGTTCCCATCGGGAGAAAGCGAACACCCTGTAAGATGCCGGGGTCTCTGTTGCTTATCCGTTATCAACACTTCAATAGAATCTGACACAAGCGATTTGCTTATCAGTACTTGCGTCTGAGGTTTTGAACCGGGGATATAAGGTACGTAATAAATAGCTTTTCCATTCCTTGAAAACGAAAGCTTGTTCCATAGCTGAACATCCGTGTCTAGTATTCTTTGTTTCCCATCTATCAGTGAAATTAGCAATAAGCTTCCTTTGCCGGCATCATCGCGATCACCCAAAACAGGCTCACCCTTGATCACAGCAATATATTTTCCATCCTGAGAAAAACAGGGGTTTTGATACTGGCCTGAAATATCTGCCAGTTTTTTTTGCTGTCCATTCCTTGCATTTGTCAACCAAAGCGATCCTCCATCTTTGTCGTCCCAGGTTACGTATACAATCCAGTTTCCATCTGGCGACCATACAGGTTGATATTGGTTGATATTTTGTGTGGCTAGAATTTTTGGCGTCCCCTTTGGTATTTCCATTGTGTAAATCTTGTTCATAGCCGAAAACACCAATTTTTTCCCGTTGGGACTAATGCTAGCATTTCGGATATATTTTGTGTTGAAGTCGTTCTGTTTCAATTTGAATGTATGGTATGCCAAGGGACCACAAGAAACACTAACCCTTGCTTCAAAAGGAACAACTTTATCTTCACCTGTAAGTTCTACTTTATGTATCTTTCCTCCATAGCCGATGAAGATGGAAGAGTTGTCGGCTGAAAACGCAAAATTTTGCCGATAATCCTTACTCGTATCTTGTACTGAAAGAAATTGAACAAGCACTTTTTCTTTTCCTCTTTGGGTATTCATGAGATAAAGGCTCGTTCTTCCCTGTTTTTTACCAATACCCTTTTCCTTTCTCTGTTTTGCCTGTTGCCAAGCAACCCATTTTCCATCACTGGAAATGCAGTTAGCGTCTTTTGGCACCCCACCTGGTAACTTCACATTGGTGAGCAAAGTTGAGAGTCGCCGAAATGGGTCCTTATAAACCATTTCCTTGATTTCAATATTTCCATTTTCAATATTGCGAATATGAGTTTTCATTGTACCGGTGCTATCACACTGATAGGCAATGAATTTACTGTCGGGCGACCATACCGGATTGAGATGAAGCGCAACGCCCTTTGTGAGCTGTATCGCTGTTCCTCCTGAGATAGGAAGCAGATAAATATCCCCAAGCAGGTCGAAAGCCAGCATCTTTCCATCTGGGGAGGGATTCACATTCATACAACTACCTTCGGTAACAACGAACTCAATGTTCCGCGTAGGCTTTATAGGCAACTGTTGCGCCCTTGTTGTTAAAGTGCCAACAACTAGCCATACAAAAAAATTTAAATTTCTGATTATCATATATTTAGGATAATTTCTTTGTTTAAGTCTGGGCGGATTGCGATTTAAAATTAAGTTGCTTGATAGAGAGGTTCAACATTTCGGCCTGACGAAACTCAAACTGCTTGATGGCATACGCAGGGCAGTAGCTCGCACAACTAACCGGCCCTGTCTGCTTCACCATTCTTTTGCCTTTTCCATTGTCTATTGTTTGCGCAAAAAGTCCCGAACTCGCCATTATTACAAAAAGAAAAACTATTAAGTATTTTTTCATCTTATCAAAATTTTATGTTTTCCAGCAGTAAGCTGTCTTTCAAATTCTTTTACTCCAACTTCGGCTTTTGCCCCTTCTGGGATATCTACAGTAAGTTCAACTCCTCGCTGAACCCTTTTCCATTTAACCCCGAGTTCACCAAATGGGCTTCTATATGTCCCGCTGGCCCAGTCAAGATTTTTTGGAAAAACAGGCGCTATGGTAAACCGGGAAAAACCTGCGAAATCTTCATTGGGTTTTATCCCCACAAGGCTTCGATAGCACCATGCATTAAAATCGCCGAAGAACACATGGTTCAGGGACTCATCCTTTGGCTCCCATCCCTCGTACAATGTAGTTGCCCACCCAGTAATCCATTTGCCCCAGCCAGCGTTCGGATTAGTAAGAAGGGCAAAAGCCTCATCAGGGTAACCGTTATCGCTAAGTGCCGACAGGACCCATTTTGTTCCGAGCACCCCAAAATCAGGTACAAATTCTCTATCAAGCACGCCTTTTGCAAGCTCCGCCGCAACTGTTTTTATCGATTGCTCGGGACATAGCCCATTTACCAAAGCGCCGCTAAGTGCAGTAAGCGTTTTCACTTTGTAGGTTCCTGCCGATAGATCGAAAAACTCATCATTAAATGCCTCCTTTACGCTGTCGGCCATTTTCATATAACTGGCTGCCTCGACATATCCCAGCACTTTAGCCATTTTGGAAAGCACGACCAGATCGCGGTATAAAAATATTGTTGAGGTACAGGCTTTTGGCGTTTTTTCCACCGAAAGGAAATCGTCCAATCCTGTCCTGTAAATATTTCCGGATGCCTTAGCCTTTTCGGCCAAATAACCTACGTAGCGCTTTACCGCTTCATAATTTTCCTTTAGCACTTCTGTATCGCCCGTGTGAACATATACTTGCCAGGTTATCAGCGGTAATGCCGAACCCCAAGCTGGACCAAAATCCCTGTCCGATGGGTCGATCCAATGATATCCAATTCCTTTGGTTGGCGCTACCCCGGGCAGGCTTCCGTCTTCAAGCTGCACATCCCGGATATCTCCCAAAAACTTTCTGTAACTCGAGGCTGCATCAAAATTCCAAAGTCCAATCTCGCAAGCTACATGTGCATCGGCAAGCCACCCCATTTTTTCCCTTTGCGGACAATCTGTTGGGATGCCCACATAGTTTGAACGGTAGCTTTGAAGCGCTGCCGCATTAAGCTGGTTGAGCATTTTGGATGAACTTTTGAAACTTCCAGCTGTAGTAAAATCTGTGCTATAGAACAATCCAAGTATAGAGGATTTAGAAAGCTTTACCTCTCCCTGGACTTTTACCTGAACATACCGAGATCCATGGTAAGTAAACCGCGGGGTATAGGTTTCCACATTTCCGCCCCTTAAGATATAAATGTCGGTAGCAAATTTTGGATCAGATTGTGGCCCGATCATCTGCCCGGCATTATGTAGCGAGTCCAGCGAGCCGTCAGGATTCAACCGCTCACTGTACTTGATTATTGCTTTGTCACCAGAATTGCCCTTTATCTTTAACCTAACTACGCCCGCAAAATTTTCTCCCATATCGTAGAGGTAAACTCCAGCGGACAACTCCCTATAATCTTTTGGCTTGATATAACGGATGACCTTAACGGGCGGCATTGAAACCTGTTCCATTATACCCTCAGGTGATATCGCAGGCAACGCCGCTTTCCAGCCGCTGTCATCAAAACCAACCTTGTTCCAACCAGGCATCTCTTTTCTAGCATCATATATCTCGCCCGCTGGAAGGCTGTTGAACTGACTGGCTCCGTATCCGGTTTTCCAAGATGGGTCACTTGAAATCACTTTTTGAATGCCACCATTATACTCTAGCACCAGATCCATGATCACTCTAGGCGATTTTCTCCAACCGATCTTATCAAAATTCCAGATCGTCTTGCTCTGCATATTGAACCAGCCATTTCCAAGCTCAACTCCTATAGAGTTTTTACCAGTTCGCACCAGATGGGTGACATCATATTTGCTGTAATGCAACCGTTTATCGTATCTGGTAAATCCAGGTTCCAATACCGCACTGGTAACTGGTTTTCCGTTGAGCGTAGCATGGTGATATCCTACTCCGCAGATGTACAGCGTTGCCTTATTGAGCCGCATTCCGTTTCCATAATGATGCAGGCGAGAAGCGGTTGTAAATTCTTTCCGAAAGAGAGGGGATGGGCCAATGTTTATGTTTTCTGTTGACGTAATCCACGAACCCTTGAAATGGTAAATATCCTGCGCATCTGCAGAACCTATTCCGATCAGAAATGCCAAAAGTACTACCAGAAAAATCTTAATCCCGCTCATTTTATTTAACCGCTAACTGGACTACGCTTTTAGGTGGTAACACTACCATAAGCTTTCCATCTTGAAATTTCGCTGCTACAAACGGTGCCAGTTTTACCTCTGGACTTTTTCCAAAATCATTGAACGAATTTATTTTTGGCGCCGTAAGCAATTGCCCATTTATACTTGTTCCATGTATATCGATCTTCACAGTAATCTCTTTTGTAGGATCGATATTCACCATTGTGATGTTTATGGTTGAATCTTTTGTTGATGCAGATGCATTTACCGCTTTCAGGGACTTACCTTCGAAACTGTAATCTGGTGAGGAAATAGTCAAAGGAAGTAGTTTTGCATCTTGGTGAACCTTCATCATATCAAACACATGGTATGTAGGGGTAAGCACCATCTGATCTCCCTTGGTAAGAATGACCGAATGGATGACATTAACGGTTTGCGCCAGATTTGCCACTCGTATACGGTCTGAATGGTTATTGAAAATGTTCAATGTAGACGCAGCAATTAGCGCATCGCGCAGAGAATTCTGCTGGAACAGCCAATCCTTCGGCTGCCCAGGTTCCTGCGCAGTCCAGATTCCCCATTCATCTACCAGCAATGCCGCCTTTTTTTGGGGGTCATATTTATCCATAATGGCGCTATGTTTACTCACTACTTCCTCCATTTTTAGGGCATTGGCCAGTCCTCCGAAATACTGGTCCTCACCAAATGAGGTTGCAGATCCAGAGGGCGGCCAATGACCTGTGATGAGTGTATAGTAATGCAATGATAGACCCCACATTTGGCTCCAGTGAATATTTTTCATGCATACCTCTGTCCAGTTATAGTCCTCGGCATTTGCACCGGAAACAATCTTTTTAAGCTTAGGGGCACCAGGATAGGTTTCACAGAAACTAGCATATTGCTTATAAAGGCCTACGTAATGTTCAGGGGTCATATCTCCTCCACAGCCCCAGCTTTCGTTTCCCACTCCCCAAAATGAAATTCCATAAGGCTTTGGGTGTCCATTTTTTCTTCGCTCTTCGGCAAACGTTGATTTGGAATCTGAGTTCAGGTATTCGATCCAGCTTGCCATTTCCTGTGGAGTTCCAGTTCCAACATTGCCAGCAATGTAAGGCTCACAACCAATCCGCTCACACAGATCTAGGAACTCGTGCGTACCGAAGGAATTGTTCTCTTCGACCATTCCCCATGTTGTGTTTATTCTGACCGGACGTGAAGTTTTCGCTCCGATTCCATCACGCCAGTGGTATTCATCAGCGAAACATCCGCCAGGCCAGCGCAGGTTTGGCACTTTTATTTTTTTTAAGGCCATTACAATATCCTCACGGATTTTTCTATTCCGGTAAAATCCATCATAGATACTTCGCCCAAGGTGTTCTGCAAACTGTCCGTAGATATGCCTGCTTATAACTGGTGCATCAGTTTTAGATTCCAACTTGATTTCGGCTGTTTGCCCGAGGGCATAAGTTGAAGCTAGGAGCAATAAAAATGTCAAAAAGCGGGTCATTTTTTTGGCTTATATTTTTGTTCCAAGATCCAACTTATGCAGTCATCAATCCACTGCACCTTCGCTTTTTTATTGTTTATACCATATCCATGGGCTCCTCTTTCATAAAGGAAAATATCCATCGGCACATGATGCTGCTTCAAAGCTGCCGCGAAATAAAGGCTGTTCTTTACGTCAACTATCTTGTCATCCATACCAGAAGTCATAAATGTAGGCGGGGTATTTTCGGTAACCTGAAGTTCATTTGAATAATATTTGATCTGCTCGGAAGTAAACGACGGTCCGATCAGGTTCATCCTCGATCCTTGGTGGGTAAGCGAATCAGCAAAACTGATGACTGGATAAACTAACACCAAAAAATCTGGTCTCAATGAAGTCTTTCTTGGATTTTGAAGTTCTGTTTTGTCATATCTAACGCCTACCGTAGAAACGAGATGTCCCCCTGCAGAAAAGCCCATAATGCCGAGTTTATTTGGATCTACTTGAAGCTCTTTAGCATTTTCCCTGACATATTGTATAGCACGCTGTGCATCTGTCAAGGGCACTATCTCTTTGTGATCCATACGCAGATCAGAAGGCACACGGTAATCTAAAAGGATGGCGGTAATTCCCGACTCGCTAAGTTTCTTCGCCGCTGGTATTCCTTCGACACCGTTAGCTCTGCCACCATAGGAACCGCCTGAACAAACTATGACCACTGTTCCCTTGGCTTTTTCTTTTACGGGCCTGTAAACCGTAAGTTTTGGCACCTCTGTTTTCTCTTTTGCAAATGGTATTTTTCCTTCTGGGTAGAGGGGAATTATTTGTTGCGCTCGAGCGCTATAAGCGAACAGGAGCAAAGCCCATATTAATTTTTTCATATTTGGTTTATTCTGTTTGGTTAGGGATCTAATGGATCAAGCGGATCTCGGAATAAGGCGTCAACGACCGGATAAAATGAAAATTCATTTTCTGAAAGCCTTTTAAGCTCTCTATACGGAAGATACCCAAGCTCACGTTTGTTTCTGAGCTCAAATTTTGGGTCAGCTATATAATCTGCCTGATCCTTTGTCGTTAGCAGGAGGGCGGCCTTAGAAACTGGAAATCCATAATTTAACAGATACCTGCATGCGTTGCGAAAATTGGTTGTTGTATGCCTCGCATGTGGATCCATAATTATAGCTTTTTCAGGTATACCGAAGACCTTCATTAGGTAACGTTTCATTTCAAAAGCTTCGCAGTATCTGGTTTTAAAGGGATGGCAATAGCCTCCGCTAACGATGATAAAAGGGGCCTTCTTTTTGAAGTACCATTCCGCTGCCAAACCACATCTTGCTTTTCCCCCATCAGAAAGCCTTTCACCATATTTGTCTGGTCCTTCTCCAGGAATCACAAGTGCAGAAAATGCAAAATTTGAAAATCCGATTCTGCTAACCTGCATTTTGGCTGCCCGATTCTCTTTCTTGTCAAGAGGTTCGAATCTAGCAGCTTCATCCCTACCATTAATCCGGAGCAATCCAAGCGCCACTTCCAAAGGACCTTCGTAGAAATACTTTGGTGCGTTAGCATTCGTAATCTCAGCTAGCATACCTGAAATCTTTAACTGGTAGTTCTTGCTGCCGATTGGATAATTTGCACTATCTATTGAGGGATACCTTAGCCTACCAGTAAGTCCATATCCTGAAATGATATAGTTGACCCCATTGAAATAATGCCTCCAACAGCTTTGCCACAAAGCTCTGTTAGGTAATTGGCGATAAACGTTATAATTTCCTGAAGGCCGAATCACGTTATCCAAAAGTTGATCGATAATTTCTTTATTTAGATCGTATGTAACTAATAACTGGCTATCTAGTTTAGCACAGTATTGTAGCGAAAAAAGATAGTCAGCTAAATTATTATGCTGGAGAGTAGGCTTTGGTAAAAGGACACATATACCCACGTCTTTCTCCACTGCCGAGACTATAAAAAAGTTCTTTTCTATAATGAATTTCTCAGAGCGGATTAGCGTTTTTTGAGCACTTACCTCAACTGTACACAACCAACAATAAAGTTGTGCTACAAAGTATATTTTTGACCTAAAATTTTTCAAAATATGCCTTTGTGGTGTATTTAATATCCCCTTGCTCGACATCGCGTTTGACAAATAGCGTCTTCCCATCGTTTTCTAAGCTCCAGGTCTCAACTGTCGTTCCTATACTTTGTCCATTAGCGTTGGTAGATTTTCTAGTCAAAATGAATATTTCGCTGTTTGTCCATTTCAATGTGCTTGACACTGTGTTACCACTGGGCATCTTTTTAACGAATACTTTACCATCAAATGCAACAGTGTCAATAACAGGCGTTTGTTCTTGCATTTTTGCGTTTAGCGGTGTTCTTGCAATGATGAACCTGTCCTGCAGTTGTACAACTTTAATGAACTTAGGCAAAATGTAATTGGGAGCAGGTCCCCAGTTGACTTTCTCTTCATTAACTTTAAAAGTGCCCGAAAAATTAGCTTTTTGAGCGAATGCATTTGTTGATGCGCATAACAGCGCGAATAAAATTAATTTTTTCATATGTTAAATCTTTCTTAATTAAGTGCGTTTGCATCAAAATCAAATTTCCAATGTGGCGCTAGGCGTTTCATCTAATCTTTAATTCTTTTCAGCTTTTGACTTAGTGGGATTTTGGAATATTCTTCTATGCGTTTTTGTTCTGCTGCACTAATCAAAGGGCTTCTATCAGGTGTGCGACCAAGTGTATCTAGTTCCAATCCAGTATTTCCCAAGCTTTCCACCATCCATAAAGGAACTGATGCACCTTTCAAGTAGTGATCGAAGAATTGCACAACTCTGGTAGTTAAGTCCCACTGGTTTTCAATATTCCGATCTACCAGATGGTCCTCTTTATCGTATTGCAAAAGCCATGCTGGTTTACCTAACCGTTGTAGAGCAATAAAAAACTCAGCCCCTTGGCTGAATGGTACGTGATTATCAAGTCTATTATGTAATAATAAAATTGGGGTCGTCACTTTATCAACGTAAAATATTGGCGAGTTTTGAATATACCACTCAGGTCTATCCCACATGGATTTAAAAAGATTTTGCTGCCCCATTTCAATCCAATTACTTGGTCCTCCTTTCGAAAAGGAATTATTGTTTGGAAGCCAATCATTTACACGTTCGACAAAATTAATTGTAGGTGCGCCGATTAGTGCTGCTTTGTATCTTTTCGAATGTGTTACAAAGTAAGCAGTTTCCCAGCCTCCATAACTGTGCCCGCTAAGTCCCAGACGCCCCTCATCCACGTATTTCCTTGTAAGTAGCTCATCGACTCCAGTTTCTAAACATTCTAGTGCACTTTTGCCGCTATCGCCTACCCGATATTTCATATCTGGAACAAAAACAATATATCCGCGACTTACCATCCACGGAATCTCAATATCCGCACTATGCATCAATTTCGGAGAAATATATTTGAATAGATTTTGTGACTTTTCTCCATAGTAGTTAACGATTACGGGGTATTTCCTATTAGTATCCAGGTTTTGGGGCTTGTACAGAATTCCCTGCAACTCATCGCCATTTGTATTTTTCCAGTTTAACAATTCTACTGTTATCCAGTTATAAGCTTTTTCAGGATAAACGAAGCTAACCTGTTTAACAACTACTCCATCACTCACAAACCAGTTTGGAAATTTATCCGCAGTAGATTTTCTAAACAACCACACATCGGCATTAGTAGCTTTAACTACTTTTTCTATGTCAGCGCAATCTTTGACAATAATTTTTCTGGGTAAGGAAGAGGCTGTTAAATCGATTTCAAATATACTTCTACATTTGCTAGAGTAATTATATCCCGATACTATTATCTTGTTTCTATCAACGTCTTCATCTAAGCCTATATCTAGTATCGAGAATTTAATCCTATTATTCTTTGCATAATGTGAGGTTAGACATATTGGCGCTTCATTACCAGTAGGATCTATCTTCCATAAATCATCAAACACATCTTTAACTATAAGTTGATCGTTTTTTAGCACTTTGAATATTTTCAATTCCTTATATTTCATAAAAGGGAACGAGAGCTTTATGAACTCATCATCCTCATACATTTTAAAGAATTCATTTTGACTGGTCAAATTAACAGTAGTGCCCGTTTTTGTGTTATAGCTGTGGAAATCGCCATGTTCCGTATCAAAATAAATAAAAAATCTACCACCCCGTGTAACATGAATACTTGTTTTATTGGAAATAGAGTCAAGCCTATCAAGAGGAATTTCACTGCCATTTTTGTTGGAAATCAAAGAAAAAAACTTAACGTTGGTCGAGGGCTGTGGTCCAAAAGCAAATTTGCTCATAGGGCGTTCCCGCTCACCGATTAGCCAGAAATTTTCATTAATCCTTTTAGCGTGTCGGAACCGATCATCTAATATTTTTATTTTTTTTTGCGAGTTGAAAATCAGCCCGATATATTTTAAGGGAACATCTACTGCTAAAATATTGTCAAAAGGCTGAACTTGCCAGCTTTTATAGCTCCATATCGTTACTTTAGATTTATTCTGCGGTAAACTATGTTTGCTTGCCTGGTTTAACTGCAAAAGCGTCAAACAAGTAATTCCATTTGGGGAATTGTCATTAAGAGATGAGATCTTAATTTGCTTTTCTTTTTGTAGTTTCTCATCATCGAATATAAAATCCAGTTTTCCAGCCTTACTCTTAACCCAAATAGAGTTGACACCCATTTTATCAGATTTTAATAACGTCTGATTATCCTTGACCTCTTGTGAAATCGAGCGTTTATTCGTTTCTAAATCCATTGTAACAATCCTGATGTTCCCGTTGGACGACTGAACCTGAAATTTCAAATCCTTCCCACTAAGTATAGAGCGGACATTAGATGCTAGAAATGTCAATTTAAACTTCGGTAACTTTAGTGAAAATAGTGAATCACGTTGTTGAAATACAAAATGCTCGTCCATAATAAACCTAGCCTTGATGGGGTCAAATGGTCCTTGAATGATATACTTAATACCGTTATTTTTTACCATTTGGACAATTCCAACAGAAGTGCCAGATTCTGAAACTTTATAAGCGACATATTTTCCTGTAGCACTGATACAAGCGTTTTTTGACATAGAAGGCCAATTCGTTGTACTCGCTCTATCGACGATGGCTTGATTCTGAGAAAAGGCAAACTCTAGCCCTACTGTAAAAACAAATATGGATACAGCCAGTAAACGCCTAAATATGTTATTTACCATGTTTTTTCACCCCTTCTCATTCTCTCTAGATTCGTACTGAACTCTTTTAAATTAACATTGTAATCCACAGCTTTGGTTTGCCATTTAATAGCACATTTAACTTTGCCCGCTTTGTATAAAAGATTGGCGTATGTGTCAATTGGATTCGCAAGCTCTAACTCTTTGATTCTACCGGGTCTAGGAGTAAATGGGTTTTCAACTATCTTTCTTGATTGAAAGGCGGCTCTTTTTAATATTTTACGATCGGTGATGTTTTTGAAAATCTTATCATACAGTACATTATTAATTCCAACTACCAGTGTAAAATGATCCGTGACATTTTCGATTGGGTGATATCTCTCCAAATCGGTAAGGTAGGCTTTCGCAAAATTGATCCAGTCTTTTTTTAAAGTATAGTAACGAATCTTTGCACCGACGATTAACTTTGGGACATCAACAGAACGATACTTCTTGGCGACACTTTTTTGTATTATCTTCCAATTTGGCTCTACATTTATAGGTTGTTTAAGTGCATCGTCTAAATAGATAGCTTTATTGATTTCCTGGTTTAGAATTTTCTGCTCACTATATGTATTTTTACCCTGAGCAGATGCTATGCTTGGTAATAGAAATAAAAGTAATATGATATTTAATTTTGCCATAATTAATAGATTAATTAAAAAAAGCAGTATCTAATGGCAGGTCAAATTTTACCTGTCATTAAATTATCTCTGCTGATTTTTTAGTAGTGTGGTACTCCAATTACTCCCAAAACGTCTGTGCCGCTCCCACCTAATATGCCCTTTAAAGCCAACGTAATATTTCGATGCCTAGACGAAGCGATGCTAATTGTACCAGTGGTAGGAAGCGTATACGTGAAAAGAACCGTACCTGTGGCATTTCGAAACTGAAATACGTTTGTGCCACTTGGTATGACGGCAGGAAGGGGTAGGGTAATAAAGTCAGTAACCTGTTTATAGGCTACATTAGTGAAAAGGTTAACGTTTGGAGTTGATGCCAATGTCACATTAATAACTCCCGCGTTCGGAGATAAGTTTACTAATCTTACATTGACTACATCATCACTAGGATACGGTGGAATGTCATCCTTAACAAATACTGCTTCCGCGGTTGCATTTGTTCCAGTGAGATATAGGGAATAAATTCCACCTTGAGCAATATTTAAACTTTGATGATAATATGGCGTATTTGGAGCACTGCTGGCGAATGCCTTAATTGGAGATGGATTTCCTGCAACGATCGTAAATATCTTGTAATTATTTAGAGCACAACTATCAATGACATTACTGTTCAAGCGAACAAATTTGCCTTGTGAAATTACATTGGTAATGGTCAAGGCGGCCAAGGGTTTTATTGGAATATCATTTGGGTCGTTTTTTTTACAAGCCATAATTGATATTGTTAGCAGGAAAAAAATCATTATTTTAAAATTTCGTTTCATGATCATTATAATTATTATAAATGTGCATTTAGTAACCTGGGGTCTGAGTAATATTCTGGTTTAACAGCATTTGTGATGGCATAATTGGATAAAAGGATTGATATGGCTGCCAGTCCAGCCCTCCCTTATTAGGCGTAGCAACCCTCATAATATCGTCGATTTTCCCTGTACGCTTCAGATCGAACCATCTATGACCAAATTCGCTAAACAATTCTATCCTTCGCTCAGCAAGAATGGCGTCCAAAAGCTCATCTTTCGTGCTCGCTGTAGTATTTCCCAATCCTGCGCGGTTGCGAATAGCATTTAAAAACCCTTGTCCTTCAGATATTTTATTATTTTTTACACAGGCTTCGGCGCAGATTAAATATTGCTCCGCTACCCTAAGTACCATCGAATATTCGGTAACGGGAGAATTTAATGTTGCACTTTTATATTTAAACGGGTAATAACAAGTAACACCGTTAGCTATAGTGCTACCTATCCAAGAATTTCGGCGAAGATCTCCGCTCTCAAAGGCCGAAACAAGTGCGTTGTTTAGGTAATAAACCTTAGTTCCATTAATTAATTCAGCCCCGGTGGCAATAAATGCCCATGCTTCTTGCGTATTCCGTCCAGTAACTACCGGTTGCAGTTGCCAAATGGCTTCTCTGCTATTTGCCTTAAAAACATTCTCTAAGGTTGTGAGAGAATATAGGTTTGTATTATTTATTACCTCTTTAGATTCAGTCTCAGCAGCTGCAGTGTTCCCAGTGAATATATATACCCTGGCAAGTAAAGCTTTAGCTGCCCATTTTATGGGTCTGATCCTAGGGCTTGTAGCAACCGATGTCGTTAGGTCACTTTGTAAATAAGCATCTGAAAGGTTATCAACGGCATACTTTAAATCACTAATAATCTGCTGATAAACTATTTCCTTACTTGTCCGAGTGGCCACGGAATTGACTGCATAGTTACTACTGGTTAGCAACGGCACATCACCGTACAATTGTACAAGATAAAAATAGGAAAATGCCCTAATAAACTTCATTTCTCCCAACAGTTGCTTTTTAACCTTACCACTCAATTTTGAATTTGAATCCTCACCAGAAGTTTTTTGTTCACTAAGTCCTTCTATAATTCTATTACTATAATACACTTCGGTCGAGTAGAACCTATTCCAAAACTGGTTCGCATTACTAGTTGCAGTCAACGCGGTAAGTGCGTTCCGATTAAACTCGGCCATGGCAGTATAAGTATTTGGCAGATATACCATCAATTCATCAGAACTAAGCCCAGGAAAGCTTGACAATCCTAGAAAACTGGCTTGAAGGAGATCTGATCCTGAAGCGTTTGCATATACTTGGTTTACTGCAGCAATAGCACTTTCATCGTTCGAAAAAACAGCCTCAGCAGTTAACGAAGTTCTAGGGGGGGCTATTTCTACAAGCTTTTTACAGGATAATGAAATCACCAAAAATATACCCATATATAATACTGTTCTTATTTTCATTTTTTAAATTTTTGAGATTAAAAACTTGCGCGTACATTGAGTACGATTACTCGCATTGGAGGCATAACGCCAGAGGGGCCTGTAATAGGATCAGGTCCAGAGTATTTAGATAAGGTGAAGAGGTTCTGGGCATTTATTCCAATACGACTACTTTTCATACCTATTATTCCTGTCCAACTTTTTGGAAGATTCCAAGAGATTGCAATATTGGTCAATCTTAGGTAAGTAGCATCTTCGTAAAACGCCTCTGTTTGCGTAAGCAAACCTGACCCAAGTAAGGTTGAGTATTTCTGAATTACAGCGATGTCACCTGGGTTTTCCCACCTATTTAATGAATAAGCTATTTCAGGCTGATTGTAGGCATCACGCCCTGGTCTACTAGAAACAAAGAAATAACGTGGTTTTAACTGCTTATTGAAATCAAATGATAAATTCATACTTAACCCCTTATACTCAAAAGAACTCTGCAATCCCGCATAAAAAGGCGAGGTGTAAAGATTGCGCAAAGTAGTTTTCATATTGGCAGTGCTACCTGCTGTTGCAACAGGATTTCCATTGATATCTTCCAAAACTTCGAGGCCTGTGAGAGGATTTACTCCCATGTAGGTATTCATTGTTGTAGTGCCAAGCGGTAGACCAATATGATACCCAAAGCCTGCTACCCTGTTGACTTTATCAAGGCTTGGCAAACTTAAAAGTTTATTTGTTGGAACAGTGAGGTTTGCATTTACATTCCATTTAAACGCCTTGGCGGCCAAGAGCTTAACCCCAATCGTATATTCCCATCCTGTATTTTGAACTAATGCATCGAAATTTACGTCGACAGATGCAAATCCAGCGGTTACAGGCAAATTGAGAGATTGTAAGAGATTGCTACTTCTGTTTCGATTGTAATTTATGCCTAAAGTTACGCGATTGTTTAAGAGGTTTGCATCGAACCCAATGTTCAAAGATCGCTTTTCTTCCCACTGTAACTTTGAGTTCAATAGCCGCCCAGGTGCAAAACCTACAACGTTTTGATAAGGTAGATAAAATGTATTAGCAGAGTAGAGATCCATAAATGTATAATCTCCGACACCATCACTTCCAGTAAGCCCATAATTAGCTCGAAGTTTGAAGAAATTTAACCACGGGAGTTTTTCCTTGACCAAGGTTTCTTCAGAAACAATCCAACCTACTGCGGCGGACCAGAAGTTGGCAAATCGATTATCGGGCCCAAATCGTGTACTTCCGTCTCGTCTGGCTGACAATCCCAACAAGTATCTCTCTTTAAAATTATAATCTAATCTGAAAAACCCTGCATTATATCGGTATTCATAAAAACTCGAGCCCGTTTGGTTAAAAGATGATGATGCAGACAAATTTTTGACCTGTGAATCACTACTCTGTCCTGAACCAGTAATACCAGAAGTTTCGCCCTGACTTTTGTTGTAGGTTGCCCCTAACAAGAAATTAAGTTTGTGTCCAGAAAATTGGTGATTATATAAAATTTGTGGTTCTATAATATAATTATTTGTATTGGTGAACCGATAGGAACCCGATCTAATGAAAGTATTTCTAGCGGTGGGTGCAACTGATTCCGCAAGGTTAGAGGTAAATTCCTGTTGATCCAACCTATTGTAACCAAAGCTTGTTTTAAAGTCAAGTCCATTAACTATGTTGTAAGACGCAGTTATATTACTTGTAAAATTATTTGTCTTAACTTCAAATGGATTTGTGAGGTAGGTCGAAAGCGGATTTCTAAATCTACTAATAGTGCCTGTTGGATCCATATCCCAATTCAACGTTCCATCTGTATTATAAAGGTTTGGTGCATTGGGTGGTAGTAAATATAAAAAAGAACCAGCAGTAGTTTGATTGAGACTTGGTAAGTTATTGAAACCGTTTAAATAATTTCCTACAATACCTAGTTTGAATTTTTGATTTGCAGATGCTGTGTTTAAAGAAATACTTAATGCAATATTATCGTTCCTAAAATTCCTCGCATATGCACTATTTTGACGATTCCCTGTAAGATTTAATCGGTAGCTAGAATTTAGCGTGCCTCCAGATACACTTAGACTCGCGTCATCATAGCCCGTTGTCTTGATAAGTTCCTTTTGCCAATCGGTAAATTTTTCCTTATCCCAAATACCGTTTAGGTCGTAATTTGTAGCTGATATTACAGCGTTGGAATTTCTGTAAGCCTCATTTCTAATTCCTAAGTATTGTTCGGTATTCAAGAAATCAGCACCAAAAGTTGCTTGATTCCATCCATTTCTCGAACTGAAATCAATTTGTAAGGTTCCAGGTTTGCCTCGCTTAGTTGTAATTACAATAGCACCATTAGCCGCTCTCGAACCATAGATTGCGGTTGCATCAGCATCCTTTAACACGTCGATGCTCTCAATATCGTCTG
Source organism: Pedobacter sp. GW460-11-11-14-TSB4 (assembly GCF_059423705.1). Taxonomy (NCBI): domain Bacteria; kingdom Pseudomonadati; phylum Bacteroidota; class Sphingobacteriia; order Sphingobacteriales; family Sphingobacteriaceae; genus Pedobacter; species Pedobacter sp. GW460-11-11-14-TSB4. The sequence continues at coordinate 261,529 of NZ_JBWKYI010000002.1, forward strand.
GGTTTAGGAAGCTTAGTGGATTGCCCGAGCCATAGGAAATACCAGCATTGTTGCCTGCAACCCCTAAAGCAGTAGGTGTCGCTTCCCCCCAAAGATTGATATTACCCGTACCGACCATCGTAGTAGATGAATAAGGTACACCATCGACAACAAAAAAAGGCGAACTATTTCCTCTAAAGCTACTAACACCTTGAATTTTAACATTTATAGTGGCACCGGCATTGCCACTGACTTGCTGAATCTGAATACCAGCAACCTTGCCCTGCAAAGCAAGCAGGGGATTGCTTACAATTTGGTCTTCAATTTCTTTCGCCCTAACCGAAACAGAGTTGGATAAACTTAATCTTTTGCTAGTCGTAGTATATGCTTGGATTTGCACAGCGTCAAGTTCACTTGTTGCAAGGTTTAACTTAATTGTTCCAAGTTCTCTTGCTGCCTTAACCTCCTTAGGATCAAAACCAATATATTTTATCACAAGAATTGCTCCATCGTCAACTCCACTCATTGTGAAGGTCCCATCAACAGTTGTACTAGTTCCTTTGCCGTTTGCTTTTAATACAACGGATGCCCCAGAAAGGGGTGAGCCATTCTCATCTACAACCTTTCCACTAACGACAATTTGGTCGTTCAATTCATATTTATCTTTGGGTTGTATAACGATAGTTTTTTCATCAATTAGATATGAGTATTTGTCAGAATTTATTATAAAATTTAGTACTTCCTTTAAAGAACTGTTTTTAAATTCAACCGAAACTTTTCCGTTTGCGTCGAATTTCTCACTCTCCCATAGAATGGAGTAACCTGTTTGTTTTCGAATTTCTTTAAATACCTGAGCTAGGCTTACATTTTTTTTATTTAATGTAAGGTGTTGTGCCATTCCGGCTGCACTTACTTGAAGCAAAGCAGAAATCAATATTGTTGTGGTCAGCTTCATAATCATTAGCATTCTTCGGATGCAGGAAAAGTGGCTGCACCAAAATTTTGTAAAATTTTTGTACATTCGTTTAATGGGTTTTAGTCCTTAATAAGTTGTTTCACGCATTTGATTAGGTATACCCAGGATATTGGCCGGGAGTGTTAGAGCACTTCCGGTTATTTTTATCTAGATAACCTTTGCTAAGATTAAGGCCCTAAGTTTCTATGTATTTTCATGTTTGTTTGGTTTTGTTGTTTTAACTTTGGTTAATTGGCTTTTCTTTCGGCGATTATTTTTTGGTCCTTGATCTTAAAGACCACAGATTTCGTGAACTCTAGTTTTCTTAGGACTTGTGACACTTTTGCATATCGAGACACTGAGCCCGAGAATTTCTTGGTTTTAAGACTTTCGTCCTGATATTCAATTTCTACGTTATACCATCTAGAAACCTGTTTCAAGATATCGGAAAGCGGTTCGTTACTGAAAACAAAAAAACCATCCTTCCATGCAACTTCATCATCAACGTCTACATCTGAGATTGTCAACTTATTATTTAATAAAGTAGATTGTTTGCCTGGTTCCAAAATTTTATTTCCGTTCCCATTTCGTATGGAGACTTTAACTGAACCTTCCAATAAAGTGGTCTTGGTGGCCATCTCATCTGTATAGGAGTTGATATTGAAATGCGTTCCCAAAACTTCTACTTCCTGTTTATCTGTTGAAACTATGAACGGATGGGCTCCGTCCTTTTCAATTTCAAAATATCCTTCTCCAGTAAGCTCTACTCTTCGGTCTTTTGATGAGGCAAATGACGCTGGATACTTTAAGGAGGAAAGCGCATTTAACCACACCTTGCTACCATCAGGGAGAACAACCGCTTGAGTTTCGCCTCTGTATGTGGTAAGTGTTTGCATCACGCCTGGTCCATTTTCGCCGCCAGCCATCCCGTATACCAGCTCACCCTGTTCGTTCTTGGTAATTGTAACTCCGCTCTCTTCTGCAACCTTTCCCTTACTGGCATCGGCGATATATATTTTCTTTCCGCTGGAAAGTGTAAGGGTAGCAGCGATCCTTCCAGGTTCGATGTCGTTCGCTGCGAACTGCTGTTCGGTTTTGTTCCTGTGCTGCTGGTAAAAATAACCTACGGTGGCAACTGCTAATGCAATGGAGGCGGCAACGGCAATTTTTGGCCAAAGTCTTGTTTTCTTATCTCCCTTCAAATAAGGTTTTAGCGCTTCGCGGCCACGGGCAATAGTCTGCTCATGATTTTCTTCGCTATAGATTACTGGCTCGTTCCCGCCAAGTTCATGCACCCAGCGTTCGAGCAGTTCTTTCTCCTTGTCGGTTGCCTGTCCGTTACGGTATTTTTCGAGAAGTTTTGATGCGTCCTTCATATAATTTTGATGGAAATAAATGATTTCAACTTGTCACTATTTACCACATTTTATAACTAAGCCGATTAACTTGACAAGTACTGTACAAAATATTTTAAAATAACTTCAATCCATTGACATTCAGTGGTTTAAATTACCATCAAAAAAATTTAATTCCAAATCATTGACCTTTTTTGTTGGTCTTATGGCTTTGTTCTGGCTATGATTTAGCTTCAGAAGCGAAATAGCATATATAGGAATATGAACAGCCCAAGTTTGGTGCGCAGGATCTTAAGGGCGCGTGTAATATGACGGCTTACGTTTTCTTCTGTTGTACCGAGTACCTCTGCGATTTCCCGATGGCTCAGGTTTTCCTTGCGGGACAGGAGGAATACTTCCTTCATCTTTGTAGGGAGTAGATCTATTTGCTTATTAATGATTTCGATGATCTCTTTTTCCCTCACGCGGTAATCGGCTTGTTCGCTGAAGTTCTTTGCGTAGGTGTCCAGCGACTGGAGATATTTGTCTTCTACCTTCTGGTGGCTGAAGATGTCTAGGATTTCATACCTAACTGCGCGGTAGAGGTAACTAGCTAGTGAGGATTCTATATTGATGGACTCATGTCGATTCCAAAGGCTTACGTAAACCTCCTGAACGACATCTTCTGCTTCCTGTCTGTTGCGCAGTTTTTTGTCGGCGTAAATGATAAGCAAATTATAGTACCTCTCGAAGATTTCCACAAATGCGTTTTTATCTCCCTGCTTGAGCAGGTCATAAAGTTCGGAGTCCTTATGGGTACTATAGATTAACATCGAATAAAAGCTGTTAACGGAATTTACCGTCAGTCTAATTTAAGAAATTTTGTTGCAGCAATGATAAATATATTTTCTTTAACGAAATGTTAAATCTTCCATGAGATATTTATTGCACATCTGGAAAGCTCAAATCGGATTTACGGAAATTCAAAAATCTTTTTGGGATGACTGGAGATTATTTTCGATTAGGAATTTTTTGTATTCGCTGAGATGCTTCAAATTTAAACCAGGAATATTCATAATTTCTTCGGGCGACAGTTCAAGTAATTGCTTTAAATTTTGGTATCCATTATTCATAAGAACCGCCTTTAATGGTTCACTGAGATTAAGTTCGGCTATCTTTCTGTTTTGCAACTCTTCCACTTTGAAGAAATATATTTTATCCAAAGATAAAACAATTTATTCAATAGTTCCTTATATTAAGGGTTATGATGTGCGGTTGTGCATAATAAGGCTGTTGATTTGTTTTGCAATATGCCTAAAGGAGTCGATCTTTCAGAGAAAAAACATATCAAGTCACCAGACATCTACCTCAAGAAGTTTGGCGAAAGAGTACGCGCCCTTAGGATTGCCAAAGGTTATTCAAGTTATGATATGTTCGCCTATGAACATGATATCAACAGAAGCCAATGGGGAAGATATGAAACCGGCAAAGATGTACGCCTTTCTTCTATTCTGCAAATCGTTTCCGTTTTTGACATGACCCTCGAAGAATTCTTCAGCGAAGGTTTTGAGGATAAATAATTTCGCTTTTTATTTTTTTAGTTAATTCAAGACTGCCTGTTACTTGATGTTTTAAACTTGCTGCCAATCAAGTTTAAACCTTTTATACGTAATGGACAGAGTTTATATCGGGAAACTGTATGCTTCGATGGAATCGGAGCTTGCGGGCATCTATGAACTTCCCGAACAATTTTCTAATTCGCTGGGCATCGTGTCATCAGCGATGCACCAGCTGCACCGGCATATTTCTTCGTCTGGTTTCTTTGGGACTGAGGAAATCGAGTTCTTCAAGGAGATCAAACCCAAATTCTACCACTGGTACATTTTTCTGGTGGAACGGCACAATGTGATAAAGGGGCTTTCTATGGGCACCGAGCATATGGCAAGGGACTACTACCTGCAGGAGCTTTCATTTATCAAACGGTTTTTTGACCAGAACGCGTTTGTCTACCAGTATTTCCTGGCGCAGGAGATATCAAAGGATGAGGAATATTTTCTGCGCTCCAATTTTGAGCCGGCTTTTGAGCGGCCGATATTTCAGCTCGAGAACTTTTCCACCAACCAGGATTATTTGTTCGCCAAGTTTATGGCCTACGAACGCTTGCAGGAATTTGTGGTGACCAGGCTCCGCGCCACTTACGTATCTGATGCCAGTACAATATTTGGCGAACTTAGTTCTGCAAAGAAACGTACCTGGACGGACGGAAAGATCAAACTGGTGGAACTTGCCTACGGGATCTATTTTATGGGCTCGGTAGATTTTGGGAAAGCAGAGATCTATGATATCATCTCTGCGCTAGAGGAAAGCTTCAACATCCATCTGGGCGTGGCTTACCGCAGGTTCGTTGAGATTTCAAGGCGAAAGTCAGAAAGCCATACCAGTTACCTTGATGCCATGCGTGCTGAAATCGTCAGGCGGATTACCGAAAAGGACCGCTACAAACCTTTTGTTCCCAAAACAAGATCCGGAGAATCTCCCGGATAAAATATCTAACTGCCTAAATGTTGTCAATCCCCCTTCCCGCTACTTTGGAATTTTGCTGCCAGTATCTGTTAGATCTTTGACATCTGGGAACGAAACATTATCCGAACAAGCTTCGGAAATTTTGCGAAGGCAGAGGTGAGAACCCCGAGCTGAAAGCGCATTGGCAGACGAGAGTCCGGGTCGTAGGACCTGACGTGAGAAGTTCCGAAAAATATAGAGGCCATTTTCAGCGGGTTGATACCGCGCTGTTTAGGGCCAGCTTAAAGGGGGGCGTTTGCCCCCTTTTGCATTTGATAACTTTTTTAACTTAATAATGTATGGCCGCCTATATCGACGCAGCAGAACTGCTCTCTGAGATTTCCATTCTGGATTTTTTAAGGCGCCTTGGGCATGAGCCTGTAAAGTATTCTGGAAACGAGCATTTTTATTTGAGCATGTTAAGGGAAGAGAAAACGGCATCGCTGTGCGTAAACGATAACCTCTCGGTATGGTTTGACCATGGAGGACCGAACAGCTCGGGCATTCGGGGCGGAAACCTGATCGACCTGGCCATCTCGTATTGGCATCCGGTAACCTATGTAGGGGCGCTCTCTAAAATCAAAGAACTTATGGAAAACACAATCAACTCTTCACATTCTATAGCTATTGGAACAAGGGAAAGGAAACGGCTGCCGGTAAAGCTGCCGCACTATAAGATTGAAAACATCAGGTCGCTTGGCACCAATGATGCGATTACCGGCTACCTGCAGCAGCGCGGGATCTGGGCAATGGCCGAAGGCCATATCCAAGAGCTTTATTATTTTGTAAGGGACGACAAGGGCGTCCAGAAAAACTTCTTCGCTGCCGGGTGGCAGAACGAGAACGGCGGCTGGGAAGTTCGTAACAAATATTTCCAGGGGTGCCTTGGGCACAAGGGGCTGAGCGTCGTCCCTGGGCGGGAGGATTCTGTTGTGGTATTTGAAGGCTTCATGGATTACCTCAGCTGGAAATACGAACACGAGGAACTTTCTCCAAGCGTGATCGTACTGAATTCCCTTTCGCTGTTGCCGGCTGGGATTAACAGGGCACGAAAGTTCGACCACATCGAAACCTATTTTGACATGGACAAAGCGGGACTGAAAGCGGCTATCGATTTTAAGCAGGCGCTCCCACAATCCAAGGATTGCAGCCCAGTTTATCTGGGCTACAAGGATTACAACGAAAAACTGATGGCCGATCTAGCAGTTCTGCGTGGAAATGTTTTCAGTCCGACTGCACACAATACCTCTATAGGTTTTGGGCAATCCCGACGTTGATTTTTGGTTTTGGTATAACCTGATATCTGTATAACTGGATATCCAGACATTCGTTTATGGGAATATCTAGTTATTGGGATATCTAAACTTGCCTTTTAACCTTGGCATAGCCAGCTATCTAAGAGTATACATATATATTAATATTTGTATGCATAGATATGTAGGTACGTTGGTATGTCTAGATATCGCAAGGCAAGAAAGTAACGTTTCGGTTGGTTGTCCTTTTAAGTGAATTGGATATGCTAATTCCCTTTCGATTTAAAAATTATGTTTTTAATGTTCGATTGGCCTTCGCCTTTTTTCTATATGCGTCCGAGGGGAATCTGCGCTAAGCGAAAAGGTGCATTTTTTTTTAATGCAGCAAGCCGAAGTTGGGCAGAGCCCTACTTTGCTTGCCCCACACGCTGCTGTGGGGATTTCAAGTATCCTCCGGGGATACTTGTCCGCGCTTTCGCGCTAGTCGGGGGAGAAATCGGGAACCTGTGCGGGAACCTTTGGATTTATTTAAGCGTTTTTTTCAGTTGGCGGTATGGAAGATCTGAATATCCGCTCGGTAAGGTTTACCGTTGCAGTGGACGAAAAATTTGAGAAGGTTGCCAGAAAGCTTGGCCGAACCAAGCGATTGCTGTTTGTCCAGATGGTGGATTATTTCTATAAGAGCAAAAAGGACCCGGTCGACTTAAACGATGAGCTGCTAAAAAATTCGCTGGTGAAAAACCACCAGCAGTACATTAGCTTTATCCGTGCGCAGGAAAATATGTTGCTCGTTCCGATCAAGGCGGAGGTGGACAGGGTTTCCAGGTCCCAGCGTGATATCATCGAGCGGTTCAATTCGGAAATCTTAAAGCACAATGCACTGTTGCTCGGCGGACAGAAGTCGCAAGGTTCTGCCATTGGTGTGATGGAAAAAACGCTCGGGCAGCTATTGAAAAAGACAAAAGATGTCGATGTGCTAAAAGCGCAGTTCCTATTTTTGTTTGAGGAATATTTGTTGGCAAGGGAATCTCTGGGGCAAAGGGCTTCGGCAAAGGAAAAACAGGAACTTGGCTCCAGGATCAAAGACCAGGTACGAATGCTCTAACCCGTTATGTATGTTCATCAGTATTACCGATAAAAAAGAAGCGGAGAACAAAGGTAGCAGTGTGACGCTTGTACATTACCTTGAAAAAGAAAACCGGACGGCTAAAAAAGCGAAGCAGGAACTTTGGTTCAATGCAGTGCGCTCAGACATTTCGGCCTATGAGGTCATGAGAAGGATCGATGATAATGTGGCCAAGCTCGGAAGAAACGATCCAAAGTTCTTTCTCATCAATATCTCACCGAGCAAAAAGGAGGTTGCTTTTCTGCTGGAACGGTTTGGAAGGGATGGCGCTAGAGAAGAACTCAAAAAGTTTACTTCTAATGTAATGGACGAATATGCCCGAAACTTTAAGCGCGATGGCATCACTGGGCGAAAGGACCTGCTATGGTATGGGAAACTGGAAGACTACCGCTACTATTCCCACACTGACCGGGAAGTAAAAAATGGCGAGAAAAAACGTGGCGAACGAAAGGATGGCGAGCAGATGCACATTCAGGTGATCGTAAGCCGAAAAGATATAAGCAATAGGATCAAGCTTTCTCCGCAGAATACCTCTAGGGGAAAAAACATCGAACATTCCAAAAAGATGGGGCAGTTTGACCGGCTGGCTTTCAAGCAGAGCGGGGAATCGGTTTTTGATGAACTCTTTGGCTTTGATAGGCAGCTGAAAGAAACCCTGGCCTTTGCCAATACGCAGAAGAACGGCAGCTTGTCCGAGCGCACCGAAATGGCCGCACGCAGTTTGGAACCAGATCTCGTGTTGCCGACATCTTCCTTGGGCGAAGAACGTGAGATTCATCTATCAGAAAATTTGGGCGAAGATTTGGACATCGAGGTGGTGGAATACTTGCCTTTGCTGAACGAATTCTCGATTGATATCTCCGATGACATTGACGATGAAGCCATTCTGGGCAGGAACCGCCATCGCAAAAGAAAAGCCCGGACCAATACCAGGTAGGTGTTTTCGGATGTGTATTTGCTTGTTGCGCGAACCTTCGCGTATTCCGTTTTATTAATTGCCACTATAACCTGCTTGTCTACTTGGTGCTTTGTGCACTTCATTCTAACCAATATCCATTCACCCTTTAACCCATTGCCTATGCTTAAACACGGAAGCCTGTTCATCGGGATCGGCGGTTTTGATATCGCCGCCAGCTGGGTGGGCTGGCAAAATGTTTTCTCCTGCGAGAAACATCCATTCTGCCGACAACTATTACACTATTACTGGCCAAACACAGCTCATTATGACGACATCTTCCAATTCAGCGCAGCTCAGTATCACCGATCAATCGACATCATCTCCGGAGGCTTTCCCTGTCAGCCCTTCAGCCAGTCCGGGCGGAGAAAGGGCACGCAGGATGACCGCTACCTCTTCCCGCAGACTGTGCGAATTATTAAGGAAGCAAGGCCCAAATGGATTGTTCTTGAAAACGTATCTGGACTGTTCAGTATTCTCGAGCCCGGAAGTCTTTCTAAGGTGGAAATCAAAGAGGTCGAGCTTTTTTGTGAGGATCTCGACCAGGTACCAAACCGTACGATCATCCGACTGCAGCGAAGGGTCATCGCCAGTATCATCTCAGAAATCCGTGCAGCAGGATACCTACTTCCCCAGCTTAAGGACGGCACACCAGTCATTCTGTGTGTTCCGGCTGCTGGTGTTGGTGCCCCGCACGCGAGAAACCGGGTCTGGTTTGTTGCCCACGCCGACGGCCTCGGAGATAACCTCGATAAAGGCAACAATCCGGACGGCCAGGGCGGGCATGCCGCTGAAATCGAGAAGAAACGAAAAGGGAAATGGCGGGCAGATTTCGCTGACGGATTTTCTGGTCTACCTTACGATAAGGGCATCCTTGAAACCTGGTCAGAGCAGTGCGGGAGAATCGCCAGCTTCTTTCCTGGGCAGGCTGCACCGGGCGCTTCCGCAACTGGGGGATTCGGTATTCCCAACTGGGAAAACTGGCCAACTCAGTCCGCGTTTTGTAGCGGAGATGATGGGTTTTCCCCTGGACTGGACGGAATTACCTTTCCGAAATGGCGGGAGGAAAGCATAAGGGCCTACGGCAATGCCATCGTTCCGCAGGTAGCGCTCGACATTTTCCGCACGATCGCATCAATTGAGGCTGCCTGCTGATAAGGGTGTGATTTGAGTTCCCTGATCTGCTGCTTTTCAAATTTTAATCACAATTACTATGGTCATACTACTCGGAAACCAGAAGGGCGGGGCGGGAAAAAGTACGCTCACGCTGCTACTGGCAAACTACCTTTCGCTGGTAAGAAAGAAAAAGGTAACGGTACTGGACATGGACTATCAGGCCTCAATTTCAGCCAAGGCCGAAAAAGCCAAAGTCCCGGAAAGCGAGCCACTGTATGAAGTCATCCCCTGCGACCTGAAAATCTATCCCGCTGTTTTCTCTACGCTAAAGGCAAATATGGATGAACTGATCATTATCGATATGCCGGGAAAAATGGACGACGATGGTCTGATCCCGGTTATCCTTTCTGCGGACCTGATCCTTTGCCCTTTCAACTACGATGAGTTTTCGGTGGATTCCACGCTGCTTTTTGCAATGGTGTGTGCCAAGCTAAATCTCACCAAAGGTATGCTTTTCATTCCCAACCGCATCAAGACCACCGTGAAATATGAAACCAAACTGGAGGTGGACAATGCGCTAAGGAAGTTCGGCACCATATTACCAGCGATCAGTGACCGGGTGGACTTTCAGCGACTGACCACTTCTCACATTCCGCTTTCCCTGCTGCCAGTAGTTATTCCAGTGCTTGACCTGGTGTTTGAATCCTACATCATGAAAGGGAACCTGCGGTGAGCAAGATCAGATCGATTGCCGATGAGATCAGGGAAAAAATCAGGGCGGAAGTCGCTTCTGAGCCTGCGGAGAAGTCGGTGCGGGAACATGTTGCGAAACCGAAATCTTCGCCTAATAAAATTGTTGGCGGCGAGGTTTCTGAAAGCCAGATCCACGATTTTTTTGAGCAGATTTCCGCCTTTCGGATGGTAGGCAGCCAGAAAATCATGATCAGGCTTGACCCTGCCAGCATGAAACTACTAAAGCAGCTGAAGTTTACCCGCGATATCGATATGACCAAGGTCATTGTATTTGCCTTTTCCAAATTTCTTTCCGACCACCACTGGCTGCACGGCTACGTGAGGGAACTACTTACAAAAACAGAAAATGAACTATGAACTGGACTGAATTTATGATGATCCTGATCGGGATCTATTTTGCCTACTATGGGCTGAACCTGGTATTTGACCTATTGAACTCTGGAGATCGGCCAAAGCCCAGCCACGAAGATGAAGGGGTGCTGCATTTTACGGGGGATGAACCCGAACTGATCATTCCGGCAAAGGAAGGCTTACAGGTTGCAAGTGATGCGGTTGAACCTGAGCCTCCTAGTGGAAATCCTTTTACCTCATCGGGACTGATTTCCAGCGGGACGGCGAGCCTGAAGCAGCTGTTTGAACTGGCCAAAGATGACCTGATCGAATATACCAAGGCCATTTCCTATTAGCACCTGGGTTTATGCGCCGCTTTACTTGTTTTTTTATCTTATGGCTGAGCCTACTGCTTCCATTATTTGGCTATGGCCAGCCAGGTATCTCGGATTTTTACCAGGCCTCCTCCGAGGTCCGCCACTGGTACTTTGCGCTTTCTGACCTGGTACTGGTGCTGGGCGCCATTGCGGGGCTGATTGGTGGACTGCGCGTCTATACCAACTGGCAATCGGGCAGGCACCACATCGATGCGCAGGTAATGGCCTGGTTTTTTTCCTGCCTGTTCCTTGCTCTGGTGGGCACTTTTCTAAAAGGGCTGTTCGGCCTTTGATTTTAATTTTTATTCTTTAACACCATTTATTTTATGACAGCAAAACAGAAAAAACTGTTTTCTCTTGGCCTCGCTATGGTTTTAGCGGGGCATTCTTTTGCGCAGACCGCTGGCGGTACGACCGGCATCAATGCCGCCACCTCTTCGCTTACCAGTTACGTGGATCCGATTTCCACGCTCACCCTTGCCATTGGTGCCGTTGTCGGGATCATAGGGGGCGTGCGCGTGTACATCAAATGGAACTCTGGCGACCAGGATATCAACAAGGATATCATGGGCTGGGGCGGCTCCTGCCTTTTTTTGGTACTGGTTTCGGTATTCATCAAGGCGTTCTTTGGGGTTTGATGCAAAGTTTTTCCATATACAAGGGGCTCGATCTGCCCCTTGTATATCGCGGTTTCAAGGGAAAATTCATCTACTATGGGATCGGCTCGCTAGCAGCAGCGCTGGTACTGGGCGGCCTATCGGGCGCACTATTTGGCATGTATGCCGGAGGCTTTATCACAATCGCCACTATTGCAGGCGGACTGTTTTTTACTTTCCAGAAACAGAAGAACGGCCTTCACGACAAGACCCGCAGCAGGGGCATATTTATCCATCCCACTAACCTAAAGCTAAGCCATGCAAAAAGAAAAGAAAACAGCATTTGAGCTGCCCTTTGCAGGCATCGACCGTTACGGGGACCTCGCGCTGCTGTACGGATCGGGCGGGGATTTTTCGGTGGTGATGCAGGTATCCAACCCGGTGCTGCAGTACTGCGCTGATGGGGAAAGCTATGCAGGGTTCCAGAACATTATGCTCAACGCCATTAAGATCCTGGGCGAAGGGCACATCATCCAAAAGCAGGATGTATTTATAAGAAAGCAGTACAAGGGAAGAGCGGAAAAGGGATTTTTGCAAAAGAAATACCATGAACATTTTTCCGGCAGGGAATTTACCGAACTAAGGACCTACTTTGTGGTGACCCGCCAGGTAAAGCGCAAGGCCTTTTACACCTATGATAAAAAGATACTTGCGGATTTTGCCCATTGCATCGAAAAGCTTTTTGACCTGTTCACTGGCGCTGGACTTCGTCCAATATACCTCGAGGAAACCGAAATCAACCACTATGTGACAAGGATCCTTGGGATGGAGTTTGCAAGTCCCAGCCTAGCGCTTGATAACCTGCGCTGCAGCGATGAACAACTGTTCATTGGCCCCAGGGCAGTTAAATGCATCAGCCTGATCAATACCGATTCCATTGACCTTCCGGAAAAGGTAGCCCCATTTACCTTTAGGCAGGATATCAAGGGGGTAAAGGATTTTCCAGCCGATAACCTCACTTTTTTGTTCAACGTGCCCGGTTACAGCTCAATCATTTATAACCAGCTGATCGAAATCCCCGCGCAGCAGATGACTCTGCAAAAACTGACGCTCAAGCGCAAACGCCATTCTGGGATTCCAGATCCAGCGAACCTGTTATGCGTAGAGGATATCGACCGGCTGCTCTCGGACGTGGCCAGGGATAACCAGCTGTTGGTTCATGCGCATTACTCCATTATTGTTGCAGCCGACAGGGAAAAGATCGGCAAGGCGGTAAACTTCATCGAAGCATCGCTTTTCCAGCAGGGCATTATCCCTTCTAGAAACGCCTATAACCAGCTTGAACTGTTCCGCTGCGCAATGCCGGGAAACGGGATAGAGCTGAAGAAGTACGACTGGTTTTTGACTACCGCCGATGCTGCACTGTGCTTTTTCTTCAAGGAATCGCTGATCACCGACGATCCCTCGGATTTCCTGCTGTACTTCACCGACCGCCAGGGTACTCCGGTTGCCATTGATATCTCCGATCTGCCCATGCAGACCGGACGGCTAAAAAATAGAAACCGCTTCATTTTAGGCGGGTCGGGAACGGGAAAGAGCTATTGCGTTAATAACATTGTCCAGCAGTACCTTGGCTACAATATGGACGTGGTGATTGTAGATGTTGGTCATTCCTACTCCGGTCTTTGCGGTACCTATGGCGGAAAGTACATCACCTATTCGGAAGAAAAGCCGATCACGATGAATCCCTTTTCTATCGAGGAATCCGAATACAACATTGAAAAAAAGGATTTTCTGATTACCCTGATCTGCCTGTTATGGAAGGGGGCCGATGGCAGCGTGAGTACGATTGAACGCGACGTGATCGCGCAGGTGATTTCGGCCTACTATGGGGATTATTTCGGGCAGCCCTTGCCAAGTGTGGAACAGCTCGACTTTAACTCGTTTTATGAATTTGCATTGAAAAAGATCCCGGATATCAAGCAGCAGGAGCAGATTCCGTTTGACCTGGAAGAATTCCGCTTCGTACTGAAAAAGTTCTACCGGGGCGGAGAATTTGATACCATTTTGAACGACGCAGCCGACCAGTCGCTTTTCAGCGAACCTTTCATTGTCTATGAAATCGACGCGGTGCAGGAAAACAAGGTGCTTTTTCCCATCGTTACGCTCATTATCATGGATCTATTTATCCAGAAGATGCGCCATCGTACCAGCCGCCGCAAGGCGCTGATCTTGGAAGAAGCCTGGCGTGCAATCTCTTCGCCGCTGATGAGCCATTTTCTATTGTACCTGAACAAAACGGTAAGGAAATTCTGGGGAGAGATCATTGAGGTCACCCAGGAAGTTGGCGACATTATGGGAAATCCCATTATAAAGGACAGTATCATCAATAATTCTGATACCGTCATCCTGCTCCAGCAGAAGGAGGCCGACCTTAGAAAGGTTGCCGAACTGCTTTCGATCAGCGACATCGAGTTGCGCAAGATCCTCACCATCAATCGGCTGGATAACCGGGAAGGCCGCTCCAGGTTCAATGAGTTCTATATCCGAAGGGGAACGGTTGGTGAGGTATATGGCGTAGAAGTGAGCATGTACCACCACCTTGCCTTCACTACCGAAAAGCCGGAAAAAAATGCACTGGAAACCTATGTGGAAAGGCTGGGCAACTATTTTGATGCCATTTCGGCTATGGTAAAAGACCTAGAAGCTTCCGGCCTCAGCCTGCCCGCGTTCGTTGCACAGGTAAACTCAAAACTTAACATTCAATAATTATTATGTACAGACTGATCATTATGTTAGCGCTCGTTTTAGCGCAAGGCATCTGCCGCGGACAGATTTACGTGGATCCCACAACAGCTGGGGCCATGGCGGTACATTCCTCTGTGATCAACGGGCAACTGAACAAAACCAATGACAACCTCACGCTGATACAGCGCGGACAACTGGCGGTGACCGGGCAACTGGTGATCGTAAACGACCTTCAGGCTACCATCTATAAGGGGCTTTCTGAGGTTTCTGGGATCATGCGCTCGCTACTTGCCGTTCAGGATATCTATGAGATTTCTGAAGATATAGTAACCGACGTGAACAAGGCCATTGGCATTGCCCAGCAGAACCCAGCGCTATTGCTTTTTGCAGAGGGCGGTGCGCGTGAATTCAAATCAAGGGCCACCAATCTGGCAGTAGAGGTAAGCTCTTTTGTGCTGAAAAGTGGAAAGGAGGCGCTGATGGACTCGGGCGAGCGGGCAAAACTGTTGAACCGGATCGTGACCGAACTGACCATACTGCAAGGGGTCGCATACGGGATGTACCGCTGCATGTACTGGGCGCAGCAAAGGGGATTTTGGAATTCGCTGAATCCCTACTCAGGGTTTATCAATATCGATAAGCGCATTGCAGATGATATCATCAGGAACATGAAAATGCTTAAACCATGAGAAGATTGCTTATGATACTGCTGCTGTTGGGATTAGTATTTCCCTCAGCAGCGCAGTTGAACGTTGAGCTACTGCACCAACTTGTTGCCGAAAGCAAATCCGAACACCAGAGGCAGGCGGAGGCACGGACCAACCAGGGCCTGACGACAACTAACGAATCGGTAAACAAAACTGCGCTCACCAGGCTAAAGGAAAAGTACAGAGATATCCAGAGCCGTTTTAAGACTTTGGGGCTTGCGATTTCCACAGCACAAATTGGACTAGAAGCTTACCCGATTGTATCGGACATTATTGTGCAACAGGGAATCATCTTTGACATCTGTAGTTCCCAGCCGCTGTTATTGCCACTTGCCGTTGAAACCGAAGCGGATATCGGCGACCGTGCCTATAGGTTATTGAACTACCTGTATGGCCTGGCCCTTGTAGCGGGTGACCTCAACCAGATGAAGTCTGCTGATAGGAAAATGCTGTTCTCATTTGTGGTAACTGAACTTAGGGCCATTTCAGGAGCATCAAGGGGACTTGCATCGACACTTTCCTATGCCAGTAGAAAAAAGGCGATGGATTCGCTTAACCCTTTTTCAGGGTTTATCAACCAGGACAAAGCGATTATCGATAAGATCATGGAACGCGCAAAACAACTTGGCCAATGATGAAGAACATTATTTTACCTTTTCTACTGGCCTTGGCAATTTCAGGCTTTGGCCAGCGGGTAGTTTTTGACAGGAACCATTTTAACATCGTGAACGAAAACGGAGCGGTAAGACTGGCCGCTGAAAATACCCACAACTCCTACCTGAATACCATCAACAACCGGCTGAACGATATCAACGTCAACCTTTCTTCTGTTGTGCTCGTGCAGAACATGATCTTAAGCTCCCTTGCGCAGGTGGACGGAGCGCTACGCCATGCCATTGCGGTAAGGCAGATTGGGGAAATCTGTGATGATATATTTAGTGAAAGCAACGAACTGGTCCAAATGGCTAGGGACAACCCTGCGCTTTTGCTTTTTGCCGAAGATGTAGCAAGGCAGCTCAAGGACAGGGGCGTAAGGCTTGCTACGGAAGTTTCCTCATTTGTGCTAAAGGAGGGAGAAAATGTGCTGATGGATTTTGAAAAGCGCGATGCGCTATTGAAAAAGATTGCCCTGGAGCTCCGCGTCATGCGGGCACTGGTATTCAGCATGAAAAAATCCATGTACTGGGCGCGGGTAAATGGCATTCTAAAAACGGCCAATCCATTTCGTTTTTATATCAACCAGGATAAATGGCTGGTGGACGAGATTATCAGAAAGTACAATCTACTTAAAAACTAAACCTTATGAAAAAACTGCTTTTGCTCCTGGCGCTATTGCCACTGGCCGTTCCGGTCTTTTCCCAAAAGAAGATCCGCGACAAACATATCACCCACCAGCAGGAACGCATGGTGTTCAAACAGTGGGACGAAGACCTTTTTACCCCGACCCCTGGCTTTTTATGGCTCAACCCGGAGTACTGGATCACCTGGGCACTGCATCCCAATTATCCAGATACTGACCTGCGTCCCTTGGGGCCTATAGGTCCCCAGACCCAGCGGCTGGCGCTAGTCGCTGCCATGCAGTCTACTGATAATGCCTATAAACTTCAGGCCGATACGATCAGGGGCCTTGCTACAACAGAATTGCTGAACTACGCAGGGGCTGTTTCTTCGGTAGACCCTCTTTGGATCCTGTTCTATAGCAGGGAGTTTGAGCCGCTGATCTCTAATGAGGATTCGCAGGTTCTAGCCGGGCTAAGCCCAAGGGAAAAAGATTACCTGGTCTCTTCTGGCGCCTATGGCTGGTTCGTTGAAGAATCCCATGCGCTTTTGGAACGCCTGCAGGCTGCACGGAATACTACTATGGACAGGGGTTCCAGGATATTGGCCTATCACCGGATGCTAGAAGAATACCGAAAACTAAAGGCCA
Source organism: Pedobacter sp. GW460-11-11-14-TSB4 (assembly GCF_059423705.1). Taxonomy (NCBI): domain Bacteria; kingdom Pseudomonadati; phylum Bacteroidota; class Sphingobacteriia; order Sphingobacteriales; family Sphingobacteriaceae; genus Pedobacter; species Pedobacter sp. GW460-11-11-14-TSB4. Next base: position 278,247 of record NZ_JBWKYI010000002.1, read on the forward strand.
CCTGGGAGGACAAAAAACAAAGGGCAAAGCTTTACCTTTCTTTGCGCGATAAAAACCAGGCGGTAAAGAAAAACAATGTGCCGCTAAAGCAGTCTTCGGGCAAAAAGACCGACAAGCAGATTGCCGAAGATATCCTAAAGGCATCCAAACTCTAAATTTTATTCTGTTATGCTAGATAAGCTATTCGCCGGCACTGCCGGCTTTTTTGTGCAATCTGCTCCCGTTGATGTTCCCGATTCGTTTCGGGATACCTTTAATTTCCTTCAGGGAAATGGGGTCTACGAGGAAGGCACGATGCACTTTTTAAAGGAAATGAAGAACACAATATGGACGCATTACGATGCCTTCATTGCCGATGCGCAGGCGCTTTGCGCGATTTTTATGCTCATTTTCTTTGCGATCAAAAGCTATGAGATGATCTCTGGCGACAAGAAACTGGAGGTCATGCCGCTACTGCGTCCCTTTGCGCTGGTGATGGTAATCTTATGGTGGCCGACCTTTACCCGGGTGGTGGCGTATCCGACGGACCTAGTTGCGGCAAAGACCGAGGCGATGTTCGACGGTAGCCAGACGGTGGTCAATGACCTGCGCATCCAAAGGGCAAAGCTGATGGTGGAACTGGCCGACCAGTTGCTGACCGTTCAGGCGCAGACCGAAACGGCCAAACAGGAAGCCGATACCTGGTACGAAAACGCTTGGGAGTCGGTAAAATCTTCTGTAAAGGAAGGCTTTAGCGAGGTATGGAACCCCATTGTCGAAATGCGCAACCGCCTGCAGGTTGGGCTCCAGCTACTGGCCACTTCTTTGGTAGAAACCCTTGCGATCTGGATACTGCGGATTGCGGTGTACGTAATATTTATCATCCAGATCATCTTTTCTACGATACTGATTATCCTAGGTCCGTTTTCGGTGGCGGTGAGTATCCTTCCCGCATTCAGGGATTCCTTTACTACCTGGATTGCCCGGTTTATTTCGGTAAACCTGTATTCGGGCATCGCTTACCTTGTGATGTACGTGGCCTCGTTATTTCAGCATTATGCGATGGAGGCCGAGATTACCCGTTATCAGGAACTGGTGGGAACCTCGGGCGCGGACATGGAAAAACTAAGCGTATTCGCAGGTAATGGGCTACTTTCCTTTGGGATCGTCGTGGGCACCTTTGTCATCGGGGCCCTTACGATGCTGACCGTTCCGAGCATTTCCACCTGGATTGTTTCCACCTCGGGTATCAGTTCTGCCGCAAGTTCAATGGGACGTGGCGCGTCGACTATGGGAAGAATGGCAGCTGGGGCAATGGGGGGAGGACATTAGATGATCATCAAAAACATTGAATCCAAGATCCGCCTGGCCAGTTTTCTGTGCCTGGCCAGTTTCCTGCTCTCTTTTTCCATCAGCGCGACCGTTTCGTTTTTTGCCTTCAGGCAGGTAAGCGAGGCGCGAAAGAGCATCTACATTTTATCCGATGGACAGATTCCGGTGGCTGCTAAACAGACCGATATCATGGTGAACAGGGCCGCGGAATATAAGGCCGATATCGCACGGTTCCATTCGCTGTTCTTTTCGCTTACTCCTGATGAAAAGTTCATCGAATACCAGATGAAGCAGGCCATGTACCTAGTTGATGAAAGTGGCGCGATGCAATACGCGAACTTAAAGGAACGCAGTTTTTTCAGCTCCATCCTTTCTTCTTCTGCCGTGCTGACCATCCGCACTGATTCTATTTTCCTGGATGAGCACCGGAAATATTTCCGCTATTACGGCACCCAGAAGATAGACCGCAGGAGCTCTGTTGTTACCCGTTCGCTGGTGACCGAAGGCTATCTGCAGGACCTGGAACAGCGGAGCGAAAACAATCCCCATGCGGTGCTGATCACCAGATGGAAAACCCTAGAAAATAAAGACAAAGAAAATGTTCAGAAAAATTCATTCTAAAAACCCTGCCACAGGACTTGGGGCAGCGATGATGGAGGCATTTGGCTCTAGACTGTCTGTGCTAGGATGTCGCTTTCGCTGTCTCTGCCAGCGGCATCCCAAAAAGATATATGCCCTGATGGTTTTTTTGATGGCCGGATCCATGGTGCTCTGCTTTAGCATCATGCGACTGGAAGACCCGGTCTACACCAAAAACGTAGTTAGCCCCGTAAAGGTGGCAGGCTCCAGTGCGGGAAATATAGGATCGACCATCGACAAGCTCCAGCGGATAATGGCGCTGCAGACCGAACTTCAGGCACTATCGAAAAAGGATTCGCTTACCAGAGCGGACAGCATCCGCTTTTCAATGATGCTAAATGAAATCAGGCAATTAACCTCAAGCAAAAAATAAAGATGAAAATAGATGTTAAAAAACCAAGGTATGTACTGCCACTGGTACTTTTGCCCTTTATCTGTCTCCTTTTTTACGCCTATAAATCTGGGCCGGGTAAGGAAACGGTAAAAGTGGCCGGAGGAGATTCCCTTCAGACCCAGATTGCCCAGGTCTCTGAAAAAGTCCAGAAAGAGGGCCTATCGGATAAGCTCGACGCCTTTAGGGACAAGTTCAAAAAGGGTGATGGCTATACTGCTGTGGGGGGCATAGCTGAAGAGAACCTGACCGTCACCACTCCGGGAAGCCTTTACAATGAACGCGAAAAACGTATGCTGGATTCCATTGATGAGGCCATGAAGCGGAGGTTTTCTCCCGTGGCCGGTAATACCGCAGCAAGACAAACTCAGTCTACCAAAATCCCTAGCCGCGCATCCTATTCCAAACTTGACCAGGACAGGGCATTGGCACTGGCGCTTTCCAAGTTAAATGCCCCCCAGAATCCGAAAAGGGAAAAACTGCCACTGCAAACGCAGTCAGATCCCATGCAGTTATTCCGTCAACAAATGGCACTGGTAGACAGCATGGGAAAGGCGAATGACCCAGAGTTCAGGGCAAAAAAAGAAAGGGAACGTTTGGCCTCGCTAAAAGCCATATCTCCACCTGTTAAACCACTGGCGGTGAGAAAAGCAGAAAATGGGGACGGCGCCTTTAACACCGTGATGCCGGAAAAATTCCAAACCCCGCTGTCTGCGGTGATCGATCAGGACATTACCGGATTCTCGGCCTCTAGGCTCCGCATCAGGCTACTGGACGATATGCTCATCGGTAAAAGACTGGTCAATAAGGGTATGTTCCTATATGCGGTGATCTCCGGATTCTCTGGCCAGCGCGTGCTGCTTTCGGTGAACAGCGTGTTTGTTTCCGGAGAGATTTTTCCGGTAAAACTGGACATCTACGACAACGACGGCCTGCCAGGCATTTATGTTCCCGCGTCTGCCTTTCGGGAATTTACCAGAGACCTTGGCGGCTCTTCGGTTTCTGGGATCAACCTCGAACAATCGGAAAACAATAACCAATTGGTGATGGGGGTACTGGGCAAGATGTTCCAGTCCACTACTACCGCGGTAAACAAACTGATCCGTTCCAATAAGGCCAAGCTCAAGTACAATACCATGGTCTATTTGATAGACCCCAATGAACTCAAATCAAAACAGAACCAATTGCAATAAAGAAATATTATGAAAAAATACCTGCTGATCCTTTTAACCTGCTTCTATTATCTTGGCACGCTGGCGCAGGGGACCGACACGCTTCCGCTCATCGGCCTGTCCAGAAATGCGACGCTGCATTTTGTTTCCCCTGAAAACATCTCCTATGTGGATATTTCTACCGCTGCACTAAAGGGAGATCTGCCGCTAAAGAATATCCTGCGCGTAAAGATTTCTACCGATTCGGCATCCAGGATCGTAAACAATGCCGACGCAGGCATTCTCACCATTGTGGGGGAAACCTTCATCGCCCAGTATCGCATCTATTTTCTGCCCACATGGGAAAGCTCTGGTAAACCTACTGTTGTAGATATTTTGCCAGGCCACTGTAGACCGGTTGTAGCGGGCACTGAAATGCCGATGGCCGACCTGAAATCCCATGCGCTTTCCTTGCTCAAAAACCGAAATGTCTTGGCTTTGAGAAAGGAAGAAAAGTACGGGATCTCGGTTTCACTAAAACAGCTGTTCACCGCTGGCGATTACATTTTTTTTGACCTGAACCTTGAAAACTCGACCAATCTGCCCTTTGACATCGATGCGCTCTCTTTTAGCATCGATGATAAAAAGATTACCAAGGCGACCAATGTACAGTCGATAACTGTGGAACCGGTTTTCCAGCTCTACCAGAGGGACCGTTTTAAAAAGAACTTCCGCAATATCTACGTGCTAAAAAAACTGAGCTACCCGGAGAACAAGCTGCTGAGCATTTCGTTAAAAGAAAAACAGGTTTCCGGGCGCAATCTGGTACTGCAGGTTCCTTACAAAGACATTTTAAGGGCCGACACATTCTAGCTTATGGAAGAAACAAGGGAACAGCAGCGCTTTCACCGCTTTCTCCAGTTTTTTGTCTACTTCTCCCTGTTCCTAGATTTTTTAGTGTTTGTATATGGCACCAAGATAGGCAGCATCCCCCAAGCCGAGCGGATCGGATTTTCAAGGTTTATGGCTAGACTTGCCAGGCTGCCGATGTACCAGGATCCGTTTTTTAGTAAGAGCTTTCTTTTGTTGCTATTGTGCCTGACTTCAATCGGTACGCTCAGCAGAAAAAACAAGGATATCGATATCCGAAAGTCCATTGTATTCCCTTTGGTCTTGGGATTGATCTCGCTTTTCGGCAGCACCTATTTTCTAGGTTCTAAAGGAAAGGAAATCCTCCCCATGACCACTTGGGACAATATTATCTATGTTCTGGGCTCTTTTTTGGGAACACTACTGGTCCACATTTCTCTGGACAATATCTCCAAGGTGATCAGGAGCAAACTGGGAAAGGACAAATGGAACGTGGAGGGAGAATCGTTCATGCAGGCAACCAAGCCAATTGATTCCCCTAGCAGCGTCAACATCCCCTCGCTTTTTTATTTTAGGGGCAAGGTGCATAGGGGCTTCATCAATATAGAGAACGTTTTTCGAGGCACGCTGCTGATCGGAAACCCGGGCTCGGGAAAATCCTTTGGCGTGGTGATGCCCTTTATCCGCCAGCTACTGGCCAAGGAGTTCTGCATCTGCCTGTATGATTTCAAGTTCCATGACCTTGCCGAAGTGGCCTACTACCACTACCTGCTTGCCAAAAAGAAAGGCAATTGCAAAGACCATGATTTCCACGTCATCAACTTAACGAAAGTGGAAAGGTCAAGGCGGATAAATGTGCTCAGGCCCGATTATATCCGTACGCTGGCCGATGCTTCGGAAACTGCAGAAGCGCTGGTCGAAGCGCTGAAAAAGGGAGATAAATCCGGGGGCAGTGACCAGTTCTTTACCCAAAGTGCGGTGAATTTCTTGGCCTCGTGCATCTACTTTTTTGCCCAGCACCAGAGCGGCAGGTATTCAACTTTTGCCCATGTGCTATCGTTTTTGAACTGCAGCTATGATGAGATTTTTGGGGTACTGTTTACCAATAAGGAACTCACTTCCCTTCTGTCACCATTCTACACCGCTTATAAGGCCAAGGCCTTTGACCAGCTAGAGGGACAAGTGGGAACGCTGAAGATTTTCATCTCGCGCCTTGCCACAAAGGAAACTTTCTGGGTGTTCTCCGGCGATGACTTTGACCTTAAGATCTCTAGGCCCGAAAACCCGTCCATTCTGGTACTGGCCAATGATCCAAACACCCAGAACATCAACTCGGCATGTTATTCTGTGGTGCTAAACCGGCTAACTAGGCTCATCAACTCTAAGGGGAACCTACCTTCTGCGCTGATCATCGATGAGCTGCCGACCCTATTTGTCCACCGGATCGAAAACCTGATCGCAACGGCCAGGAGCAATAAGGTGGCCGTTCTAATGGGCCTTCAGGAGATCCCGCAGTTCCAGCAGCAGTACGGAAAGGATACGGCAAACACCATAACAGCGGTAGTGGGCAATGTGCTCTCGGGAGCTGTGAGAAACAAGGAAACATTGGAGTGGCTGGAAAGGCTTTTTGGAAAGGTGAAACAGCAGAGCGAAAGCCTGTCCATCGACCGCAGTAAGACCTCGCTCTCGCTGAGCGAAAAACTAGAGCCGTTGATCCCGGCCGGAAAGATAGCTTCGCTCCGAACAGGTGAACTGGTAGGCGTACTGGCATCTGATGCGGTGAAAGAGTACAGCGGGGAATTTGAGACTTCTGCCATAAATTGCAGGGTGAACCTGGACATGAAGGCCATTGAGATTGAAAAGGAAAATTATCCGGAGCTCCCGATCTATTATGATTTTGGTGGAAACAAGGAAGCCATTCTCCGTGAGCATTTTTTTAAGATCACTGCGGACGTGGCCGCTATGGTTGCATCCTTCAATTTGCCCCAGGCACCTGCAAAACCAGCCGCAGCGAAGGCCTCAATGAAGGCCACACAATAAACAATTCATTTTTAAATTTTAATTCAACATCATGGAGGAACTAACAGGTACCCTTGTAGCGGTACATCCTGATCTCACCCAAGACCCTGTATCTAGGCAGGGCCAGATTGGTATGGTGGTCGCCGCCGATCTGAAGACCGATACCATCAGTGTCGGGTTTGGAAGCACGGAACTTGGCCATTATTCATCTGATGCGCTACTGGTGCTAAAGGACAAAAATGAGCTGTTCAAAGATGCGATGGTCAATGCAAAGGAACTAGGTCCGGAAGTCTTTAAAAAAATGCTGCTGATCAATATGATCCAGGACAACAGGCCCGAACATAAGTACATGATGCAGGCCATGGAAATGGCCATCAGCAGCGAGCGGATAATGGAGAGCAGCATGACTTCGCTGGAATCAAAACTTAGCCAGCAGATCGCTCAGGCGCAGCAGCAGACCCAGCACGCGAGCATTGGCAGATGACCAAAAAGCTAGGCTTTTTGGGATTGCTGATGATATTTTGCCTTAAGGCTACGTGCCAAACGGACTATTCATTGCCCCTGAACCATTTGAAACTGACCAGCAATTACGGTACACGGATACATCCCATTACCAAACAAACGGATTTTCACCGGGGCATAGACCTTTCGGCAAGGTGCGAGCCGGTAATGGCGGTGCTTTCCGGAAAGGTTTCCTCCTGTGGATATGATCCGATCCTTGGCAATTTCGTAAAGATTGACCACGGGGAAATCCGTACCGTTTATGGGCACCTGCGAATGGTTGCTATTTTTCCAGGAGAATCCGTGCAGGCCGGAACTTTTATCGGTATCACCGGAAGTACCGGCCGTTCCACTGGCGAACACCTGCACTTTGCCGTAAGCGTTTACGGCAGCTATGTAAATCCCCTTGCTTTTTTATTGGGACTGACCAACCTCTGCACTACTGAATGAACCTCAACTTTAAACCCTTTTTATGAAAACTTTATTTGAACCTCACCAGCTGCCCATTTCCGAATTTCAGCGCCTCGGCCTGGTTTTCGAAAACCATATTCAACTAGATCCGGTAGACCTGAATGCACTTTTGCTGGGGCGACGAACCGGGCTGATCACCTTAAGGAACCTTGAGGCCAATGGCCTGAAACTGGAAAAGATAGACCTAAAGCTATCACTGGAAACTAACCGTGAAGGCAAGCTCTCCCTCTCGCTTCATCCCATCTTCCGCAGCCCGCAGCAGCATCCGCTGCTTCAGGGATATGACGCAGATCCTTTGATGGACGGTACAGCTGCCAACATCCACAAAGTTTACAACAAAAACAGTAGGCAGGAATATGAAGCCGTTATTGAATATGACCCGCAGACCAGATCATTTATTGCCTATGACCCCTTGCAGGTGGCCGCACCGATTGCTATCAACGGCATTACGCTCACCGAGCCGCAGGACTATCAGTTTAGGCGGGGCTTGTTGGTGGATTTAGGGGACGGCACCAAGTTCCAACATCGTGCCAGCGAGCCCTTGGGCATTGTAGCCAACCGAAGTGAACTGATCCTAACCTTTGAAGATCCGGGTCCTTTTCAGCATGTGTACATGCACGGCATCCGCAATATACCATTGACCAGACAGCCCCAGCTATTTCCTGATACCCTAGCCTTTCGAATGGCAATGCAGGAAAACGATCCGCCAAGGTACACCGCTTTCGCTAGCGGGGAAATCAGTTCCGCTGAAAACCAGCCACTGCCGTCTCGCAAGCGATGATTCCCGAGCATTTCAAGCAGAACATTCAGCTTGGCATCAAGGTCTATGGCTTTGAAGTGCAGGTGGATTACCACTACTGGTGGCCGGAAAAGAAATCAGAGGCTGAGCAAGGACCGCTTAAATGTCACGCCGAGTTTCGCTCGGATTCCCCTGTGATTTCCAATACCGGTTACCGCTCACACTTTTTCTATGCCGATCTATTACGGTATAGTACCCACTCAACACTAGAAGATCTGCTGATAGAAATAGGGGAATACCTCGCCCGGGAAAACGGCTACGAGCCGCCATCTCTAGGTAATCAGTTATCACTTTTTTAATCATTTATGAACGACGATAATTTGACAGGCCTGAAAAATACCCTTGATCGATTAGGATTTGGAAATAAGCTGAACGAAGTGATGGAGAGTGCGATAAGAAACCAAACGCCGTCATTTTTGCTGGGCATCTGCAGCTACTTTGACCCTCCGGTAAAATTAACCAGCAGCCAGGGGCAAAAAGATTTTGTACAATACATTTTAAACTTTGGACGTTCCCAGAAAACCGGCGACTATAGGCTTTTTAACTACCTGGCCGAACTATCCACGCACAATGGCGTTGAGCGCAAACAGGGATTTGAAATAAATTCCGACCATTACGTTACCGCAAAGGATGCCTACTACCTTCTACTGGGAAATTCTGTGCTGAAAGAAGTTTCGACGCGAAAGGGGTCAACTCTGAAGCCGCCCGAAAAAACAGATGTCTGGTTACGGTTAAACCTACAGATTCCTGCTGCTCTAAACAGGCATCCACTTTCCAAATTTTACCCGCCACATGGATTCTCTGTCCACAACGTTGTTGACAAATACCCAATCTTTTTTCAGCACCCTAATGACAAGGCTACACTGATTAATGCCCTTAAAAAAGGCATGCTGCCAAAAGCGGATATGTTACTTGGCTGCCGGCTTGAACTGGTTTATCTATCTATAAATCCGAAAATGAAAAACCTCGATGTCTTTGATCAGCGCATGAACACGATCAGCAACGACTACATTTTTCAGCAAATACCGCTCTCAGGTATGCCACAGCGCATCGAATTTTCTAATTACACAACATTTGACCTCGAAAAGAACACCGAGAAAGCAAACGAAGCGGTGCAAGGTAACCCTGTCGATGAGCAGCAAGGTAAAGCTCGAAGAAGGTAACCGCAGGAGACAAAACTTCCTATAAAATTAAAGATCTATGAATGAAGCAAATTTAGAATATCTAAAAAAGACCCTCAACTATTTGGGATTTGGTACCAAGCTCAACGACGTCGTTGAAAGCGCGATAACGAAAGAAATACCGAAATTCAGCGTCGGCATTAATACCCGGTTTGAGCCACCACTGACTTTGGGAAATGGCGCAAAACAAAAGGATATCGTACAATTCACGCTTGACTTCAACAAAGCGAAAGAAACCGACACCTATTACCTTAACGATTATACAGCCTATCTGACTGCCCACGATGGCACCAGTCGCAGCCAGCAGTTCAACCTGGAGCGAGATCTCCGTGTTACGGCAAATCAGGCATACCGCTTGCTGCTCGGCGCAGCTCTCCAAAAAGAAACATCGAAACGGCCAGAAGGTGAAAATACGGTTGCTGGAAAAACAAAGGTCTGGATGAAACTTAATCTAGATGTCCTGGATAGCTACGGCAGACATCCGGTTTCTAAAACCTATCCTGCATACGGATTTGACCTTCATTCTGTTCTGGAAAAATATCCGATTTCTGGATTAAAAGAAAATGAGCTTCCCTCATTGATTACTGAAGTTGAAAAAGGCATGCTTCCAAGGCTCACCATGGAAATTGAGGGCAGGATAACTCCAGTGATCATCTCGGCCAATCCTCAGATGAAGAACCTGGATGTATATGACTTGTTGATGAACCAAATCAAAAACGATAGGATTTTCACCGCTGAGTTGAAATCAGATCCTGCACAGCGTGTCGAGCTAACTGATCAGCATCAGGTTAATGAACACAAATTTACAGGTAACGAATTTCAGGCTGGAGATACAGAAAATATAAACCAGCAATCAAGAAGTAGAGGCCGATAACCTAACAAAAATCCTATGAACAAACTTTTTAAAAAAATTGACCGCATTAGGGGTAGTGGAACCGCTATGCTTGACCTTCGTCCGAACTCCCCTTATTTCCACCTTGACGGGCAGGTCTTTGCCGTACACAGCATTGGCACTCCAGGCCTTAAATGTCCGGTGGTGCTGATCATCGAAGGCGAGCAGGTGGAGTTTTCAATTGATGATATCCATTAGTCATTATTTATCCATTTTATGAGCAAGATAAAATTAAAAACCCCCATCAGCTATTATGGCGGGAAACAAAAGCTAGCTTCCAGGATCGTATCGGTTATTCCTGAACATGTGCTCTACTGCGAACCGTTCATTGGCGGTGCTGCCGTCTTCTTTGCAAAACCACCCTCAAAAGTTGAAGTGATCAACGATACCAACAGGGAACTGATGAACTTTTATAGGGTGGCCAAGGAAGATTTCGTTTCCCTGGAAAAGGAAATCCGCATCAGCCTGCACAGCCGTGACCTATACCGCAAGGCTTCGGTAATCTATAACAACCCCGATATGTTCAGTGAGATCAAGCGGGCCTGGGCCGTCTGGCTAAGTGCCTCCCAAAGCTTCAGCTCTCAGCTGGATAGCAACTGGGGTTATGATAAACAGAGCAATACTACCAGTAAAAGAATCCAGAACAAAAAGGAGAATTTCGTTGAAGAAATGGCTATCAGGCTACAGAACTGCCAGATCGAATGTGCAGATGCACTCTATATCATTGGCAGCCGGGACACGGAGAACAGTTTTTTCTATTGCGATCCCCCGTACTACAATTCCAACTGTGGCCACTATGATGGTTATTCGGAGCAGGATTTTGAGTCCCTGCTATTTCTTCTTTCCAAGATCAAAGGAAAATTTCTGCTCTCATCCTATCCCTCGCCACTGCTTGAAAAATACACCAAGGAAAATGGCTGGGTGAACTGGTCCATTGAGCAGCAGGTTTCGGTTAACGCAAAATCGGGAAAGCTCAAAAGCAAAACCGAGATGCTCACGGCAAATTATCCATTTGCACTGGAAAAGGAGTTACCAAAAGACCGATCATCTCCCACACCAACTGATGAAATACATAATTAAATCCACTTTATTATCTGCTTACAAAGGAGGCGAGAATGGAAAATACCTGTTGGAACAAACTTGAAATCCTTGGTGAAACGCTTACAATGTCCTTGAGCACTTCTATGAAATGGGCTATGATGCTCCTCCGTTTCTTGCTATCCTGGTCGATACGGAAGCTGTCTATTTTGAATCCCGTATTGCACCTCCTTTAAAAGACCTTCAGGAGATTGCCGAATCCTTTGATGTGGATCTGAAGCTGCTATATATCCTTCCCGATGAACATAAAAGAGAAAAATTCAACTATACATGCCTAAAGAACCGAAAGCTAGAAGGCCTGGCCAGTGACCTAAAGAAGCAGATTTTTAAAGCAGTCTCTGTTCAGGAGCTCGAAAAGGCTTCTGTATCCATTAACGAAAAAGGGCACGGGTCGCACATTAACATGAATGAATGGACAATCTTGGCCTACCTGGCAGAAAAGAAGTACAATGAACTTGCGATTGCGCATAAACAAGTGGATGAAGGTATCTCATCACCAAAAAGAAAAATAGGCAGATAAGCCCTCTGATTAAAAAGGAAAGCGATTTCGCCTTCTTTTTCTAGCTTCCCTTCTTAGGTAGCCAATAAATACAAGGCATAACACCAACATGAGCATGCCGCTACGGGCAGAATCTTTCATGGCAATTCCAGAAAGCATGATGCCCGCACTGAGCATGGAAAAGATGAATAGATAAATGATATTTTTCATAACACTGATTAACAGAGAATTATCGTCTAATTCTGTTCCACTTTTCGTCCGATCAAAATAAATATTGATTTTTCTGCTAAATCATTTTGTTATTTGGGTTAAAGGTCTACATTTGACCCTGAGAGCGTTAATTTAGATACAGGCAGATTTGGATTCGTCCGGTCTGTCTGTTCTTTTCCACAGCATCGAACTCCAAGTTTTCGCGATTTTCAGGTCTTAGGATATTTCCCCAATTCGTCCCTACCACTATTTACTTCTCGAACTGTTATTCACTATGAATTCTGAACTTATCAAAACCTTGGAGGAAGATAAGACTCCTGGGCAGCATACTTATTCAGTTACCATCAAAAGACCTAAAAAAACGCCCAAAACCTATAAGATAAATGTAACTTATATTCCAACGACCGAAGAAAAAGCAAGAATAAAACTCTCGATTGTAGAAAGTATTATCAAACGGACTTTCATCAAATAGTACGACTGGATATCGCATCCATCCGTTCCTATCTTTCCCCAAGACTTTTTAAAAAGAAACGGGAACAATCATCCCGACTGTTCCCGTTTATCTAAATTAACGCTCTCTTTATAAAGACGACCAATCTGAAAAGATATTGTGTTACCACCAAAGTTTTTCATCTGGTCCAAAAGGCAAATCTGCTAGGCCTGAAAAGCATCTTACCTCCCGAATCCATCTCCTTTCAACAACAGCTCGAGCTGCTCCAAGTTCTCTTTCTTGGGAACAGACTCCCCGGCTTCCCAAGCACCAATTGTCGTGCTATTAACTCCCAAAATTTTACCAAGCCGCTTATGGCTTAATCCATTTTTCCATCGATAAGCCTTTAGTTTCCCTCCAAAATTGCTTTCGTCAAAAGTCAAAGGTGAGTAACCTAAAAATAACTGTATGCCCGGATAATAGTTGATTTGTGGTATACTTTTATTGTTCTCCCAGTTCGTGATACAATCCTCTGAAACACGTAAAATATCAGCTAAATCGCACTGTAACAGCCTTAATTCCATCCTCTTCTTTCTCAGATGCTCCCCAATAGTCATGGGCTTTTTTGGATAGGACTTTGGCATTGGTTTGTTGACTTTTCGCTTAAAATTGACAAAAGGCAACGCAACCATGTCCTTGCGGCTTTTATAATCACCCGGAGAAAGATTGTGTTTGCGCTCCTGGCGTAGTACAGAAATACCTGAGTAAAATATCCGGACCACTTTTAGACCGCATCGATCTTCATGTAGAAGTTACCCCTGTTGATTTTACAGAACTAGCCTCTTCACAGGAAGCAGAAAAAAGCAACCTCATTAGAGAACGAGTAATTAAAGCTAGGGAAATTCAGGATAAACGTTTTGCAGATAAAAAGGAGCTACACTGCAACGCGCAGATGAATCCTAAAATGGTTCGGAAAGTATGCGAGATAAGTGAAGCAGGCACCGGCCTCTTAAAAACAGCTATGGAAAGATTAGGATTATCTGCACGTGCTTACGATCGGATTTTAAAAGTAGCACGTACCATTGCCGATTTAGCAGGTAGTGAAAATATAGCGCTCGAACATTTAGCCGAATCGATTAATTATAGAAGCCTGGATAGAGAGGGTTGGGCAGGGTAACATACCGTGCTCCTACAGCATAAATAAAACACAATAAGCTAATTTTTAAGAAATTACAAACAATCTAAATAAATTAACATGTCAGAAACAGAAAACAAACAGCAGTTAATCAAGCCTCAAATTAAACACGAGCAACATTGGATATTGAGGTTTATCAAAACTTGGATAGTGCTGGCACTATTACTCATTATGGCAGGATTATTCCTTAACCATATTTACGAAATGTCGCACGAAATATATTACTTATTTGGCTGCCACTTCCTAATTATTTTAGGCGAAGCCATTTTTGTAATGTTCACCTTACACTTACTTGTCGAAAAAAGAAATCATGATTACAGTTACTCCCTCTTACAAGAACAGTCTCAAAATTTTAACACAGAATTTAACAATTTAATAATTGGCTTTAAACAGGAAACAAAAGAAACACTCGAAGATTTAAAGGTTAATGGAATTTTTGCTGCTATTTTGAGAGAGAAATTACCCCATCAAATTGTAGAAAAGATGTTAAGCAGCAAATTCCTGAATGCCGCAATCCTCCGCGAAAACTTAAAACTTACTTTCGACTATTTAAGGATCGAAGGAGACAATATCATTTTTAACCAACGTATGGATTTTGACATTAGGTATATTTCTGGATCAAAATCACATTACGACTATGATTTGTATTTAAAACTGAGTAAAACCCCGGTTGCCGATTATAAATTTGAAGAGGCTGGGCATCGATCAGGTGATGACTGGGATAAGCTATATCACCTTGAAGGCGCTGAAAATGGAGGGATTAAGAAAGAACAAAATGATGTTTATAAAATGACTACCAACGTACCAATTGCCAAAAACGAAAAAAATAGTTTTTATCAAATATTAGAAGCAACCTATAATATCGGCGGAGAAGGTACGGTTGACAACTATTTCTCAAACTTACACACCATCAACATGAGTATTGAGATTAATAATTTCCCCAAAGAATATTCGTTTATTGTATATCCCACATTTCCAAGGGCAAACTTTAACCCTAAAATAACTGGCACGAAAATTTCTTATGAGTTAATTGAATTTCTGGTGCCAGGGCAAGGCTTTAGTTTCAGTATTTCAAAAAAATAATAAATTGTATATATTCGTATATTAAATAAAGGAATCATGCCGATTGAAAATTAATTAATTTGGAAAACAGCGTTAAAATTATCACAAAAGCAGTTTTTATGATTAAAACCTGTGAAAAGGGATATTCTTGAGAAGGGTATCCCTTTTTCTTTTTTACCAGCACCAAAGAAAACATGTCTTCTTATTGAATAAAGAAACTGCGGTGCAAAAATCATTTCCATAGTTAGGGGTAAATTGAACCCGGCTCCTGTAAACTAAACAGTTTCTTACTCCTTTCGGTTGTTTTTTATCCTCATAGCCAGGACGAGACCACCCTGCCAAACCACAACATAAGACGCTTAATACCAGCGAATTAAAATTTAAAAAACAAATCAAATCCCTTCATTTTCACCATGCTCTGGCCACCTTTGGCACAGTCGTTGTCATAGCACTGTTACATTTATTACCTATTTAAAATTAAAAAAGTGAAAGAGATGAAAAAGACAGTTCAAATTTTTAGCATGCTATTAATAGCATTAACCGTGATGGTATCGTGTAAAAAAGATACCGATCCTGCAGATCGAGATTTCTTTGTGGGCACTTACAATGGAACCGTTTCTTACCGCAGCGGCGAAACTACGATTAACAGTACCGATGGTAAAGTAACGGTAAGCAAAGTTGGCGAAACGTATAACTTTTACTTTGGCAACAACATTCCTGATATTACAGGTGTAAAGTTTGAAAAAACAGGCGACAATAGTTACGTAAGTATTGGTTCGGGTTTAACCGGTATCAGTATTGACGCTAGCACCCTTAAAATTTTGGTTTCAAAAGATGGAAAAACCTGGACGGCAAATTGCACGAGGTAACCATTTAAAAAAACAGAAGGCCCGATTTTAACAATCGGGCCTTTTTTATGTTTATAATTCTTCTTCCTCATCGTCCTCTTCTTCGGGGACATACTTTTCAATGGCCTGCCCAATGGCATTCACTTCTTCATCTTCCTCAAAAATCGGAAGTTCGGTTTTATAGTCCATTTTCAACCAGATGGATGAAGTATCTTTTTGAATCTGGATGTATTCTTTTCCATCTTTAAAAATGGTATATGAATCATTTCCCTCCGGAAAAACGGAATAATTAACTGGCCCTATTTCTATATCAAAAGGTTCTTGCATGGCGAATATTTTTCTTCAAAGATAAAAAATCTTTTCTTTGGATAATTGCAGTCAACCTGAGCTTCCTGATGAAAACCAACATCCGTAATAGAATGCCCTTGAATATTCTATAATTAAAAAATTACGCCTGATTGTTTAAAAATCCCATCATTTATATTACTTTACGGCTATAGAATTTACTGTACAGATAAGAAGATGAAGTTAACGTTTTGGGGAGCAGCACAACAGGTAACAGGAAGTATGCACCTGCTCGAAGTTGGACATTATAAAATACTGATAGATTGCGGATTAGATTACGAGAAAGAAACCTACCAGGAAGAAAATCAACAATTCCCATTCGATCCGGCAAGCATTAACCTCGTCATTTTAACCCATGCCCATATCGATCACTCTGGAAATTTACCTACGCTGGTTCGATTAGGTTTCGACGGCCAGGTACTCTGTACACCCCCAACCGCCGACCTTACTTCGATACTATTATTCGATTCTGTTGAACTTTTCTTAAGGAAAGCAGGCCGAAAACCCAGAACTAAACGTGGCAATTTTAGCGGGCCAAAACCTTTGTACCTGCACAAACACGTGATGGATACAATAGACCGTTTTGTAACCATTGCCTTTAACAAGCCCTTCAAAATCAATGGCGATATCAGTCTAACATTTGTGCCAGTTGGCCATTTGCTTGGTGCTGCTGCTGCTATTTTAACCGTAAATGATAATGGTCTGGAGAAGAAAATTGCTTTTACAGGCGATATCGGAAGAGAGAACTATCCGGTTTTGGTTAACCCAGAGCCCTTGCCAGAGGTTGATTATCTGATTAGCGAAGCAACTTATGGCGGGAGAATGCACACCAAAGATCAAACGTTAGAAGAAAGGTTGGTTCAGGAAATTACCGAAGCCTGTATTAAAAGTCCTGGTCGATTGATTATTCCAGCATTTAGTATTGGCCGTACGCAATCGCTGGTATTTGCACTGAATCAGATTTTCACCAAAAAGCTATTACCACCTATCCAGATTTTTGTAGATAGCCCAATGGCTATTCAAGCTACAGAGGTTTACCGGAAACACCACAACCTGGTAAATCAGGAGGCGAAGGATTTTTACCAAACCATGGGCGATGAGTTCGAATTTGAGCACCTGGCTTACGTTCAAACTATGAAAGAAAGTAAAGATGTTTCCAATTATTTCGATCCCTGCATTATTATTTCTTCTGCGGGTATGTTAGAAGGCGGACGGATTCAGGATCACCTCTATTACAACATCCAGAACTACTACTGTACTATTCTTTTTATCGGCTATTGTGCTAAGGGAACACTTGGATATAAGTTATTAAGCGGAGCGCCGATAGTGCGCATTAAAGATCGAGAAATGATGGTTTATGCAACAATACGCCAAACCGATCTGCTTAGTGGCCATGGCGATCACAACGACTTAGTGAAAACCATTAAACAAACGGGGCAGCCTAAAAAGGTTTTTTTGGTTCATGGCGAAGATAAAAGCTTGCAGAGCCTGTCAGCAGCTTTACAGGAAGAGGGTTTTAATGTAGAAGTGCCTGAAAGAGGGGCGGTTTTTGAGTTGTAGGCTCAATTGTTCATTGGTGATGATGGTTTTTCTTGACAGTTTATGGTCTTGTGGTTCATCGTTGATGGCCATCACGGCTAATAAACCATCAACAAAACAGATCTTCACTGCAATCAGAATAACAAGGCTTGTATCAACCCAAACATCTCACATCAGCACTCTTACATTTTCCATCATTAACCCCTTACTTGCCCGTCACCTCTTACCACCCACTTATAACTGGTTAATTCTTCTAATCCCATCGGACCACGGGCATGAAGTTTTTGCGTACTAATGCCAATTTCGGCACCAAGGCCAAACTGTGCACCATCTGTAAATCCGGTAGAGGCGTTGGCATACACGGCAGCGGCATCTACTTCATTTAAAAATTGAGCAATATTATCGGCGTCTTCAGAAATAATGGCTTCGCTATGTTTAGAGCTATAATCGGCAATGTGGTTTAAAGCTTCAGTTAAATCAGCTACGATTTTAACGGCTAATTTTAAAGATAAAAACTCTGTACCAAAGTGTTCTGGCGAAGCCTGATTTAACAGTTGCGCAGGATAAGAAACTTTTAGTGCTTCATAACTTTTTTCATCAGCATACAGTTCTACATTTCCATCGGCCAAAGGCGATAAAAGCGCAGGCAAATCAGTAAGCCGGTTTTGATTAATCAGCACACAATCTAAAGAATTGCATACACTTACCCTTCTGGTTTTGGCATTAAAAATAATCGCTTTGCCTTTCTCCAAATCACCAGTTTCATCAAAATAAGTATGCACAATTCCGGCTCCGGTTTCAATAACAGGGATTTTACTGTTTTCGCGTACGTAATTAATTAAAGATTGGCTTCCTCGCGGAATTAAAACATCAACAAAACCTCTTGCATTTAATAAAGCTTCGGTTGCTGCGCGTTCTGCAGGTAAAAGCGTTAAAATATCAGCATTGATTCCGTTTTTATCCAACACCCCATGAATTACTTTCGCAATGGCTAAATTTGAAAACTCCGCATCACTGCCGCCTTTGAGCACAGCAACATTTCCGGTTTTAAAACAAAGCGAGAATACATCGGCCGTAACATTTGGACGGGCTTCGTAAATTACTCCAACCACACCTAACGGTACACTTACTTTTTGTATATGAAGCTGGTTCTCCAGCGTTTTATCCGAAATAATTTTACCCAATGGACTGCTTAAGCCGGCAACATTTTTAAGGTCATTTGCAATATCAGCTATACGTTCTCTACTTAGCTTTAATCTGTCGTATTTGGGGTCTTCGATAGGCATTTTAGCTAAATCCTTGCCGTTTTCAGCAAGAATTAATTCAGTATTGGCCACTAAAGCAGCAGCCAGCGCTGTTAAAACAGCATCTGTTGTTTCTTTGCTCAGGCTAATTAAGGTACGACTAGCCTGTTGTGCTTTTTCGAAGTATTGTTTATAATCCATTGGTTTATTTAAGATCCTGAAACAAGTTCAGGATGACGTATGATTTTATTAAATAGCCGAGTAAAAATAATCGTAATGCACCAGCGCTTTTTGTTTCTTCTGCCCGATTCTTTCTCTGGCTTTATCCGATCCATATTCAGCGATTCCCAGTCCGATCAGGTTGTTTTTTTCATCAACAATTTTAATAATATCGCCTTTTAAAAAGTCTGTCTGGATTTCGATAATCCCAACCGGTAGTAAGCTGGTTGCTTTGCTGGAAGTTAATACCGTTTTTGCGCCATCATTTAATTTCACAACGCCCGTTGCAGCAGTTTCAGAATGGGCAATCCATTTTTTCTTGCCAGATTTGCTTTTTTCGGGCACAAAGCGTGTATGCACCAATTCGTTATTTAACAAAGAAGTCAGCACATTGTCTTTCGTCCCGTTGGCAATATGAACCGTGATGCCCAGTTTAGCCACTTTTTGCGCCATGGTCGATTTGGTAATCATTCCGCCGCGGCCAAATTGCGATTTACCGGTTTGGATAAAAGAGGCCAGATTAGCAACCGAACCATTAATTTCTTCAATAACCGCCGATCCTTCCACTTTGGGATCACCATTGTAGATGCCGTTTACGTTCGATAGGATAATCAAAGCGTCGGCATTTAACATCGAAGCAATTAGGCCCGCCAATTCATCGTTATCGGTGAACATCAGCTCGGTAACCGAAACCACATCATTCTCATTTACCACAGGAATTACCTCATTTTGAAGCAAAATCTGCAGACAGTTTTTCATGTTTAAATAATGTGCCCGGTCACGGAAATCTTCTTTGGTAACCAAAACCTGTGCACATTGTATCGCATGTGCTGCAAAAAAATTAGCGTAGGTATTAATCAGTTTTACCTGACCAATGGCCGCCAGTAGTTGTCGGGTAGTTACGGCATCTTGTTTTTCGGAAACTTTGATCAAACTTCTGCCCGATGCCACTGCTCCGGAAGAAACCAAAATAACCTCAATACCCTGCTTTTTAATGTCGGCCAGTTGATTTACAAGGTGTTTAATTCTTCCTTCATCAGGCAACCCATTCGCTTGTGTAATTACATTCGAACCAACTTTAACAACTATTTTTTTGTACCCTAATTTCATTATTATTTTCAAACGATTTGATGTGGCAATTTACCATCAATTTTTCTAATTCAGATCATTATCTATAGGCATAATGGATTTTTACAAAAATGGCAATGGGTTTGGCGTATGGTGTGAAGCGTTTGGGGTATGGTGTGAAGCGTTTGGGGTTAGGCGTCAATTAAACGATTAACCCTTTCCGCACTAATGAACCAATGACAAATGAACCATTGAACTAATGCCTAATGAACTATTGAACTAAATGATTAAATTGCATTCAACCTAAATTCAAACCGCCTATGAAACGTATCTTACCTGGCTTAATTGTGCTTAGTGCAATTACGGCTTGTAATAACCCTCAAAAGAAAGAAATGAAAGCGATTAAGTGGCCCGATGCCAAAGCTCCGGTAGCAGAAATTATTCCGCACCAAAGAGTTATACACGGCGATACCGTAGTAGATAATTATTATTGGATGATCGATTATTTTAAAAAAGGTCCCGATAGTACAAAAGTTGTCGATTATCTAAAAGCCGAAAACACCTACCTGAACACAATGATGAAAAGTACGGATCAATTTCAGGCTGATCTGTTTAAAGAAATGAAAGGTAGGATTAAAGAAAAAGATGAATCTGTTCCTGTTTTCAAAAATGGCTATTTCTATTATACCAGAACTGAAGACGGACAACAATATTTTAAATATTGCCGTAAAAAAGGGAGTTTATCTGCCGCGGAGGAAATACTCTTGGATGTTGATAAACTGGCAAAAGGCCATGCCTATTACAGCGCAACCGGATTTAATGTTAGTCCCGACAATAAACTTTTGGCCTTTGGCGTAGATCAGGTTTCACGCCGCCAATACACCATTAATGTTAAAAATTTAGAAACCGGTGAAATCCTGAAAGATGCCATTACCAACACCGAAGGTGGGGTAGCATGGGCGAATGATAATAAAACGCTTTTCTATACCTCAAAAAATCCGGTTACCCTCTTAAGCGAAAAAATCAAAAAACACACGCTGGGTACCGATGCTAAAACAGATGTAGTGGTTTATGATGAAAAAGACAACAGCAACTATATCGGTGTGATGAAATCAAAAAATGGCCGTTTTATTTTCATTGCCTCACAAGGAACATTAACTACTGAATACAGAATGATTGATGCCGATCATCCGGAAGCAGCCTTTAAAGTATTTTCGCCCCGCTCAAACGATGTTTTATACGATATTTTAACGGTAGATGATAAGTTTTACATCGTTACGAACTGGAATGCTAAAAATTTCCGCCTGATGCAGTGCCCGCTGGATAAAACAGAAAAAGAAAACTGGAAAGAAGTTATTCCTAACCGAAAGGATGTTTTACTCGAATATGGAGAGGAATTTAAAGATCATTTGGTGTTATCAGAGCGTAAAAACGGCTTAACCGAACTGCGTGTACTGAAAAAAGATGGCAGCGATTATTATATTAAGTTCGATGAACCTGTTTATGCGGCTGGCGTTGGTGCGAACCCCGAGTACAACAGTAAAACATTACGTTATTCCTATACCTCTCTAACTACGCCAAATTCGGTTTACGATTACGATCTGGAGAAAAAGGATAAAAAGCTAATGAAACAGCAGGAAGTTGTTGGCGGCTACGATCCAAAAGATTACGCAACTGAACGTGTTTTCGCTACGGCAAAAGATGGCACAAAAATACCGATTGCCTTGGTTTATAAAAAAGGCTTCAAAAAGAACAGCAATGCTCCATTACTCCTTTATGCCTATGGATCTTACGGATCGAGCACGGATGCAAATTTCTCTTCACCTAGGTTGAGTTTGTTAAACCGTGGCTTTGTTTTCGCTATTGCCAATATTCGTGGTGGACAAGAAATGGGACGTCAATGGTATGAAGATGGTAAACTGATGAAAAAGAAAAACACTTTCACCGATTTTATTTCGGCAGGGGAATACCTCGTTGATCAGAAATATACTTCAAAAGGCCATTTATATGCACACGGTGGTAGCGCTGGTGGTTTGTTGATGGGTGCAGTAGCCAATATGGCGCCCGATTTATGGAATGGCATAATTGCCGATGTTCCTTTTGTAGACGTAATTAATACCATGTTGGATGAAAGCATTCCGCTAACGACCAATGAATTTGACGAATGGGGCAATCCGAAACAAAAAGCAGCTTACGATTATATGAAAAGCTATTCTCCTTATGAAAATGTAGAGAAAAAAGCTTACCCGAATATGCTGGTTACGACAGGCTTACACGATAGCCAGGTACAATATTTCGAGCCGGCCAAATGGGTGGCCAAATTAAGGGCCACAAAAACTGATAAAAATGTATTATTGCTAAAAACCAATATGGAATTTGGTCATGGCGGCGCATCAGGCCGTTTCGATTATTTGAAAGATGTATCGTTACGCTGGGCGTTTTTATTCTCGCTAGAAGGGATAACGAAATAATTTTCCATAAATCCGTCATTCCCAACTTGATTGGGAATCTTAATGCAACCCGCTTTAAGATTCCCGCCTGCGCGGGAATGACGATTATCTTTTAAAATTTAAATTAAGCTAAAATCCACAATGAACACCAAACTAAAAACACTACAAACTATCCATCTTGCTTTATGCTCGGGGGTTTTCCTCTTTGCATTGGTAACCATTTTTCTCAACCGCGAAATCATGTTTTTTGATGCGAACCCTAAAACCACTTCGCCTTTTAATCCAATATTTCCGATTATGGGGTTAATTACCATCTCGGCGAGTATCTTTTTTTACAGAAATTTAATCGCTAAAATTGATAAAGCTGCGCCTGCCGACATAAAAATTAATATGTACCAAAGTGCATTTATCATTAGTTCGGCTTTACTGGAAGGAGGCGCACTTTTCAACATTGTTGGTTTTTTTATGACCCATAATTCATTCTTTTTAATATTTGGCGTTGCTAATTTTATTTTTTTGATACTCAAGAGGCCAACTAAAGATAAATTGATTTCCGCTTTACAATTGCAATACCCCGATACCGAGTCTTTGTAAGCAATTAGCCTTATCTTTGCCCCTCAATGGAATACAATGTTCACACTTTGCCAAACGGCATACGCTTATTGCATGTGCCCGCGGCCTCTGCCATATCTCACGCCTGCATTATCGTCAACACAGGATCGCGCGATGAACCTGAAAACAAAGCGGGTTTAGCACACTTTATTGAGCATTTGATTTTTAAGCGTACCGAAAAACGGAGCACCAACCAGATTTTAAACCGCCTGGAGAGTGTTGGGGCAGACTTAAATGCTTATACCACGAAAGAATATACCTGTGTGCATGCTTCTTTTTTAAATCCATATTTAGACAGAACATTAGATCTTTTCAACGATATCCTGTTTCACTCCACTTTCCCGGAAGAGGAAATGGATAAAGAAAAAAGTGTAATCCTGGATGAGATTTCTTCTTATCTGGATCAACCGGAAGAGGCTATTAATGACGATTTTGAGGACATGCTTTTCGCTGGCCATGCATTGGGCAACAATATTTTGGGCACAACCGAATCCGTTCAGCATTTTACCAGAGCAGATGTCATCAATTTCAGGAAAGCCAATTACCGCACAAACGAAATTGTAGTGGCCGTTTTAGGCAATTACACCTTAAATAGTGTGGTAAATAAAGGAAGCAAACATTTCGCTGATGTTGAAGAGAATAATCCAAACGGAGAAAGGATTAAACCAGGCATAATTGCGCAAAGCAATACCACTATTTATAAGCCAATTACGCAGGCGCACTGCATTTTAGGCACACAGGCCTATTCTACGCACCAATCGCAAAAGGTGCCATTAATGCTGTTGAATAATTATTTCGGCGGCAACGGAATGAGTTCGGTACTAAATCTACAGATCAGAGAGCGGCATGGAATTGCATATACCATCGAATCTAATTTTTCGCCATTAAGCGATACCGGCATTTTTTCGATTTATTTCGGCACCGATAAAGAAAAACAAGCTAAAGCACTCTCTTTAATCTTTAAAGAGATTAAAAAGCTAAGGGAACATCCTTTAAATGAATTACAGCTACAAAAAGCAAAAAACAAATTTATCGGACAGATTGCTTTAGGAGAAGAAAACAGGATTGGTTTAATCATTTCAATGGCTAAAAGCCTCATCGATCACAACAAAATTGATTCTCTGGAAACTGTTTTTGAGAAAATAAATGCCGTTACCACCAAGCAAATGGCAGAAGTTACCGATGAGATTTTAAATATTGAGCAACTGAATATCTTTACTTTCTGCCCAATAGAGGAATAATTCTTATTTTTGTAAAAATAATGCTTTTGCATTGCTTGACTTTTTCGTCATTGCGAGGCACGAAGCAATCCTACAACGATCGCTAGTTACTCTGGCGCATTAAGATTGCTTCGTACCTCGCAATGACGGACGACATAAATATAATACAATGAAATTACCAATAGTAGCTTACGGCGATCCTGTCTTAAAAAAGGTAGGAACCGATATTGATAAAGATTATCCTGAATTAAAACAATTAATCAGCGACATGTTCGACACCATGTATTATGCAAATGGTGTGGGCCTGGCTGCTCCTCAAGTTGGTTTACCTATCCGTTTGTTTATTGTAGACACAGGCGAAGACGAAGATGGCAAACCAGGTTATAAAAAAGTATTTATCAACGCAGAAATTTTGGAAGAAACAGGAGAGGCCTGGAGTTTTAACGAAGGCTGCTTAAGTATTCCAGATATCCGCGAAAACATTATGCGCAAGCCGAATGTGAAGATTACTTATTTTGATGAAAACTGGGTAGAGCATACCGAGGATGTAGATGGAATGGCGGCACGCGTAATCCAGCACGAGTACGATCATATTGAAGGAAAATTATTTACCGATAAGGTAAGCGTGCTCCGTAAAACGATGCTCAAAAGTAAACTGGATGCGATTTCGAAAGGAAATATCAAAACAGATTACAAAATGAAGTTTCCGAATAAAAGCAAAAAAAGATAAGTTTTGATGTAAGATGTTAGGGGGAAAATGGAAACGTTTTCCCTTTTTTTATTTGTGCAATTGACGCAGGCGTCATCCTGAAATGTTTCCCGATCTTTATAACAGCATAGATCCTGAAATAAATTCAGGATGACGAATATCTTAATAAATCATTGTAATGATTGAGTAACTCGGAGTCTTCTCCGCGCAAAAATCCGAACTCCAGACTCCCGACTAATTCGTCCGGCTCTTATCGCCATCAAAAATCTGCTGCATTAGCTTGCCCCAGGCGAAAGGATTAAGCAGGGGATTGGTTTGCACCATATTCTTATTGATCATCCTATCGAAATTATACCGATAGTTTTGGCTGCCGATTTCCTGTCCATCGCGTGGTAAGGTTTGGATCAACCCATCAATTGATGAACGTGAAAGGTTCTTTTTGGCTATGGCCATATCATCATCCGCCAGTTTCATTGATAAAAACTCGCGGGTAAATTCTTCTGTTGTTGCCCATGGAAAAACACGCACCGATGGTAAATCGATCACGTTGGCTTTCAGTTTAACCATTATGGTGTACTTGCTATCCGGTGTGCTTTCAGGAATTACCGTAGAAAACTTTTTGTAACCAATAGCGGTGAACAAGATGGTATCACCAGGCTTTACAATGAAGGTAAAATACCCTCTATAATCGGCACCAACCCTTTTACTCTTCGCAGAAAGGTTGGTGATGGTAACGTAAGGAATAACATTTGAGCTGTCGATATCGGTAATAATCCCAGAAAATTGGATGAGTTTATCCTGTGCCGGCTTTTGTTGTGCAAAAGCGGTAACAGAAAAAATAAGGCAAATTAGGGCAACACAATATCTCATTAAGACAAAAGTAATTTTATTAATAAAACTTCCTTGTTAAATAGTGTTAAAGCTTATTCTTGCTCGGCCATGTTAACGGCAACTACTGAAGTGATCTGAGGAACAGCTTTCATAATGGCTTGTTCGATACCAGATTTCATAGTCATGAAACTCATCGGGCAAGAACCGCAGTTGCCTAAAAGTTTAAGCTTTACTGTTCCTTCAGATGTAATTTCTTCAACAGAAACATCACCTCCATCAGCCTTTAAATACGGCCTAATAGTTTCTAATGCCTGTTCTACTTGTTCTGTTAAATTCATTATATATATTTTAATTTATAAAAATAGTAATTTTTTAGCAATTCACCATTTGCGCATTGTTGATGGATATTTGCTGTGCAATTTTACTTGCAATATCGCCAAATATCACATCCAGCAAAGGATTTTGGTTCAATGCTACCGGTTTGCCTTGATCTCCAGCCTCCGAAATGCTCTGGATAATTGGAATTTCGCCTAAAAATGGCACATCAAAACGTGCAGCAAGTTCAGTACCACCACCTTTTCCGAAGATATAATATTTATTATCCGGCAATTCTGCTGGTGTAAAATACGACATGTTTTCAATAACACCTAAAATCGGGATATTAATCCCTGGCATCCTGAACATCGCTAAACCTTTGTGCGTATCGGCCAGGGCAACCTGCTGAGGTGTAGTAACCACAACCGCCCCTGAAATCGGGAAACTCTGCGTAATGGTGATGTGAATATCGCCAGTTCCCGGTGGAAGATCTACAATCAGATAATCCAGCTCACCCCAGTTGGTATCGTTAAACAATTGTTTTACCGCATTCGATGCCATTGGTCCGCGCCATGGCACTGGCTGCCCCGGATCGGCAAAAAAACCTAAGGATAATAACTTGATCCCGTATTTTTCGATTGGTAAAATTTTCGTTTTACCATCAGCCGTTTCTTCCGCACCTGGCTTGGCATCAACCAGATCGAACATGGTTGGTACAGATGGCCCATAAATATCGGCATCGATAAGGCCCACCTTGGCACCATCTTTAGCCAATACTACAGCCAGATTACTCGCTACCGTAGATTTACCAACGCCTCCTTTTCCGGATGAAACCAAAATGATGTTTTTGATGTTATCTAACGATGATGAATTACTTGGCTGGGTAACCCTCGAAGTTACATTTATGATTACTTCTGCCGTTGGCGATACAAAATGTTTGATGGCATTTGTACAGGCATTTTTTAGCATTTCCTTCATCGGACATGCCGGTGTAGTAAGCTCTAATGTAAAATTGACCTGGTTATCGGTAATCTGTAAATCTTTAATCATGTTTAAAGTAACCAGATCTTTTTTAAGATCGGGATCTTCGACATTTTTAAGCGCATCTAAAACTTGTTGCGGGCTAATCTGCATGGTATTAATTTAAATTCAAAATTAACAAAACATAGCCACAAATACTTTTATTTAGGCTTTTTAACTGTAATTTTAACACGAAATAAACATTTAATTGTTACGTTTAAGCAATTAACCATTTTAACGACTATATGCGAATACCAAAAATTAAGATCCCCAAAAAATATTTAAAAATCGGAGCCTGGGTTTTAGGTGTTTTTTTAGTTGTTTGTATTGCTTTAGGTGCAGTTGCCTATAGCAAAAGGGAAGCACTTCTTAAAAAAATGGTGGCCAAAGCAATTGCTAAAGCCGACAAGGATTATGGTTTGGAGGTTAAAATCGGATCGGCTGGTTTTACCGGACTCAGCACCGTAAAAATGACCAATATTTCTGTTGTTCCGAAAGACAGAGATACCCTTTCAAATATTGGGGAACTCAGTGTAGGCGTAAAACTATTCCCGCTTATTTTTGGTAAAGTAAAACTCTCAGAAGTAAAACTGAACAATGGTTTTGTAAGCGTAGTGCTTAAAGATTCTACCACAAACATCGATTTCATCTTAAAAAGAAAGAAAAAAGACAGTACCCAAACCAATGCAAAAGCCAATTTACCAGAAATAGCCAGTAACATTTTAAATCAGGTTTTATATAAAATCCCTGATGATATGGACGTAAAAAACATGGTTTTTAAATTAAACGACCATGATACAGCCAAATTGAGTTTTGCAACTACTGCCACAATTGATGGCGGTGACCTAAAATCAACCATTGATGTGAATGGTCATGAATCTACCTGGCATGTAGATGGTTATGTAAACCCAGGAAGCAAAGAATTAAGCTTTACGGCTTATGCCGATGGAAAAAAGCTGGAATTACCTTACCTCAATAACAAACTCCACGCAAAAATCAGTTTTGATACTTTGCAAACCGAGTTAAAAAATGCGAAATACAGTGGTGATGATTATAAGATTTCAGGCTCATGGTCGGTTAAAAACATGTTGATTAATCAGCCCCGCATTGCGTCAAACGATATCATTGTCCAAAACGCAAAACTGGATGCCGATATTTTAGTGGGACCTAATTACATTGCTTTAGACAGCACTTCAACGGCTTACCTCAAAAATGCACAGATCCATCCTTTTGTTAAATATACTTTAGGAAAGAATAAAATATATGAATTAAAACTAAATGCCGAAGAGCAGGACGCACAAGGGGTTTTAGATGCTTTTCCGCAAGGTTTGTTCGAATCGCTTGAAGGCTTAAAAGTACAGGGTAAGGTTAAATATAACCTGAATTTTTATTTAGACACTAAAATACCAGATAGTGTCCGTTTTAGCTCTACATTAACACCGGTTAATTTCAAAATTGTACAATGGGGCAAAACCAATCTGCAAAAAATCAACAGTCCGTTTGTTTATACACCTTACGAGTATGGCAAACCGATGCGCGATATTACCATAGGGCCATCAAACTCAAATTTTACCCCTTTATCGTCGATATCTAAAAACTTTATCAATGCGGTTTTAACGGCAGAAGATCCTTCATTTTTTACACATAATGGTTTTGTTGAAGAATCGATCCGTAAATCTATCGCCGTAAACTTTAAAGAAAAGAAATTTAAACGCGGTGGCAGTACCATCAGTATGCAGCTGGTTAAAAACGTTTATTTAAGCCGTCAAAAAACATTGGCCCGTAAAGCTGAAGAAATTTTAATTGTTTGGCTTATCGAACACAATCACCTGGTAAGCAAGCAACGGATGCTGGAGGTATATTTCAACATTATGGAACTTGGTCAGAATATTTATGGAATAGGTGAGGCTTCGCGCTATTATTTCGGAAAACAACCTGCCGATTTAACCATCGGTGATGGATTATTCCTGGCGAGTATTGTACCTAAGCCCAAAGCATCTATGTACAAATTCATGGCCGATGGCAGTTTGAAACCTTACATGTTCAACTACTTCAGGTTCATGGGAAATATCATGGCAAGAAGAGGTCTGGTTGCAAGTGATACTTCGGGTTATGGCTTTTATAACGTCCGTTTAAGAGAAGGTTTACGCCGGTATTTAGCACCTGATACAGCTGTTATTGACACAACTGTATTCGATGATGATGAAGATGGCTTGCCACCGGTAATTGTACAGGATAAAAACAAAAGTTTATTCGATCGTATTTTTGGTGGTGGATCTAAAAAAGATACTTCCAGCAAACAGATAAGCAACCCAGCTGATACGGGTAAAACCAAAAAACAGCTAAGGCAGGAGCGAAGGGAAGAACGAAGAAGACAAAAGGAACTGGAGAAGGCGCAGCAGTAACCAATTGGCGATTGGCAGTCCGCAGTTGAATCAAAGGATTAAACAATTAACCAAATCAAGTTGATCTCAGCAATTCAACAATAAGACAATTAACAATAACCTTACATCACAAATGCACAAAATAAAAGTAGAGGATAAAGAGTTCGAGATATTTTTAGAGAATGACACCTTAAACAAAAGGATCCGTTTGCTGGGCATCCAGATGAACGTTGACTACGAGGGCAAATGCCCCTTGTTTATTGGTGTGCTAAATGGCAGTTTCCTGTTTATGGCCGACCTGATCAAAGAAATTGATGTGCCCTGCGAAGTTGCTTTTATGCGTGTGGCTTCCTACGAAGGAACAGCGAGCTCGGGAAATGTAAAAGAATTAATCGGACTGCCAGATAACATTGAAGACAGAGATATTATCATAGTGGAAGATATTGTTGATACAGGCCTAACCTTAACGCATATTTTAAAAACGATAAAAGAAAAAAATCCGGCTTCGGTTAAAGTAGCTTCGCTTTTACTTAAGCCAAGTGCTTTAAAATATGAAATTGAAGAACTGGAATACGTTGGTTTTGAAATACCTAACGAGTTTGTAGTGGGCTACGGACTGGATTATAATGGCCTGGGTAGAAACCTGACAGATATTTACAGAGCAACGGGCGCATAATTTTTAGATTGGATTAATTTATTTTTCGCACCTTTGCCCAATAATTTCTAAAACAATGACCATACATAAAGAAGGCTACACCACCATTGCCTTAAGCATCTTGTTTATCTTCGTAATCAACGCGGTAGTCGATTATAAATATCACGACATCACCTGGTTACGCTGGTTCATTTACATTTTTTCAGCTGCATTATTTATTATTGTGTTGCAGTTTTTCCGCAACCCGAGCCGCAGCTTTTCTTCAGGCGAAAACCTGGTGATCTGCCCGGCAGATGGTAAAGTTGTCGTAATAGAAGAAACAGAAGAAGGTGAATATTTTAAAGATAAACGTTTACAGGTTTCGATTTTTATGTCGCCAATAAATGTTCACATTAACCGTAATCCGATTTCGGGTGTGGTGAAGTTCTTCAAATATCACCCGGGAAAATATCTGGCTGCATGGAATCCAAAATCCTCAACGGAGAACGAACGCACGACAACTGTCGTAGAACATAAAAATGGTACGCCTGTATTGTTCCGTCAAATTGCCGGCGCTCTTGCCCGTAGAATTGTATGGTATGTAAAAGAAGGAGATCAGGTGGTACAAGCTGAACAATTCGGTTTCATTAAATTCGGATCGAGGGTTGATGTATTTTTGCCTGTAGGCACAAAAGTGAACGTAGAACTTAACCAGGTTGTAAAGGGTGGTATCACTACCCTGGCGACTTTAAGTTAAGGATACAATATTTTAAAAAAAGCCGGTTTAGTGAATGCTAAATCGGCTTTTTTGTTTTTACCTTGCTTTCCAAAAAAGTAATTTCTTTATTAGCCCAACATGGCCATACTTATAGCACTTTCATTAATTAAAGCGGTGGTCTGTGGAGGAACAGACCACGGGATCAGACCTGATAGATTTTAATCAGTAGCATCATTACCCACCTCTTCGTTCGTGCCTGCAGGAGCTGGTCTATCGCTAATTAAACGCTGAGTAGGGTAGGCGAAATCTGATTTATTCCGGATAACGATATCCATAATTTCCAGATTGATTTCCTGCCTGATTTTAAGGAATTCGGCATATTCCAACACTGTTACAAAATAGTTAACTTCTACATTCAAACCAGAGTCGCCAAAGCTTTTAAATGAAGCATTGCCATCATCACTGGTACCCTGATGACTGTTGATGTAACTTTCTATTTCGCTAATGATTTTTCTGAGTGAAGCTGAATTGGTTTCGTAGGTAAGACCGATAATAAAAGATACTTTCCGCGAGTTTCTTAGTGAAAGATTTTCTAAAACACCATCAATCATCCCTCTATTGGGGATCGTAGCCATGGTTTTTTCGGAAGTTCTGATCCTTGTACTCCTGAAACCAACCTTTTCAACCGTGCCTTCCACACCGTCAACCTTTACCAGGTCGCCAACGGTAAATGGTTTATCTAAAAAGATGGTGAACGAACCTATTAAGTTCTCTAAACTCTCTTTAGCGGCCAAAGCAATGGCAATACCACCAATACCCAATCCGGTAATCAGCGTCAATACATTAACCTCGAAAACAAAACCCAGAAGGGTGAAAAAACCGATAAAGATTACGATTGTTTTAAACAGTTCCTTTAAAAAGGGAACCAATTGATCGTCGGCCTTATTATCGGTAAGCGAAGCTTTATATAACAAAACGTGACTAATGAAGTCGATTATCCTTAAAATAATCCAAAAAACAGACAGGATGATCCCAAACAAAAATATCCGGTCGACACAATCTCCAATGGTTACGGGTATTAATTCTTTAACCTTACCAATTAATTTGCTATAATGGAATACAGCTACCTCTAAGGGATGTTTTAACTGGTTGATGGAAAGATAAAGTGTAGTTAACAGAATAAAAACCTCAATAGGTTTTACCAGTAAGGCAACGAAAGCATCGTTATGCGATTGATTGGAAAAGTTTTTAAAAAGCTTAAACAGCAACCTGCTTAACAGCTTAGAAACAATATTTTTGAAAACTAAGCCTAAAAAAAGTATCCCTCCGAAAAGGAAATAGGCTTTTACGGTGTTACCCCAAAAAACTTGGTCGAAAAAAGCAGAATCTAACATTTAACAAAGGTACAAACAAAAAAACCTCCACGAAATTAATCGTGAAGGCTATATCTTATAATAAAGAGTATTATTTTCTCAAAGATTTGATACGAGCAGCTTTACCAGTTAAAGCACGTAAATAGAACAATTTCGCTCTACGAACTTTACCATAGCTATTCACTTCTACTTTCTCAATGTTTGGAGAACTAAAAGGGAAAATACGCTCAACACCAACGCCGTTGCTCATTTTACGAACGGTGAAGGTTTCATTAGCACCTGCACTGTTACGTTGTATTACAACACCTTGGTAAATTTGAACACGTTCTTTATTACCTTCGCGAATTTTATAGTGTACGCTCACTGTATCGCCAGACTTGAACGCAGGAAAATCTTTTTTCGCGATGGCCTGCTCTTCAACAAATTTTACTAAATCCATGATTTTAAGCTATTAAACCAACTTTCTTTACCTTGAAAATCGGATTGCAATATTAGGGATTTTTTTTCATATAAAAAAACCTATTTTAATTTTTTCCACAATCTTTATGAATTCCACATTCGATTGTGTTAAATGCTTCTATTCCAAAAGGTCAGCAGGGCACTTATTCGCCAGCTTATTGCGAAATTTAGCCAATAATATTCTGCGCTAAATTATTTACCCACTGCTCGTTTATGTGTGTATGGCACAGTTGGGCAATGTTTCTTCTGCTTTAATAATTTTTTCCAAAATAGTATCCCGGCTTTCTTCTACTCCTTCATCGTGAGGGGATATATGCAGTTCTTTAAGGTTTTTTAAATCTTTTAAAACCCATATATCTTCTAACCTGATTTTAGTTCTCCAGATATCAAGGTATTCCAAATCGGTTAGTTTGTTCAGATAGGGCAGGCACGCTTTAGTAATATTTTCATGTTTCATGAGCGTTAAATGCTTAAGCTGCTTAACCGTGCTGATCAATTTCACGCCCTCATCGGTTACCCTCGTTTCTTTCAGATAAACGCTCCCCATAACCGAAACTTTTGCAAAAAGCATGGCCAAATACTCATCATCAACCAACGAATCGATGCTGGTAAAACCAGGCAGCTCAGCAGGAATGTTTTTTCGCTTCGGTAATTTGCCCAAAATGCCACCAGAACTGTTTTTCCGCTCCTTTGAGTTTCATTACTTAGCCTTATTCTTCATAGACGCCGTAGCCTACGGTACCCGATTTATCTTTTTCATTAGCCGAGGTTACAAAATTAAGTTTAGATCCCTTTATGCTCCATACACTCGTGGTTATTGTTTCCCCGTCAACATCTTCTTTAATCACTTTAGCTTTGTATCCTTTATCTTTTAGCTCCATCTCGATAAAAACATTATTTGGTGCGCCAGCATAAATGCAACTTACTCCTGTGGTTTTATTTTGTTTGTTGTAATTCACACCAACCAAATCGAACTGCGAACTAAAGGTAAATATTTCATTGGTGTCATCATCATAACCTTTGTCTACCTCTCCCTTTTTAAACCCTTTATCCTTCATAAACGAGTCGACGTTTCCCCTTGTCGTTTTGTAATACACATCGTAAATGAGGGCCAGCTTTTTATTCTCAAATTTTATCTGACTAAAGGCTACGGTTCCCTGAAATAAAAACAATAGCAATATTATATTTTTCATATCTATTTTATTTTTAGTGAAATAAAGCGTTATTGTGTAATTTCTTTTCCTGTTTTATCCATCGAGCCCCATCTGCCATTTAACCTAAAAATGGCTGCCCCATTTTTAAATTCACCAACCGCATCATACTTTATTGGAATCACTTCTTCGCCTGTTTTACTGATAAAACCTTCTTTTCCATTAAGCCCGGCTTTGGCTAAGCCCCCCTCAAAGTCGCTGATAAACCTGTATTTAAAAGGAATAATTTCATTCCCGTTTTTGTCAATGGCGCCATAAACTTTATTCCGTTCAACCGGCGCAACCCCGTCCGAAAAATCTTTAACATAGTCGTATTTAAATTTGGTAATTTCTTTACCTGTTTTATCTATAAAAGCCCATTTGTCTTTTAGCTTAACACCCGCAAAACCATCTTTAAAAGAATTTACGCCCTCATACTTTAGGGCTGTAATTTCCTTGCCTGCCGGGTCAACAAAACCATATTTATCGTTTAATCTTACCCAGGCAAATCCTCCATAAAAATCAAAGGCAACATCGTATTTTATGGCTGTGATTTCTTTACCTGTTTTATCGATATAACCTTCTTTCCCATTTAGTTCAACCTTACCAAAACCTTCTTTAAAATAAGTAGCGTTATCGTATTTAAAAGGAATGATTACTTTACCTGTTTTATCGATAAAACCAAATTTTCCATTTTGTTTAACAGCAATCAAACCTTCCTCGAAACTTCGGCTATCCTCATATATTAATGGGATAACTACTTTTCCGCTTTCATCGATGAAACCATGTTTTCCATTCAGTTTAACGTTTATTATGCCTTCTTTAAAACTATAGCCAACCTCATCGTAAGTAAAAGGAACAACTTCCTTTCCGGTTCTGTCTATAAATCCGTATTTGCCTTTATCGTTTCGTTTGGATTTTAAATTTTGTGCATAACCTGTAATACCCAGTGTACACAGCAATGCTGTAGCGATTAATTGTCTCATTTTCATTAATTTAGAGGATGGATTAATTTGTTAAGCTAAAGTATATGAAAGATACGCCGGCAGGAATACCCAGTAAAGGGTATATTTACAGATACAGAATTTACTGAAACGGCTAAAGTTTAGCGATGGGATGGGATATTGATCTGAATAATCGTGCCTTCGTTTTTAACGCTACTGATTTCGAAATTACCCTTGTAATAATTCACCCGCTTTTCGATGTTTTCGAGGCCAAAACCTTTACTTGTTTTCTGCAGATCGAAGCCGAGCCCATCATCGGTAAATTGAAAATGGTAGTTTTTGGGATATTTATAAAGCTCGATGGTAATTAACTCCGCATTACCATGTTTAATGGCATTGTTTATTACCTCCAGGGTGATAAGGTATACATCATAAATCCATTTTTCATCAATTTTATCAGGAAAATCATAACAAAAAAGCTCAATTTTTGCATCTGTTAAACCCGCATTTAAACTTGAAATCTGGCTTTGCAGACTTGACACCAATGCCCCTTCATCAAGTGCTTTTGGCAGTATTTTATGAGATATCTCTCTGATGTCTTCAGCCAGTTCATTTATGGTTTGTTTGGCAAGTCCAACATTTCTCATGTCGAAGAGGTGGATAATGTGCGCGATCTTACTCCCTACATTGTCGTGAATGATATTGGCGATATTTCTCCGCTCACGGAGCTGAACTTCACTAATGGCCCTTAATGAGCTTTCCTTTTCGAATATAACCTCCTGCATCAGCTCGTTGTTCTTCAAAAAAATATCGATATAATTTCTCGATAAAATGTATCCGAATAAAAATACCTCATAGAGACTGATAAATAACATCCAGTTATCGCCCAGTGATTGTGGAATAATTTCAAATGTTTTTAAAATTAAACATGCGCCCCAAACAAGTTGCGGAACAAAGGCAAGAAGCGCGTAAACGGCCTGGGTTTTTTCTATTTTTAGGTGTGCCACTGCCGACCAGAAAAGTATGAATATTGAAGCCAGGAATATGATGTAGCCCAGCACAAAAAAGTAACGGAACTCAACATCTTTATAAAGCACCAATAACGAAACCGAAATTAAAATCAGCAAAAAGTTTATGCCTCCGAGTGCTATAATTAATTTATGCTTAACGGGCTGATTTTCTTTGAGCTTTAAAAAATGTCCAAGGAAAATACTCAGGGCAATGTACCAAAGTGCCCCGGTGTAAACCCGGCCCTCGCTAAAAAACCTAAACTCCGGAAATAAAACATGCTTGGCAAAGTTGGTTGTAATTGCCGTGTAAAATGCAGTTAATATGGAATAGCCAATGTAATAAACATACAGCCTGTCCTTCGTCATCAAAAATAATATTGCATTGATCATGAGCAGCAAAAAGACGATGCCAATAAAAAAGGAAGTCAGCGCTGTTTTTCTTGATGACTTAGCTTCAAGGTAATCCTGATTTTCAAGGCTGTAGGAAAAATCTAAATAGGAGGTCACTTTTTTAACCCTAACCCAGACTAACCTTTCTTCGTTTGGCTGCAGATTAAGCTCGAATGCCAGGGTTTCGATAAAAGGGCTTTTGCCAACCGTCCTATCACCAATGGTTTTAATTACTTTACCATCATAAAGGCTCAGGCTATCGATATGGTTATTGTTAAAACATAGCCATGTTTTTGTGCTTTGTGAAGTGTTTACATTTTTTACAATGAACCTGCACCATACCGCTGCATCTCTGTTGTAGCCGATGTTAATTTTGTCGTTTTGCTTAAATGCATGAAATTTTTGTTGCTGAAGAAGGTCGATCGTCCACGATGAGTTTTGGTCTACGGCATAGCTGGAAACTACCGATACTGATTTGCTTGTGGTTTGTGCCCGGGAGAATAGCGGGAATAGCAGAAAGCTAATCAAGTAGATTATTCTCATGAGCAAATTTAATGAGCGAACTACTGTTATTAATTTCCAGCTTCCGGTGGATATTCTTCCGATGGGTAGTTACGGTGGTGATGCTGATAAACAGTACTTCAGCAATTTCCTTACTGGTTAATCCTTTGATGATTAACTTAATAATCTCTTTCTCCTGTTTAGATATCCGGAATTTATTAACGATTGAACCATCAATGGCACTGTATACACTCTCGCCTTTTTTATAAATCTTATTGGTATAAAACTCCCTGTTTTTGTTTGATTCGATAATACTGATCAGCTCCTCGGCAGGTGTTTCTTTTTTCAGGAAAGCATTTACACCCAATTTCTTTGCCTTTTGAATCAGAAAATCCTCGTAATAAGCAGTGAGTACAATTATTTTGGTGTTTTTCAGCTGAAGTTTGAGTTCTTCAATCAATACAAACCCATCAAAGTGGTTAATATTTAGATCACAGATGAACACATCAGCATGGTTTTGCATTAAATGGTTTCTGCAAGAATGCGCATCACTAAATTTAAAAATGTCGTAGTTATTCCCCGTATTTTTAAGCAATTCGGAAATGCCATTTAAAAAAAGTAAATGGTCATCACAAATAACAATCTGTTTGGGCATATGATCGGGACTAGAAGCTTTTCTCCTAAAATAGAATTTACCTTTATTATTTACAAGGAAATTTACTCTAAAAGATCAGGACGGCGCGTTTTAGTTCGCTCCAGGGCCTGTTCGTGTCTCCATTCATTCACTTTAGCCTCGTGGCCGCTTAATAAAACATCAGGCACTTTATGCCCACGCCAGTCTGCCGGACGGGTATAAACCGGTGCATCAAGCAGTTCTCCCTGAAAACTATCAGATAGGGCAGAAGTTTCATCATTTAAAACCCCTGGGATTAAACGCACAACAGCATCTACCACAATTGCAGCAGGCAGCTCTCCGCCACTCAAAACATAATCCCCAACCGATATCTCCCTCGTTACAAAGATATCCCGTATACGCTGATCTATGCCCTTATAGTGGCCGCACAAAATAATGATGTTTTTTTTAATGGAAAGTTCGTTGGCTGTGCTCTGGTTTAAAGTAACACCATCCGGGCTCATGAAAATAATTTCATCGTATGCTCTTTCCGCCTGCAGTTTTTCAATACAGGCCGCAAATGGCTCAATACTCATCACCATACCGCTACCGCCGCCATATTGGTAATCGTCTACACTTTTTTGTTTGTTGGTGGCATAATCCCTCAGGTTATGAACAACAATTTCGGCTATGCCTTTTTTTTGCGCACGTTGCAAAATAGAATGAGCAAACGGACTTTCTAATAAAGCGGGCAAAACTGTGATAATATCGAAACGCATGGTGCAAAGGTAAGTCTTTAGTCTGAAGTCTTTAGTCCGAAGTAAAATTTTGCGATTACTAAGTTGTCCACTGATCGTGTATTACAGCAACTAAGTAATAACCATTCTCATATTTTTTAAAAACAAGCCTCAAACTGCTCCAGTCTAAACCATTGTATTTTTGATCGAAACCACTGAAATAATATTCGGTAAAGTGAAGTTGAGGATAAATTTCTTTGAGGTTATTGATCGAATTGCCATTACCAATAAAAGCATCGTAGTCTTTTTTCTCGGCAGCTAAATAATCGGCATTGTAAATATAACGGTCGATATAAGGCTTAACCCGCAGCTTAATTGCTTCTCCTGATCCATCGTAATGTCCCCAGGTTAATATCCAATGTTTATCAATGGCCTCCAAAAAATCTTTGGCCAGGATTTGTTTATGCGTAAAATCTATAAAACCGTATGGCGAAAAGCGTACGCCTTCAACAGGATGGAAACACGATGCGAAACGGCTGTAATCTTTTGCTTTTAGAGCGCTTAACACTATGGAAGCCACTTTTTGAATCGAATCTTTTTGGGTGATCTTTCGTGCCTTATTTAAAGTCGTTTTATTTCCGGCCTGATCATTTTGTTTTGTTTGATTACAGGCGAAAAAAAGAAACACTGCGATGATCAGTAAATACCTCATAACAGATAGAACGAAAAACCACAAAAAAAGTTTCTTGTTAAATTTACTATTGCATTAAGTAAACATCCAGCAAACCTTCTGGTAAATCGAGGGTTAGTGTTTTTTCATCCTCATCGTATTCTACAATGAAATCTTCGTTTAGCGGGAACAGGATTTCGGTTTCTTTATACATCACGGTAGCCACAAATTGTTGCGGATATTCGTTCACCTCCACAATTTCGCCCAGTTCGCCCAAAGTTTCATCAATGGCTAAATATCCTTTAAAGTCGGTATAGAAAAATTCTCCTTCTTCGCGCTCGGGCATTTGCGCCAGGGGCAGGTATAATTTCTTTTTTAATAGCGGCTGTACCTTATCGATATGGTCAGCATCATCAAAGTTGAAATAGCCCGTTTTATTGGCTTGTAGTTTTGCCGAAGCCACGAAATAGGGAACAAGCTTACCATTCATATCGGCAAATACCACATCAAATTCGAGTTGTTCGTATTCATCAAATTCGAAAAATACCTGAACTTCTCCCTTTAAACCCCTTGTTTTGGTAACGTAACCTATATAAAATGCTTCTTCGTGTTTCATAACTACCCCTAAATCCCCTAAAGGGGACTTTTTAACACCCCCCTTTAGGGGCAGGGGGTATTAAAAAAATAGCGTTCCGAATATCCGGAACGCTATTTTGTGAGACAAAATAATTAAAATTATTCTGCTCCTTCTTCTTCAGTTGCTTCAGCTTCAACAGCTGGTGCTTCTTCAGTAACTTCTTCTTCAACAACTTCTTCTGCAACTGGTGCATTTTTAGCTGCGATAGCTGCTGCTTTATCTTCTTTTTTCTTAGCTTCTGCTGCTAATGCTGCTTTACGCGCATCTGCTTTAGAAGTAGCTAAACCTTCTGTTTTACCAGAGATTTTACCAGCCTTAGCATCTAACCAAGCAGCAAATTTCTCATCTGCCTGTTCTTGAGTTAAAGCTCCTTTTTTAACACCACCTTCTAAGTGTTTTTTGTATAAAACACCTTTGTAAGAAAGGATAGCACGAGCGGTATCAGTTGGTTGTGCACCACTGTTTACCCAAGCTAAAGTTTTTTCGAAGTTAATTTCGATGGTAGCAGGATTGGTGTTTGGGTTATAAGAACCTAAACGCTCAATAAATTTACCATCACGTGGAGAGCGAGAATCTGCTACCACAACGTGGAAAAAAGGTTTTCCTTTTTTACCGAATCTTTGCAATCTGATTTTAGTTGCCATTTCTTTTTGTATTTATGTATTCAACATAGTTCCCGGAGCTTCATGCTGCGGGGCTGCAAAGATAACTAAAATACTGTAAATTAAAAACATAGTTTAATTTCTTTGTTTTCAGGATATTTGCGCCAAAATATTTGCAGATACAAAATGGAAAGAATTGCGATTGATATGGACGAGGTGATTGCCGATCCCCTTGGAAAATTTATTAAACTATACAACCGGGATTTTAATGTTCCCTTAGATTTAAAAATTGATGCCGGAAACGAAATCTACCACCATGTTCCGCAGGATGTGAACCAGAAATGGTTCGAATATATAAATGAACCTGGCTTTTTCCGCGATCTTGAAGTTATTGCCGATAGCCAGCGGGTAATTAAGGCGCTACAAGAGAAATATGATGTTTACATTGTTTCTGCAGCGATGGAGTTCCGTAATTCATTGCTTGATAAATACGACTGGATGGCCGAACATTTTCCTTTCATCGATTGGCAACACATCATGTTCTGCGGAAATAAAATTGTGAATGTTGACATTATTATCGACGACCGCACTAAAAACTTTGTGAATTTTGCCGGCAGGCCATTATTGTTTACCTCTCCGCATAATTTACTGGTAACCGAATACGAGCGCGTTAATACCTGGGAGGAGGTTGCTGGATTGTTATTGTAATATTAATTCATAGGGGTCGACTTAAGTCGACGCCCATGAATGTGAAAAATCAATATCATTTCTAAAAATTAAACTCCCCGACCAAATTTCCCCCGCTTTTTCCAGCCGCCATTGGCAGCACAATTACTTTTCTTTGTTGATTACCTGTTGCATATCGGGTATAGATCTCGGCGGTTACGGTTGTTGGGCCGCTAATGTTAATCTGCCTGTCGCCGTAATAGTTCACTTCTATTTTATATTTTCCCTTGATCGCTTTTTTGATCATAAATTGTTCAGGACCATAACCTGAAGTAAAATCGTTGCTAATCCTGCCACCTATTTTTGTCTTCGCGTTTCCATAAAATCCTTTTTCGCCTGTTGGGTCGGTTAACCAGAGGTCGATATCGGTATCATTTTTATTCCAGTTTAGCACCACGCGTACATCTACTG
This sequence comes from Pedobacter sp. GW460-11-11-14-TSB4, assembly GCF_059423705.1. NCBI lineage: Bacteria > Pseudomonadati > Bacteroidota > Sphingobacteriia > Sphingobacteriales > Sphingobacteriaceae > Pedobacter > Pedobacter sp. GW460-11-11-14-TSB4. The sequence goes on from NZ_JBWKYI010000002.1 coordinate 319,385, forward strand.
GCAATGGCTGAATTAACCTTTTATCAATTCCTTTGGTACTTAATTTATTGCCATGTTTGGCAATCAGATTATTGATTTCGGAAATCACAATCTCTTCAATTCCCTGGTCGCGATCAGCAATCTGCGTATTATAACTTTGGGTAAGTACCTTATAGAGGTTATCTAAGGCATTTTGGTACTGCCCGTCATCGGCTAAGGCCAGGGCATAATCGCGATAACTTTGAGCGTCCATTGGCCGCCATTGCAAAACCTTCTGTGTGATAAAAATCTCATCTTTATAATTACCGGTCTGTTTTAATTTATAGGCTAGCGTTTTATATAAATCGGCATTTTCGAGATCCAGATCAGCAATATTACTTAAAATGGTCAGTGCCCTAACGCTATCCTTCTGTTGATAAAACCAATTGGCCACATCAAAATAAAACATAGGCGTACTCATGTAAGCCGAACGCATTTTCAGATAAGCCTGATAAGCACTATCTGGTTTTCCCACCAGGTTTTTCATATAATCCTTATCGCTTTTAAATTCGGGAATTATTATAGCCGGCTGGTTTTCTGCTATGGTCCTGGAGCGGGTTATATTCAGACCAGCCACCTTGCCCTGAAGCTGGCTCATTACATCTGTAGATGAACTTTGCTGTAAATCCTTTCCACTAATGGTTGCTACGGAGCCCGTAACAGTTGTTTTTCGTTGAGTACCATATCCCACGACCACAACTTCATTAAGCGCGTTAGCTTCATTATTGGTTAATGCCTGTTTCGCAACCGCAGCAGGCATTCTTACCTGACTTGCAGACTCGGCCCTGTATCTCGCACGCGCTTGGTCGGCAGCCTGATCTCTTCTTCTCTCTTCGCCAACCGGATCTGAGATGACAATATTCGCTGTGGGATCTCCATTTACATCACTTCGCCGCGGATCAGGATAGCCCTCTTTCTTCTTTTCTGTTCCTTTATAATAGAAATCGGTATTCCACCAGGTTTTCAGCTCTTTGGTCATGGCTACCGCCGCATTGATCAAATCTTCTTTACGTTCTAAAATAGCCGTTCTCCGTTGCTTTAAAACCGCATTATAGGCCTGTTGCAATTCAACGGGTGGTACGATATCATAACGCAAATAATCATCAAGGTTTTCTAAAACGATAAGACTGGTATTGCGGGTAACGATACCAAACTGTTTGCTTAAAACACTAATATCGTCCTTATTATCTTCATATTGAATGTCCATTTCAGCAATTTTCTTCTGTGCCCAAATACGGCTAACATCAATGCTGCTTAAAGCATGCTCCGTAACATTTAACCGAACAACTTGTTCTGAAATGACTGTATTTCCGAAGCCGAACTGCAACGTAAATTCGGTGTTAAACTCATTCATAATGCCGGCCAGAGAGAAATGTCCGTTTACATTTACTTTCATTGACGGATAAGTCTGCCTTACATCTGCGCCGTTTTTAATCCCTAAAAACTGAAGGTTTTGCTGGTTCAATTGTTTAAAAGCCTCTGTAACAGAAGTGGAATTGAGGTTTACAAACTGTCCGCCACTTTTCATACTGATCAATTTCAATGTACTATAATCAGCTTTAAGGGCTGTATTAATGCAGTGGACAGGTTTATTTAAGTTAACCGTATTTTTTCCAAACGTAGATAGTCCATCAGTAAATAAGATATATTCGTCGGCCTGCAGGCTTTTAGTGTTGATGGCGCTGAAATTTGTACCTCCATCATATACCAGATGATTCAGTTTATCTTTTAATGGTGTCCAATTACCGTTCGAGATTACAAAAGTTCCTGCATCTTTAAAGCCATTGTTAACCAAGCCCAACTGTATGGTTAAATTTTGTTTCTGTTGGATAATCAAATCCAAGAGTTCGATTTCCTTCTCCGTATTACGCTGAAGACCACTTAAAGAAACATCCCATATTAAACCGATTTGATTACCCCACTGTTTTTTGCGACTCTCGGCTTTAGGGAAAACATTCACCAGAAAATAATAACCTGTTGATGCTTTTTGCATTTGCACCTCGGTCAGATCATTTCGTTTTGGCAGATTGATAGTCAGACCTTTTTTAGGCTGATAATTGGTTTTATTGATCTCCCCAACATAGGTATTGCCATTGGCCTTTAAATCGAAGCTGCCGTCGGGCTGTTCGCCAAGCTCAGGCTTGATGATGCTTTCGAAAACAGTGGTTTTTAGTGTAAAGCTTTCAATTGCCTGGTTGTAATCGAGCGGTAAATGATATTTTAAAACGTTGTTATTGTTAAATCCGAGCTCTTCTTCATAACCAACCATTATGGTTCTGCTGCCATTGGCAGGCAAGGGATAAATCCTGGTACGGAAATTATTTCCCTCTACTTTCTCCAGCAAACCCGGATCAACTCTTCTCCGCTCAATACTTTCAAAAACCTCAGTTGCTTTGGCTTTTTCTACCGGAACAGCTTCGCGCATTTTCCCGTTAATATCTAAAGCGTAACGGCTTATACTTACCCCCTCCGGCATTGGAAAGGTGAGTTCACCCTCTAAAATGCGGTTACTACTGTTGTGGAAGGTCATGGTCATTACCGTGGTCGCCACATTTCCTGTAATCTGCACATCAATATTTAACTTTTTAAGTTTAACGGCATCTTTTTGTTCGCCGGTTACCGCTTGTTGTACTTTTAACACGGGCATTTGCGCCTGAACGAAAGATCCAATCAATAATAAGGCAAAGAGGACTAAGGTTTTAGAAGGTTTCATAATGGTAATTTTAAATAGTGATGCAAAAGCATTCCCGATTGCATAAATTTATTTTACGCGAAACACATTTTATTTGATTTAACATTCGCCATTGCCAGCCTAAAGTGAAATTGACTTTTCTAAAAAATGTAACATTTCTAAAAAAATTTGTTCTAATTATTAAAACTGAAGCTATGTTAGTCACTACAACGCCCACGGTTGAGGGCAGAAAAATTGTAAAATATATTGGTCTTGTTACCGGAGAAACGATTATTGGGGCAAATATTTTTAAGGATTTATTTGCAGGAATAACGGATATCGTAGGGGGAAGATCGAGTTCTTACGAACGCGTTTTAAGAGAGGGGAAAGATACTGCAGTTAACGAAATGCAACAATATGCAGCAGCCCTTGGTGCAAATGCTATTGTTGGTGTAGATTTAGATTACGAAACTGTAGGAAGCGGTGGAAGCATGTTAATGGTGAGCGCCAATGGCACCGCTGTAATTTTAGAAGATTAAGAAATTTGCTTATTGCGAAACTAAGCAAAAACAAGAAAGTCTTTCCGGTGCGGGAAAGACTTTTCTTTTATAAACTATTTTCGTTTAAAACGAAAGAATATCAATTAGTTTTAACCATTTAGAACTCACCTTCTCGGCATTGATGTGCTTGATCGCATGATCAAAAGGAGTAAAAACAATTTCGCGGTTGATCTGGCCAGCCATTACACCACTTTCACCATTAATTAAACCTTCTACCGCCGCAACGCCTAAGCGACTGGCCAATACGCGGTCCATACAGGTTGGTTTACCCCCGCGCTGAATGTGCCCCAGAACCGAAACCTTTGTATCGTAATGTGGGTATTTTGCCTGCAAAATTTCACCAACTTTAAATGCACCACCAGTATCATCACCTTCGGCAACAATAATAATTTTTGATGCCTTATCCTTACGGCTATGCTCTAACTTGTGCAAAATATCGTCTGCATTCATATTTGCCTCCGGAATCATGATGGCTTCGGCACCAACACCGATTCCACTTCTCAAAGCAATTAGCCCCGAGTCGCGACCCATTACCTCAACAATAAAAAGCCTGTCGTGCGATTCGGCTGTATCTCTGATTTTATCTACCGCATCGATAACCGTATTAATCGCAGAATCGTATCCAATGGTAAAATCGGTACCCGCCAAATCGTTATCAATAGTGCCCGGCAGGCCTACAATCGGGAAATCGAACTCTTTAGAAAAAATATTGGCTCCTGTAAATGTTCCATCACCACCAATTACAACCAAGGCATCAATTCCATTGGCTTTCAGGTTTTCGTATGCTTTTTTTCTGCCTTCTACGGTTTTAAATGCTTCGCTACGGGCTGTTTTTAAAATGGTCCCCCCACGTTGAATAATATTCGCTACAGATTTGCGGTCCATAGGGATAAAATCATTGTTGATCAGCCCTTCGTATCCCCGCATAAAGCCGGTTACTTCAATGTCATAATAAATAGAGCCCCTAACAACAGCTCTGATTGCGGCATTCATGCCTGGCGAATCTCCGCCAGAGGTTAAAACGCCAATATTCTTAATCTTATTCATTTGTTTGTTTCTTAGCAAATTCGGATAATCCATTATCCAGGTATTGCAAATATTTATCTATATCAAATTCAACTCCAATAGGAGGCGAAACTAATTCTTTTTCATCAGTACCCAAAAGTACATAATATGGTTGCGAAATGGTATTAAATCTTTCGGCCTGCAAATGTTTAAATTTTTTGCCAACAGTATTCACTTTGGTTCCTAAAATTTTAGACTCAAATTGCTCTGGAACGGGTAAACTTGTTTTATCATCTGTATAAAGCGATACAACGATATAATCTTCTTTTAATTTTTTAAGCACTCTTGGGTCAGACCATACCCTGGCTTCCATTTCTCTACAATTTACACAGCCATGGCCTGTAAAATCTAAAAACAATGGTTTTTTTACTTCTTTAGCATAAGCCAGTGCTTCCTGGTAATCGAAGAATCCATCAATATTATGGGGAATATGCAGGAATTCTGAATATTTCCTTTTTGCATGCGTAGGTGTTGCGCCAGCGTTCGAGCCAGCACCACTATCTTGCCCAATTACAAAATCCTGAGTTGATAAAGGTGGCACCAATGCACTTACTGCTTTTAAGGGTGCGCCCCATAAGCCAGGGATTAAATAAATGGCAAATACAAAAGTTGCTGTTGCAATAAATAATCTCGGTACAGAAACATAAGGAAGATCGCTATCGTGAGAGAATTTAATTTTTCCCAGTAAATAAACACCCAGGATTAAAGCGAGCACAATCCAGATGGCCAGGAAAATCTCCCGGTCTAATATTCCCCAGTGGTAGGCCAAATCGGCAGTAGAAAGGAATTTTAACGATAATCCCAACTCTAAGAAACCAAGGAAAACTTTAATCGAATTTAACCATCCTCCAGATTTTGGCAAGCCCGTCATTAAACTAGGAAAAATGGCAAACATGGTAAAAATCAACGCTAATGATAGTGAAAAACCAAACATTACCACTACAGGCGTTAACAGGTCAGTATTAATGGCCACCAATGAGGTTCCAATTAGCGGGCCTGTACAAGAGAAGGAAACAACCGCTAGGGTTGCTGCCATAAAAAATATCCCGCTTAAGCCTTTGGCATCCGATTTTGCATCAAGTTTATTCACAAATGAACTTGGCAAGGTAATTTCGAAAGCACCTAAAAATGATACCCCGAAAATAATCAGGATAAGGAAGATAAAAATATTAAAAAATCCATCTGTGGATATTTCATTTAATGCACTTGCACCCCAGATCAAGGTAATAATTACACCTAAACCAACATAAATTACAATGATGGATAGGCCATAAATGATGGCGCTCCTGATTCCTTTTGCCCTGCTTTCAGCCCTTTTGGTAAAAAAACCAACGGTAAGTGGAACCATAGGGAAAATACATGGAAGAAAAAAAGCAGCTATACCAGCCAGCAGCCCTAAGCCAAAGGTTACCCATAGCGATTGTTTCGGAGCAACAGTTGCAGCAACCGAAGCTTTTTCTACTTTGGCGGAATCCTTTTTAACCGTATCATTAACCGTTTTTACGGCGCTGTTTGCTGCACTATCCTGTGCAGAGCCTACTTCGGTAAAAACAATATCATCAGGAGGAGCAGTTGCTGTGGTGTCTTGTGTTACTAAAGCGTAACTCTTAACGGCAGGCAATGCCATAAACATTGTAGCCATTAACAACAATAATAAGACCTTTTTCATTTGTGTGTTTTGTGTGTGTGTTTTGAAACCGTGAAATTAAGAATAATTTTAGAAACGATTTTTTCTTAAGCCCTACACCACGTAGATTTTACTTTAAAAAGAAACAGTCCCGAAAATTCGGGACTGTTTGTAAATATTTTTGTTTCAACTATTTAACCGGAATGCTAAATTCAACTTCCTCTGGTGGAAGGCATTGTTTATCGTTACAAACCATAAACTCTACTACGCCTTTAACAACAGTTGTACCTTTATTCAATTTTACTTTTTGCTGGAAAATAACGGCTTTTTCAAAATAACTCACGTTCATTTTAAAAGTGCTTTCATATTTTACAATGGCTTTTGGCTCAATCGTTTTACCAACCAGGCTAAAATCTTTTGAGGGTGTAAATGTAAAAGTAGTTTTTACCGGACCACCGTCTTTCACGTTCTGTGAATAGATGTGCCATCTATCTTCTATAGTTGCTTTTAAATAGATAACGGCTTCCGTTTTACTTACTTTTTTAGCAGAATAGGCCCAGGTAACAGGCTTTTCGATCTGAGCAAATGCACCTGCAATGGTAAAAAGCACCATCGAAAGTACTAATGTGATTTTTTTCATTATGTGTTTATTTTGTGTGTGTAAATTCAATTTCTTTAAAGTTAAAGGCTTTTAAACCGTGTTTCGTATCAACAGTTAACCTACCGCCATCTTCAACTCCTTTTATTGTACCTTCAAAAAACGCTCCATTTTGCATATACAACGCCGGGATATTAAAGTTATAAAGCTTTGAAAGGTAATCCTTTTGTAAAATACCATATTTCCCGGCCCTCAAAATTAAGTAGTATTTTTCCATAAATATGAATATTTTATCCATAATATCCATTAAAGGCACATCTCTTTGTAAAATTTGAATGACGGAAGTAGCTCGATGGCTAATATTATCCGAAAATTCGGATTGATTTATATTTAAACCAATGCCAATTACGGATGATTTAATAGAACTGCCTGTCAGTGTATTTTCGATTAATATTCCGCCTAATTTCTTATTCTGGTAATACATATCATTCGGCCATTTTACTTTTATCCCATCTGGTATAAAAAAAGATAAAGCATCACTAACAGCCAAACTAACGGCTATATTTAAATAAAACTGCTTATCAAGGGGCAAAAAAGAAGGTTTTAAATAAATGCTTGTGCTAATATTTTTCCCGGCCTGGGTTTGCCAAACGCTTTCCTGCTGTCCTCTTCCTGCAAACTGATTATCTGCCATAATTACAGTCCCTTCGGCTAATGGCTCGGATTTTGACACCAAATCTTTTAAAAAGTTATTAGTAGAATCAACTTCTTTTAATTTGATTAAATTTTGACCAACAAATAGTGTCGAAAAAGTGTTATTTTGCAAGTGTTGAATTTATAATATTGTAATTCCAAAATTAAAGCATTTTAATGGTAAAAAAGAAAATAGTAGCCCTTTCTACATACCTTTCTGAGTTAGCCGTTCACGGCATACAGGAGAAAAAAGGAGAAGATATTGTGCGGTTAGATCTTAGAAATATTCATACTTCAGTAGCTGATTACTTTATTATTGCGAGCGCCAACTCTGGTACGCAGGTAAAAGCTATTGCCGATAGTGTAGAAAAAGAAATATATAAAGCCACTCAGGCCGATCCCAGACATAAAGAAGGTTTCGAATCAGCAGATTGGATTATTCTTGATTATTTCGATGTGGTTGTGCACATTTTTAAAACCGAAAAGCGCCACTTTTATGGCATAGAAGAACTTTGGGGGGATGCTGAAAGCACAAATTATCAAAGCGCATAACCTATAGAACCATTTTGACAAAGACAAATGAACGACAATCAAAATACCAACGAAAAACAAGGGAAGAGGATTCCAAACATCCCCAAAAAACCACAAAAAGGATCAAAATTTAATATTTTCTGGGTTTATGCGGCCATTATCATCGCAATTATAGCGGCGCAGTTTTTATTTACTACTGATGGTGGTAAAGAGGTTACTTACCAAAAGTTTGAACAACAGATGTTACTTAAGGGTGACGTTCAAAAAGTTGTCGCTTATAAATCTGATGATTTAGTCCGGGTAGAGGTTTATATTAAAAAAGACAGCTTAAAAAAACCGGCGTACGATGCCTATAAAAGCACCAGCACTTTTAGTGTAAATAATACTGCAAGTCCGGTTGTATTTTTCAATGCCGGCACCATGGATGGCCTTGACAAACAACTTGCCGATTCGCAAAAAGATCTTCCAGCAAACCAACCAAGGGTATTGGCAGAAAAAACCAGTCGCAGCAATCCATTAGCCAGCTGGTTCTTAAGCATTATTTTACCAGTGTTGCTTTTAATCGGCTTCTGGATTTTTATGATGCGCAGAATGGGCGGTGGCGCCGGAGGTGGTGGTCAGATTTTCAGTATCGGAAAATCTAAAGCTACTTTATTCGACAAAGAAAGCCAGGTAAACATTACATTTAACGATGTTGCAGGCTTAGAAGAAGCAAAAACTGAGGTAATGGAAATTGTAGATTTCCTTAAAAATCCTAAAAAATATACTGACCTGGGTGGAAAAATTCCGAAAGGTGCTTTATTGGTTGGTTCGCCAGGTACCGGTAAAACCTTATTGGCTAAAGCGGTTGCAGGCGAGGCTCAGGTTCCTTTCTTCTCTTTATCAGGATCTGATTTTGTAGAGATGTTTGTAGGGGTAGGTGCATCACGTGTGCGCGACTTGTTTAAACAGGCAAAAGATAAATCACCTTGTATCATTTTCATCGATGAGATTGATGCGATTGGCCGTGCGCGTGGTAAAAACGGTGTAATGGGTGGAAATGATGAACGCGAAAACACTTTAAATCAACTTTTAGTTGAAATGGATGGTTTCGGCACCAATACACATGTTATTATCTTAGCCGCCACTAACCGTGCTGATGTTTTAGATAAAGCTTTATTAAGAGCGGGTAGGTTTGACAGACAGATTTATGTTGATTTACCGGATGTTATCGAACGTAAACAAATTTTCGAAGTTCACATCACGCCACTAAAAAAATCAGAAGAACTTGATACCGAGTTTTTAGCTAAACAAACGCCAGGATTCTCAGGAGCAGATATTGCAAATGTTTGTAATGAAGCGGCATTAATTGCTGCCCGTAAAAACAAATCGGCAGTTGACAAACAAGATTTCCTGGATGCTGTAGATCGGATTGTAGGTGGTTTAGAAAAGAAAAACAAAATCATCACACCGAGTGAAAAACGCGCTATTGCTATTCACGAGGCTGGTCACGCCACAGTAAGCTGGCTGTTAGAACATGCCGCGCCTTTAGTTAAGGTTACGATTGTTCCACGCGGACAGAGCTTAGGTGCTGCCTGGTACTTGCCGGAGGAACGCTTAATTGTTCGTCCTCATCAGATGCTTGATGAAATGTGTGCCACAATGGGTGGTAGAGCAGCAGAAAAAGTAATGTTCGATACCATTTCTACCGGCGCACTTAGCGATTTAGAAAAAGTAAATAAACAAGCCAGGGCAATGGTTACCATTTATGGTTTAAATGAGAAATTAGGAAACATTACTTATTACGATTCATCTGGTCAGAATGAGTATAACTTCTCTAAACCCTATTCAGAGGATACCGCTTTAACGATCGACAAAGAAATTTCGGCATTAATTGAAGGCCAATATCAAAGAGCAATTAATTTATTAGAAGAAAATAAAGATAAATTGATCCAGTTGGCAGATATCCTGATCGAAAAAGAAGTTTTATTTAAAGACGATTTAGAAGTGATTTTTGGTAAAAGATTATTCGAAAATCAGGGAGAAAGCGGAACTCCCGGACATATTACTCCGGTAGAAGCATAAATAAATAATTTCTATTATTACATTTGCTACCCTAGTTTAATTATTAGGGTAGCTTTTTTTTATAATGAAGGATAATACGACAGCGAAGGAACAAATACTAAAAAAGATAAGGAAAGCACTATTAGAGAAGCGCGAAAACCCTTATCCTAATTTAGAGGAAAGTCAATTGTATAAAAAAAATACAGATGAGCTGGAGGTACTATTTGCCGAGCAGCTTACTGCTATATCCGGTAACTTTATCTTTTGTGAGGACGGGATTGATTTTTTTGAAAACATGTTGCAGCTGGCCGATAAGTTTAAATGGCGCAAAATCTACTGCTGGGAACCAGAACTTCAGCAGTTTTTAAGCAAATACGAATTTCCTTTTTACCAAACCGATAAAGATTTTGAACAGGCTGAGGTGGGCATTACCCTTTGCGAAGCCTTAATTGCCCGCAATGGGAGTGTAATGGTAACCAACCAGGGTGCTGCAGGAAGACGACTCAGCATCTTCCCGCATCACCATATTGTGATTGCCAAAACAAGTCAGTTGGTTTTAGATCTTAAAGATGCTTTTCTGTTATTGAAGAATAAGTATGGTAATCAAATCCCATCCATGATCAGCAACATTACAGGCCCCAGCAGAACTGCGGATATCGAAAAAACATTGGTTTTAGGTGCGCACGGTCCTAAAGAGCTTTTTGTGTTCTTGATTGATGATTTTAGTTAATTACCATTCGTAATAAAGCTGTAGATCGGCCCAGGAGTGCCATCTTTCAAATTCTTTTACGGTACTAAACTCAGGCGAACGTCCAACAGCCATTACCGATGCCCTGATTGCCCGGTTTTTGCAGAATGGTATTTTGGTACCTACGCCTAAATTCCACTCCATCGTAAATTTATTAAGCTGCTTAAAGCTTAGTGTATATGGGCTATTCCTAAACTGCCCCATCAATAAGGCGTTGTAAAGCCAGCTGTTTCCCTTTAATCCACCCATAAGAAATAGTTCAAAAGGATTTTTTTGTGAAGAAACGATGCTGTAACCACTGCTGATCGGTAAGGTATTCATTCCCCAGTTTCTTTTATCCAAGAGTCCAACTCTGGTGTTTATTCCGGCGCTGCCACTAACATAATAACCCAGGCGTAGCTCGGTGTTGGCACTAAGCTGAAAATTGCCTTTATTATTACCTGAGCCGTCTGATTTCCCAACAATGAGCCAATCGTATTTCCCTGATACCAGCAACGTGGGTTCACCTCCATCCGATATCTGATCTTCCCAGCCGTAAGGAATGTCGGCTACCGTACCAAACCAATGATCTCTGTGAACAGTTGTTTGAAATGCCTTAGAAACATCTAATCCTATAGCACCAACATTTATTCCTATCGATAATAACTCATTCCCCGAATCTTGCTTTACACCAAAGCTTGTCCCAATAAAATTCAAACTTGCAAAAGGTCGGTCATTTTTACGTTTATATTCACTCTCGGGATCATGTAGATTACCAAGATAGAGCGGTGTAAATGTCGTATTTGCGAGCATAACTGTCGCATCCGCAAGCCTATAATTAGTTACCGATTTTCCTAGGATAGATTTGGCCAAAAACCGATGTGGCGCATATACCCATCCCTTTTCGCCCATTTTAGCGTACTGAAAAACCGGCAGGGCAGCCCCCATGGTATAATTTCTATCCTGGTTCAGGCCTGGCTTAACAAATTTTAAAAAATAGTCCTGATTGATCACAACACCAACGCGATGGATGGATTCTTCAGTTCCTTGAGCATTCGTGTTATTCACAAAAAAAACCATTGATAATAACGCAACGATAATCGTTTTCATAAGAGAGCTTAATTATTCTGTTTTAAAATGGTGCTATTACCACAATTGTTTGTAAAGTGCAGACAAGTAAATATACCAATCTGAAATTTATCATATTGGTACATTTATCCAGCAGACAATGAAATTGCTGAAGCAGAATTGTCTTTATCTACTTAGAGTCGATGGAACAGATTCTCTACATCAGCAATTTCACATATCTTAGAGGCTGCTGCTACCTATCCGCTTTTAGTACTTTTTTAACCACCATTTCTCTATTGGCATTCAGGCAATACACATCTTCATCATAGTTGGTGTACACGCGCGAAAGAAAAGGTTTAAGATCAGGCTCACCCGGCATTTTTCTACCACCAACATAAATCGATATGCTTACAAATCGGCCGGCATCTTTATCTAGTTTTATGCTTTTTTTGGTTTTAAGGTTGTAAATTTCAACATTTTCATATCCCGTATAATTATTTCCATAAGAGCGCCACTCAGGAAGGGTTGGGCTTTTGCAAACCACAAAATAATCGTCTGCCAGATGGAAAATGGTACTAATGGTTTTGTCGTTAAAATACCTTTTCCCTTTCAGGTCTACTATGTCGGCAACATTCTGTTCTCTTCCATTTGATATTGTATTGGTTTCCTTTAAAAGCACGATACCAATGTTCTTTGGAAAATTATCTTTGTTTTCGCGCCACACCGCATAGGTTTCCAAATAGTCGTTACTCTTTAATACCGTATCTTTATTCTCATTTAAAAAGAAATTTGTCCGACTGTTGTGCGTAAACATCCCCATTCCCCAACCAGCATATAGCTCTATATCTTTAGCTAGTTTAACAGGCCCCTTCTTTACAGGAGGTTCGGCTTTTTTGTTCTCCGTTGCAATGGTTTTGGGCATAGTAACATGCACTTCAGTTACCTTATTTCTAGCGGTAATTTCAGCCTGTTTCTTTTTAGAAGCAATTGCGTTTTCCGCTTTAAGCTTTTCATTTTTAATTTTATTAGCGTCTGAAGCGGCCTTATCATCCGCTATCTTCTTTTTACGGGCATCCTCTTTTTCTTTGTCACAAGCAGGGCACATCAGTTTTCCCTCCGCGTTATTCCAGCCTTTAGGCGCAAATCTGCAGTTATAACGGGCGTATTCACTTTTAGAAACATGCGATTGGGCGCTTGCCACCTGTACCATAAACAGGAGCAAGATAATAGTTAAGAAACTTTTCATTTTTAAGTCGTTTAATTTGATGTAAAAGTAATCGACAGCTAAAGTGATTTATATACCCTATACTCGGTATATTTAGTGCTTATTTTATATCCTATATTTATGAAATATTGACTGGTAGTTTAAAACACGCCACTAATTCTCTCAAAAAAATGAATAAAGTTTTCCTGCTATTCTTATTTTTCGTGCATCCGTTTTGCATGTGCTTTGCACAACAGGGCAACCCAATTTTAATCGATACGGCTAAAAAATTCAATATTAGCAAACATGGCTATTTTTATGAGGATAAAAATTTAAACCTCAGTATCGATTCTATTATAAAATATAAACAGGCCGGTAAACTCTTGCCATTAACACCAGGAAAAGTTTTTAGTAAAGGTTACACCCAATCTTATTACTGGGTTGCTTTTGATATCGAAAATACCTTAAATCAATCGGTGCACCTCATGTTTAAGGAGCAGAGCTCAAGCATTAACCAGCTCCAGCTATTTAAAGTAGATCAGCAGGGAAAGATTTATCCCTTAGGCTTAACAGGCGATCATTTTCCTTTTAAGCAACGCCCTTATCGCAACAGAAGTTTTATTTATCCAATGGTTCTTTTACCGCATGAAAAAGCCACTTTTTATTTGTGGGCCGATAAACGAGGACAGAACATGTACATGCCAATATCAATCGGACGCGATGTTGATATTATTCAGGCGGAAATTCCGCAGCACACGCTGTTTGGTTTCTACACGGGCATTTTTGTTTTTGCTGTGATTTTTAACCTGTTGTTGTTTGCTTCTGTTAGAGATAATATCCACCTGTATTATGCCATTTACATTTTTTGCACCCTAATTTTTATCCTGGAAGAGGAGGGACTGGCCTTTCAATGGTTCTATCCAAATTTACCAGGTCTCCAGGATTATATGCGCTTAATAATGGCATCACTAAGCTGTGGCCTGTTAATCCAGGTGATGCAGCTGTTTGTTAACCAAAACAGCACCAATAGCCGATTATACCGCTTTACCAACTATTATAAAAAGTTTTGCTGGGCCATGTCCATCATTCCGGTATTTATGCTGTTCAAATCATTTATTCTCTTAGAGAAAACGGTTTTTTACATTAACAATTTTCTTGCGCTCCTTACGGTAATCATTATTATTATCTGTGTAGTGGAAAGGATAAGGGCAGGTTATAAGTTGGGCTGGTATTATTTTATTGCAACTGTAATGTTATTATTTGGGGTTTTTAACTATGTTTTTAACACCTTAGGGCTTACCAACTTTAACCTATTAAAGCCAAATGGCTTAGTGGTGGGTTTAACCGCCGAAATCATTTTCCTTTCATTTGCTTTAACACAACGTTATAACTTTCTAAAAAAAGAAAAAGAAATCCTTTTGGAAGAAAAAAGCAAACATCAGGTAGACCTCGCAGATGGTATTTTTAATGCGCAGGAAGATGAACGCACGCGTTTGGCCCGCGATCTTCATGATGACCTCGGCGGCACACTTTCCATAATAAAACTGAATATCACCGCTTTTCAGCACAAAGTTTTAAAACTTACTGAAAATGACCGCGTATTTTATGACCAGACCATTGGCATGATTGAAAAGGCATGCGCCGATTTAAGGGAAATATCGCACAATTTAATGCCGAAAAACTTTGAGCAATATGGTCTGATTGAAACCTTGAATGAGCATTTCAGAACCCTGAACCACTCTGGTAAAATTGCATTCGAATTTGTTTTCCAGGTTGAACACCCTATTGAAAGCGGAATGGAAATTACCATATACCGGATTGTTAACGAACTGGTAAACAATATCATTAGGCATTCTTTTGCTTCAAAGGCAACCATACAGATTTTATCTTTCGACGAAAGAATTAGCATTATGGCCGAAGATAATGGCATTGGTTTTAATCCCGATAAAGACAAAAAGGGTTTAGGGATGCAAAATATCCTATCGAGGGTAAATTACCTTAACGGCAAAATCCATGTCGACAGTAATCAAAACGGTACCACAACAACTATTGATATTCCGCTAAAATAATGGACACGATTCAACAGAAACCCACCACGTTGATGATCGCTGATGATCATAAACTGTTTGCCGAAGGCTTATCGGCCATTCTCTCTGAACAGCCCAATTTTAAAATAATCGGGATGGCATCGAACGGAAAAGAGGTTTTACATCTCCTGAACAACCAGGTACCTGATATTTTAATTCTTGACCTGAACATGCCGGTTTTAGATGGCGAAATTGCTGCTGAAAAAATCAGACAATTATTCCCTGCTGTTAAAATAATGGTCTTATCGATGTATTACACTGAAAAGCTAGCGGTAAAGCTCGAAGGCATTGGGGTAATGGCCTTTATTCAAAAAGATACCAATGCCGAAACATTATTTAAAATTATAAGGGGTATACAGCAAGGAGAAAAATATTTCCAGAAAATAAAACCTGATGCTCAGGCATCATCGGCATTTAACGATGGCGATCATTTCCAAAAAAGCCACAATTTAACTGCAAGGGAAATGGAAATTCTGAAATTAATAAGCGAAGACTATTCGTCACAACAAATTGCCCAAAAATTATTTATAGCTTTAAACACGGTTGATACACACCGTAAAAATATGGTACAGAAGCTAAACGTAACCGGAAAAGCTGGATTATTAAAGTTTGCGCTTGAAAATAAGTTTCGTTAAAATTAAATTTATTTTCGATTACCGAATATAATTGATATTTTTATACTACATACCGTTTTAGTATGCGGTATTATAATTATGAGCAGAGCAATAAATACGGTAATTACCGGCACTGGAAGTTATATCCCACAGAATATTATTTCTGGTCGTGAATTCTTAAATTCTACGTTTTTTGAGAATGGTAACCGATTGGAGAAAGAGAATGCAGAGATCATTGACAAATTCTCTGAAATTACGGAAATCGTAGAAAGACGCTACGCCTGCCCCGAGCAGTTAAGCAATCATATCGGCGCAAAAGCTGCAGAAAAAGCCATTGAAAATGCAGGTATTGATAAAGAAACTTTAGACTATATTATATTCTGCCATAATTTTGGTGATATCCCTTTGGGTAGCAACCGCATTGATATTTTGCCGTCTTTAGCTTCAAAGGTGAAACAACAGTTAGGAATTGAGAATCCAGACTGCGTTGCCTACGACATCATTTTTGGTTGCCCGGGTTGGGTTCAGGGTGCAATACAGGCAGATTATTATATTAAAAGCGGCGATGCAAAACGTGTTATGGTGATTGGTGCAGAAACCTTAAGCCGTATTATCGATCCGCATGACCGTGATAGCATGATTTTTTCGGATGGTGCCGGAGCGGTAATTTTCGAAGCAGAAGAATCAGCAGAAAAAAGAGGAATATTAGCACATAAAACAGAAACACACGCCGTTAATCATGGTAATTTACTCACCATGGGTAAAGGATCTCATCCCGATGAGACCAGCGGAAACTTTTACCTGAAAATGAATGGGCGTAAGCTGTACGAATTTGCGGTAATCCAGGTACCCCAGGTAATTAAAAAAGCCATTGATAAAGCGGGTTTGAGTGTTGAAGATGTAAATATTGTATTCGTTCACCAGGCCAACGGCAAAATGGATACCGCTATCATGAAACGTTTGTTCAAACTTTATGGTAAAGATACGGTGCCTGAAAATTTGGTTCCAATGACGATTTCATGGTTAGGAAACAGTTCGGTTGCCACTGTGCCAACCTTATTAGACCTGGTATTAAAAGGCGAAGTTAAAGGCTATAAAGTTAAGGCTGGCGATGTAGCTGTTTTTGCTTCAGTAGGAGCAGGGATGCACATTAATGCTTTTATACACCGCTTCTAATTCGCTAACCGTTTTAATCCGGCCTTAGCCTGGCTTTCAATACTGCTTTCAAATTCATGATTTTTCATGGCAATGGCTGTATTGAAAGCCTCTTTCGCTTTTACGTTATTTTTCCTTCTCTCGTAAACCTTTCCCATCTGTACCGCTGCATTTGCAGCGAAATAATATTTTAGATTTTTACCTTCATTAATGGTTTGCTGGTAGGCTGCTAACGCCTGATCGTCCTTCCCTAAATCGTCATAAATCCTACCCAAACGGTAGTTCAGTTCCGTTTTATCCTTATCGTTGGTATAATCAGCCGCTTTTTTATCATCAAGTATCTGCAAGGCCCTGCTTAAATAGCCACCATCAAACAACAGCCGGGCTTTTAACAGGTCAATGGTTGGCGTTCCTGCGGTAGCTTCCGCTTTTGCCTGCTTGTCCTTTTCCATGTAAGTATATCCGTTTTTAACTGCCTTGGCTGCAAATGCCGCATAAGCCGCCTTATCTCCTTTCAGAAGCGAGATCCAGCCCAAATGAAGATAAGCGTCCTTCACAAAATTAACGCCCCTGGTGGCCTGCAAAAATCGGTTAAAATAGGTTGCCGAGTTAAGGTCGAGTTTATTCAGGTGCGCTATTCCTTCCAGATAATCTAAGTAGGGAAAAGGCTGATAGACGCCGCCTTCAGGCCGTTTGGCTAAAATAGCAATGGCTTCTTCGCTATGCCCGTTTTTAATGCACACATAACTCTGCAAATAACTTTTCAGTAAACTGGTATCGGCAATTCGATCGGTATATTTTATGGTTTTGGCATAGGCCTGCGGGCTATGTGCCACATCGGTTAATACATAGGCATAATAAAACACCACTTCCTCGTAAAAAGGTTCGTAGGAAGATTTAGGTAGGTTATCAGCCAGCTTTTCGAACATATTTAATCCGTTCTGAAGGTTTCCCTTAATTCCAAAAGTAGATAAAGCTGTTTTTAAAGCGCCATCCGGAAGATTTCCCAGAACCGCATTAATCAGCCCCAGCCCCTTTAAGTTCAGGTGAAAGTTCGGAAACTTTTTATTGTTCTCCTGCAAAAGACTGTTTGCTTTCTTAACTTCCATAGCTGCGTTGAAATATTCACCAAAACGCCCACGGATGAGCGCCCATTGTAAATTAATTTCTGCCTGCGCATACAGGTAATAGGGCGAACTTTTATCATCATCACTTATCTGATCTAAGCGTGTAGACTTGTTGCCTTTCAGGCGGTCAAAATCAGCTTTGCTCTCAGAAGTTAAAACCGTAAAATAATCTACATAGTTTTCTAAAAGCGGAATAATGGAATTATTGGGGTGTTGTTTTTTCTCTGTGGAGATATAAGCTCTCGCATTGCCTAATTTAAGTTCGAATATACTTTTATACGCATTTAGGCAATTGTTGTTAAAGTCGAAATTTGCAAATAAAGATGTCGGTAACAGGAGAAGAGCAGAAAACGCAAAAACAGGGAAGATTTTAGTCATTCGGGATTATATTTCAGTTTGATCCTGCGCTATAGCAACAGTAATTCACATTTAAACAAATATCTACATTAAACGCTAAAATCGTACTCTTGTTTTGCGTAAACAAAAATAGGCCAAAACAAAAACGTCCCGATTAAATCGGGACGTTTTAAAAATTTTAAGCTATTGATTAGGCTTCTGCTACTTCGTGAGTTAAAGCTTCATCAACCAAAATACGACCACAGTGCTCGCAAACGATAATTTTTTTACGCTGACGAATATCTAACTGACGTTGAGGTGGAATCTGGTTAAAACAACCTGAGCAAGAATCGCGATCGATTGTTACGACTGCTAAACCATTTACCGCATTTTTGCGTAAACGTTTGTAGGCAACCAATAAACGTTCTTCGATCTGAGGCTCCGCTTTATCTGCTTTCTTTTGTAAATCTTGCTCTTCTTTTTCAGTTTCAGCAGTAATTACATCAAGTTCACCTTTTTTAATGTCTAAATCTTTCTTTCTGCCATCTAACTCTGCTTTAGCTGCTTCGTAGATTTCAGTTTTAGAAGTGATTTCGAAACCATGTTCTTTAATTTTCTTTTCAGAAACTTGGATATCTAAACCTTGAATCTCAATTTCTTTCGTTAAAGCATCGTATTCACGGTTGTTTTTAACTTCTTTTAATTGAGTATCGTATCTTTTGATGGCTGCTTGCGCATCTTTAATTGTATTTTTACGGGTTACGATTGAATCCTCAAGATCATCAAGTTCGCCTTTGATTTTTGCAATTCTAGTTTCTAATCCTAAAACGTCATCCTCAAGATCGGCTACTTCCATTGGTAATTCACCACGTACCTGGCGGATCTTATCAATTTTGGTGTGGATATTTTGTAATTCGTATAAAGCTTTTAGCTTTTGTTCTACGGTTTGTTCCATTAAAACAAGTAATTTATGGGGTTTGTATTTTGCTCCGTTAAACGGATTGCAAAGTTAGTAAATTTTTTCTGAATAATTTCAAGCAATAAATTTGAGGTAAATTGTTCAGTTTCAAAGTGTCCGATGTCGGCAATGATCAGTTTTTCCTCTGCATCAAAAAACTCGTGATATTTAAAATCGGCAGTGATAAAAGCATCCGCCCCCGCAGCAATGGCCTCTTTTAAAAGGAAGCTTCCTGAGCCACCACAAACGGCCACTTTTTTGATTCTTTTACCAATTACCTCGGTATGCCTAACCACTTTGGCCTGCATCCTGTCTTTTACCAGGTGTAAAAAATCATAGGCATCCATATCATACTCCAGCCAGCCCACCATACCCGAGCCCACCAGCTGGTGTTTATTTTCGAGTTTGTAAATATCGTAAGCGACTTCTTCATAAGGATGGTTTTCGAACAGTGCAACCAGAATTTTGCGTTCGGCTTGTGTAGGGTAAACCATTTCAATCCGCACTTCTGCCTCGCGATGACGAATTCCTCTTTCACCCACAAAAGGGTCTGAATCTTCGTTACCCTTAAATGTACCAAAACCATCGGCATTGAAACTGCATTCGCTATAGTTGCCAATATTGCCTGCACCCGCATAAAACAATGCAGACCGCAATTGCTCTGCCTGGGCCTGCGGACAATAGGTAACCAGTTTTTTCAAAAGACCTGTTTTAGGTGAAAGTACTTTGGTACCTGTTAAGCCTAAACGCTCACAAATCCTCGCATTTACGCCGGTATGGATACTATCAAGATTGGTATGGATGGCATAAAGCGCAATATTATTTCTAATGGCTTTAAGCACTACCCGTTCCACATAATTTTTACCGTTGAGCTTTTTTAAACCTTTAAAAACAATTGGATGGTGTGTAATAATCAGGTTGCAGCCTGTCGAAATCGCCTCGTCTACAATCTTTTCTACACAATCTAAAGCGACCAAAGCACCGCGGATTTCCATATTCGGATCGCCAACAATTAAACCAGAGTTGTCATAATCTTCCTGATAATTAAGTGGTGCGATGCTTTCTAAATAGTTCGTTATTTCGGCTAATTTCATTTGATAAATATATAGATAATGTATTTTTCCTATTTATTGTTAGACTTTGTTTTCTATATAATTCAAGAGCCATTTGTTGTATTATGAATTCTCCTTTAATTATTTAGCGTAAGTTTTCTAATTTTTTTTGGTCCGGCACCAAATAACAACCCACCATTTTGTATGAAAATAATATCACCATTAGCTTTTGCAGCTAGAGAACCAAGTCCTCCCAAACCAGAAATTCTGGCATTATAATAGTCTGGACCATGGCCAGTCTGCTTTCCATACCCAGCAATAGTACTAATTTTATTATCGCTTGATGATAGCTTTCTGATGACAGCATTTCCAATGTCAGAAATAAACACGTTCCCTAAATCATCAACAGCGACTCCACTGGGATAATTTAATTGCGCATTTGTACCTATATCCCCATCTCCAGAATAACCTTGTTTTCCATCCCCAGCTATTACTCTGATTTTTCCATCCAAGTTGTATTTCCATATGCAGTTATTAATTCCATCGCATATGTAGAGATTAGCATCCTTATCCACGGATAGTTTTGTTGGGGCAAGCCAGATATCTAAAGCCGAAATAGGTGAGGGATTAAATTTTTGTCCTGTGTAATCCTTAGCCCCAATTATTGTTTTAATCATCCCTGTCTTTTTTTCGATCATCCTCACCCTTGCTTCGTCTACTACATAAATATTTCCTTCATGATCAACAGCTATTTCCTTTGGATTGCCCAGAGATGACTCTTTATATGGAACATTGTCTATAACTGGCTTCCCAGGGCTCATTAAAGTTGTAACGGCTTTTGATAATTTATCGACTTTTTTTAAATAGCTTCCGGCACAGTATAAAAGATCTCCGGAAGGGTCTATTGCTAAACCCAAAGGATTTAAAATATCGTCAACCCACCTAGAACTATTAGAAGTGTTTTTTAAAACTTTCAAAATCCCAAATGTTTGTGTTATATAAATATTCCCCTCTGAATCTGATGTTAAAGAATTAGGGGAATACTCCATACTTGGAATAATTGTTGAGATTAAGTATGGAGTACTAGGCGTAGCCACTCGAAAATACCTGGATATTTTTTTATCCACTTCAAAGACAAGAGAATCACGAGTTAATTTCTTAAGCGGAAACAAACCACCGAGCGATTGTAAAGTCGAGTCATTGGAAAAACGCCAATTAATTAATGCATCTCCCGCAGTCCCATTCCAAAGCGCCAAACCTGAATGATTTGCATCAAAATATATAGCTTTTGATGTATTAGGATTTTTAACCCCTATCCAATAGCCAGATAAAATATTTGTATCAATTTTAATGATGGGCTTTGTTTT
Source organism: Pedobacter sp. GW460-11-11-14-TSB4 (assembly GCF_059423705.1). Lineage (NCBI taxonomy): Bacteria > Pseudomonadati > Bacteroidota > Sphingobacteriia > Sphingobacteriales > Sphingobacteriaceae > Pedobacter > Pedobacter sp. GW460-11-11-14-TSB4. The sequence continues at coordinate 340,886 of NZ_JBWKYI010000002.1, forward strand.
ATCATCTGGATCAATTGTATTGGGAATTTGCTTCTTACATGATACAAATGCGAGCGTTAGCAAAATCAATAGACTATTTTTTTTTAACATAGAGCGTTCTTTATCATGTAAATATTAAAATATTTAAAGAGAAAACAAAAAAGCTTAATGATATATAGTATTTGGATATTTGCTCAAAAAAGTTGTTAGGATTAACAAGTCCGTCCCGATCTAAAATCGGGACGGACTTGTCGTGTATGGTGGGACGAACATTAAAAATTATGCTGTCTTGGCTTTCCAAAAAATATTAACCGTAAAAAAATGATAGGCTTACTGAAAACCGCCCATTCTTACCATCTGTAAGCTTTCGAAAACCATTTTCTGGTTGTGTTCAAAAGCCAGGGTTTTGTGGTTTACCACATCGATAATCGATCCGATAAAACATAAACCTGCGGTTACCAGGTATAAAATACCCATCCCAATCTGCCCGATGATAAACCTTTGCAATCCTGGAACAGCAAATAAACCGATTAAACAGAATATAAGCATATCTGATGGATTTTTCCTTTTGCTGCTGTAAACCATTAGGAAGTTACGCAACTGCTGCTCGGTTAATCCAGTGGTGGCCTGCTGTAAGTATGAAAATTCTTCTGGCGTTATGCCTGGTAACGACATTAGCGGTGATTGATATATATCCATGGTTTCTATGTATTTGTGGTTGAAATTTTAAACTTATTTTTATTTTTTATCAATGTGTAAATTCTATAAACGATAATCAAAAGTGCCGGAAACCCAAACCAATGTTCGGAAAAGCTTTCGGTAAACTCGCCATGTAAAATATGGCTGATTGACCTGCCTATACCACATCCCGGACACCAGTCTTTAAAACCTAAATTGGCCAAAGGACAAAGTGTAAAGTGATGCTCGTGGCTATTCGCTGTTGCCAGTAATACTAAAGCCGCTACCCAGAAAAAAAGTTCTAGTGGAAAGCTTTTGATGTACTTCATTGTTTCACTTTTTATATAGTTTAGAGGCTATAGTGCACCCTTTGTTACATCAATTTGCCCCTAATCGACGAAAGGGGGATATATTTCGACAAAACGAGTAATGGAATCTAAGAATAAGATCTTATTTCTTTTCCTTTTTTGATTTTCACCTGCAACCCGGCCAAAAATAGTTAAAAAAACCTTTACACAAATTGCGGGTTAATATTAAAAGATAAGCTTATTTTTGTGCCTTGAACATCCGCGATTTAATAAACCGATACAAAACCGACGATAGGGTAACTCAATTTACCAAAGCGTTGAACAGCAGCAAAAACCCAAAAATACAATTAAAGGGATTGGTGGGTTCGGCTGACGCTATCGTTGCACTTTCTTCTTATTTCCTGTTACATAAGCCCATCCTGTTCGTTTTGCCCGACAGGGAAGAGGCCGCTTATTTTCAATCCGACCTTGAAAGCGTATTGGATAAGCAGGTTTTATTGTTCCCCTCCTCTTACCGCAAATCTTTCGATTTTACCCAGGTAGATACCGCAAATGTGCTGGCCCGGGCAGAGGTATTGAATGAGCTGAACCACGATTCGGAATACGGAAAAATTGTAGTTTCTTACCCCGAAGCCATTGCCGAAAAGGTAATTGACCGGTCTGCTTTAGAAAAAAACACGTTAGAAATTAGTTTAGGTGCTAAATTGGGCATCGATTTTATCAATGAATTTTTGATTGATTACGATTTCGACAGAAGAGACTTTGTTTATGAACCAGGGCAGTTTTCTATCCGTGGTGGTATTGTAGATATATTTTCTTTTTCTTCTGATTTACCCTACCGTATTGAGTTTTTTGGCGATGAGGTAGAAAGTATCAGAAGTTTTGAAATAGAAAGCCAGTTGTCGGTTGAAGATGTTAAATCGTTAACCATTGTACCCAACGTACAGGCCAAGTTTTTAACCGAAAGCAACATCAGCATTCTCGATTACATTGATCAGGATACACAGCTTTGGTTTAAGGATGTAGAGTTTACGCTCGATATTATTAAAGCGGGTTTTAAAAAAGCGGTTGAGCTGTGGAAAGCCCTTCCAGCGGCAGATAAAAACCAAAATCCCGAATGGATTGATCCTAAATTCGCCTTTACTGACGAAAAATTATTGGGTGATCATCTTCAGGATTTTCCGATTATCGAATTCGGCAAGCAGTTTTTTTATAAAACCGACGACCGTTTTGAGTTTGAAACCAAGCCGCAGCCATCGTTTAATAAAGATTTCAATCTCCTGATCCATAACCTTAAGGAAAACGAAAAAGAAGGCATTGTTAATTTTATTTTTACTGATTCGCCAAAACAGATTGAGCGTTTATATGCCATTTTAGAGGATATCGATAAAACCGCCAAGTTTACGCCAATCAATAGTATGCTGCGCGAGGGTTTTGTAGATCCGCAGATCCAAACGGCATTTTATACCGATCACCAGATTTTCGACCGTTATTATAAATATAAACTTAAAAAGGGTTATCAGAAAAGTCAGGCCATTACCCTGAAAGATCTTCGCGAACTAAAATCCGGAGATTATGTTACCCACATCGATCACGGGATTGGCAAATACGCCGGATTGGAAAAAGTAGAGGTAAATGGCAAAACCCAGGAAATGATCCGTTTAATTTATGCAGATAACGACCTGCTTTATGTAAACATCAACTCCTTAAACCGCATCGCCAAATACAGTGGCAAAGAAAGTGGTGTGCCCAAGATGAATAAACTGGGGACCGATGCCTGGGACAAGCTAAAAAAAACCACTAAAAAAAAAGTTAAAGATATCGCTCGGGACCTGATCAAGTTATACGCTTTGCGCAAAACCCAGGCCGGAACGGCATTTTCACCAGATAGCTATTTACAGACCGAACTGGAGGCTTCTTTTATTTACGAAGACACCCCCGATCAGTTAAAGGCTACCCAGGATGTAAAAAAAGATATGGAATCGCCACACCCAATGGATCGTTTAGTGTGTGGTGATGTAGGCTTTGGAAAAACAGAGATCGCCGTGCGTGCAGCATTTAAAGCGGTGGCAGAAGGTAAACAGGCCGCTATTCTGGTGCCTACCACTATTCTGGCTTTACAGCATTTTAAAACCTTCTCTTCGCGCTTAAAAGATTTTCCGGTTACGGTTGATTACATTAACCGTTTTAAAACCAGTAAGCAGATTAAAGACACACTCGCTGAAGCCGCCGCCGGTAAGGTTGACATTTTAATCGGCACACACCGTTTGCTGAGCAAGGACGTGAAGTTTAAAGATCTCGGCATCATGATTATTGATGAAGAGCAAAAATTTGGTGTTACCGCAAAAGAAAGATTAAAAGCGGTACGTGTAAATGTCGATACTTTAACACTTACGGCTACGCCGATTCCGAGAACGCTACATTTTTCTTTAATGGGTGCAAGGGATTTATCCATCATCAGTACACCACCACCTAACCGCCAACCGGTGAGTACGGAATTACATGTTTTTAACGATAAGCTGATCCAGGAAGCCGTTCAATTCGAATTGGATCGTGGCGGGCAGGTTTTCTTTATCCACAACCGCGTAAACGACCTGATGCAGTTGGGAGGGTTAATCCAGAAACTGGTCCCAAAAGCAAGGATAGGTATAGCCCACGGTCAGCTAGATGGCGATCAACTGGAAGATGTAATGCTCGATTTTATTAATGGAGAAAAAGATGTTTTAGTGGCTACCACGATTATCGAAGCTGGTTTAGATATCCCAAATGCCAATACCATTATCATTAACCATGCACATATGTTTGGTTTGAGCGATCTGCACCAAATGCGTGGCAGGGTAGGCCGGAGCAACAAGAAAGCCTTCTGTTATTTGCTTTCGCCACCATTATCTACTTTAACTTCTGAAGCCCGAAAGCGCTTAAGCGCTATTGAAGAGTTTTCTGATCTGGGAAGTGGTTTTAACGTAGCCATGCGCGATTTGGATATCCGTGGAAGTGGAAATTTATTGGGCGCCGAACAGAGCGGTTTCATTGCCGAAATCGGTTTTGAGATGTACCACAAAATTTTGGACGAAGCCATCCAGGAATTAAAAGAAGCTGAATTTAAAGGCCTCTTCGAAAATGAGCCTGCGCGTCCGTTTGTAGGTTTTACACAAGTAGATACCGACTTGGAACTATATATTCCTGATGCTTACATCACCAATATTACCGAGCGTTACAATTTATATACCGAACTTTCTAAACTCGATAACGAGGCCGAACTGGCCATTTTTGAAAAACATCTGGCCGATCGTTTCGGACCGGTTCCTTCACAGGTGAAAACCATGCTGAGCGTGGTACGCCTGCAGTGGCTGGGTAAAAAATTGGGCTTCGAGAAAATCAGTTTCAAGAAAAATAGTTTGCGCGGTTATTTCTTAAGTGATAAACAATCGGCTTATTTCGACTCGAATACTTTCACCAGGATTTTAACCTTTGCTCAAAATCACCCTAGGATGTGTAATTTAAAAGAGGTAAAAAACACTTTAAGAATAGCCTTCGATAATATAAGTACCGTTGAGGAAGCGATTGAAACTTTAGAATTGATTGATTAAAAACATTAATTGAGTCAGTCGGTTGACTGAATTAACGTTAATTGAGTCAGTCTATTGACTGAATTAACGTTTTTTACTACATTTGGCTTAATGGAAAGTCAAATTATTAGATCTTTGAAGCCTATTATCCTCAATAAAATTGGGAAAAATAAGGTCATATTAATTTTCGGGACAAGGAGAGTAGGCAAAACCTGGCTAGTGGAAAGCATTATTAAAGATGCCAACATCAACCATCTTTCTTTAAATGGAGAAGATCAGGATGTACAGGTATTACTATCTACCCTTACTGCGGCTAACTATAAAAGAGTTCTGGGAGATGCCAAATTACTCATTATTGATGAAGCTCAGGTTATACCAGAAATCGGTAAAGTATTGAAATTGCTTATCGATACCTTTAAAGACCTTACGATTATTGCAAGCGGATCGTCTACTTTTGATCTTTCTAACCAAACAGGCGAGCCGCTAACGGGAAGAAGTTTAACCTATTATCTTTATCCAATAGCACAGGTTGAATTGAATAAGCAGGAAAATGCTTTACAAACCGCGCAAAACCTGGAAGAACGTTTAATTTTTGGTTCGTACCCAGAGTTATTCCATTTAAATTCAATAACAGAAAAAGCACAATATTTAACAGAGCTGGTTAAATCATACTTGTTAAAGGATATTCTGATGTATGAGAATATTCAGAATAGCGCTAAATTATTAGAATTATTAAAACTTATCGCCTACCAAGTGGGCTCAGAAGTTTCTATAGATGAGATTTCGCGCAACCTGGGCATCAGTAAAAATACTGTTGACCGTTATCTCGATTTACTTTCAAAGGTTTTCATCATCTATAAAGTTGGTGGATATAGCAATAACTTACGTAAAGAAATTACAAAATCTTCAAAATGGTACTTCCATGATAATGGCATCCGCAATGCAATAGTTAATGATTTCAGGTTAATTGCACTCCGGAACGACCAAGGGCTTTTATGGGAAAATTATTGTTTTAGTGAGCGTATAAAAAAAATGGAATACGAACAACACAATGCCACTTACTACTTTTGGAGAACCTATGACCAGCAGGAAATTGACCTAATAGAAGTAAAAAACGGAGAAATTTTAGCTGCCGATTTTAAATGGGGGAACCAAAAGAAAAAAATACCAGGCTTTTTTGCCAAAAATTACCCAGAAGCCACATTTTCTGTAATTAACAAAGAGAATTATTTAGACTTTATATTATAAATGTTAGACCCCGCCTTATTGCTCGATTTAGTGAAGATGCAAATGCCTTATGGAAAATATAAAGGTTATCTGATCTGCAATATCCCTGAAAGTTATTTGCTTTGGTATAAAGACAAAGGCTTCCCGAAAGGAAAATTGGGCGATTTAATGGCTACCATGTTCGAAATACGGGTGAATGGATTAGAGTATCTGTTAACACCATTGAAGAATCAAAATCGATAGTTAAGAATGATAGGTTAATGCGAACATTTATTCCGGGCTATTGTCTTCCCAAACCAAAAAGTGATAGTGGCAGATATAGAGGAATCGTCATTCCCAACTTGATTGGGAATCGTAATGCCTTAGTAGGGTCGCAGGTTGCATTAAGATTCCCGCCTGCGCGGGAAAGACGACCGTTTTGAATAGATCTCTCCATTGCGCTACGCTGCAGTCGAGATGACGACTAATCTGTAAAAACCGCAGATCAAAATGGCTTTCGCAAAAAATTTGCGGCGATCAGCGTAATCTGCGGGAAACAAATCTATATCGCACAACCATTCTCATCACAAACCGCATCATCATTTTTGTTTAATGAAGTCAGTGTTGTTTTGGGTTGAGCTTCTTTCCACTCCGTAAAACTTTGGGTAAGTGCATCGGTAAAAGCCTGAACAGGTTGGGCACCCGAAACGCCGTACTTGCGGTCCATTACAAAATAAGGTACACCGCGGATCCCTAAATTCTGACTTTCATAAATATCATAGCGAACAGCCTCGGCAAATTGATCTCCCTTTAAAACTTCTTCTGCCTCTGTGCGATCCAAGCCAATTTCTACTGCAAGATCAACCAAAACATCGGTTTCGCCGATATTTTTGCTGTTTACAAAATGAGCTTCAAACAGTTTCTCTTCGGCTAAATCCTGAAGCTTATGTTTTGCGGCCAAATGGATCAAACGGTGTGCATTAAAGGTATTTGCAGGGATATTGGTATCAAAATCGATGGTTAAACCGGCATTTGCAGCCATATCAACCACTTGTTTGGTCATTTGTTTGGCTTGTTCAACAGGCATTCCTTTGCTTCGCGAAAGGTAATCGTATACCGTTTCATTATTGGTATTATGGTATTCAGGGTTGAGCTGATAACTTTTCCAATCCACTTCAATTTCATTTTTGAACGGCAATTTTTCTATCGCCTGTTCAAAATGTCTTTTCCCGATATAGCAAAACGGACACATTACGTCCGACCAGATTTCTACTTTCATAACACAAAATTAAGGTGATTATACTTGCCCATAGTAAGGACAAAGTAAAAAGCCACTATCGTTCAGGATAGTGGCTTTGATATTATTATAGAATTGACATCCTGAGCCTGTCGAAGAACCGCCATAAATGCGTTTTTTCGCGTTTCGACTACTTGTCCCGATTCTTCGGGAAGCTCAACCTGACAAATTCGAGTAATTATAGATCGGATGATTTGTACAACTGGTTAAATATCAGTTTAAAAGTGCCATGCGTTTGTGCCCTGAAAGCAATTTCTGGCCCGAAAGCAAGCAATTTGCCTTTACCAACCTTAGCTTCAAAAGCGGTTACCCCGTCCTGCAGGTAAGCCTGGCCCCAGGCCCAGCCGCTGCGTAATGGTGTCGCATTTTCGAACCACATTAAAGGTTTAATCTTTCCGGCTACCATAGCATCGCCAGTGAGTTTAAAAACAGGACTATTGTCGAAGTATACATCTGCTTCTTTTTCCATGCCCCAATTGGTTGGTAAAGTATTATCAACACCAACGTTTAAAACACTTCCCGGAACATAATATTTTTCAGCAGGTAACCGCTTTTCCTCTCCATTTACAATTTCGACCATTGCATTTCGAACAGGGAGGTTTAAATGATAGGCTAAATTGGTACTACTACCAATGGTTACAATATTCCCACCGGCTTCTAAAAATTTCTTTAATTCAGGGATCGATTTATCTGCCGTAATCCTACCCAAACGATTTCTAAACTCCTGAGGGATTTCTTCTGCTTTTGGTCCGAAAGATCTGTTTCCAAACCCTCCGCCCTGAACAGCAGGTATTGCTCCGCCCACAAAAACAATTACATCGTATTTAGATTTTAAATTGCCCGCATCAATATCCTGTGGATAAATTACTGTTGCGTTATAATGGTATTGCTCCATTAAAAAGCGCACCCAACCCGAAGCCATAGAACCTCCATAGGTGTCCCAAAGGGCAATTCTTCCAGCAGAAATTTTAATTTTATCTTTTGGTACAGCTGCGCTTTTTAATTTGATATTCGCTTTTTCCAATATGGATTTCCCTGCCGATGAAACATAAAAATCGCCATTCTCCGTCGAACGATACACCTCAACTTTGTTTTTCAATAAGTCGTTTACTGCAGTATAAGAATCGTTTTGCGCCGCACTCAATACATAACCCGATCCATTTGGCAATTTATGCTCAAATTTCAATAAAGCACCATAAGGATTTCTCTCAAACGGCCCTGAAAAATCGTTGAGAATCCGATCGAACTTCACATCCATTAAATAAGCCAGGGTCCATCCTGCAGCATCATATGGTGGAATTGGTGCACCTCCCTCGTATTTAAAATCGTTCGGATGATCCTGAGGCTCGAACATATCCAAAACATGTGGACGAAACGCCTGATCGGTTTTAACCACATAACTTCCGGCAGGATAATTTTTGCCGGCAACAGTAAACGGAGCCGTCGCTTTTTGAACTACAATACCTGTCCTGATCAAAGCATTTAAAAACTTAACAGCAGAATTGAAGTCTGGCTGATCGGCTGATAAAATATATCCCCGTGGATCTCTGTTTACCGGTGCTTTCATTACGGTATCAAAAGCTTTCATGCTAATTTGCCGTCTTGCACCAAAATCGGTATCGCCCCCAGCAACCGAAGCACCTTTTTCGCCTTTAGCAGCATTATTAATGGCCTCTATTTTTTTTGGAGAAAAAGACCAGGTATCTTTCTTACCCCGCTCAATAGAATTTCTGCCCATCTGGTAAATATTAAACAGCAATTCATCGCGGTAACGTTGTGCATAATTTAAAACGGCATAATTTAACGATACCGAATAATCGATCGAGTTTTTAAAGTACCATTTCCTTGGGGTAATTGGGTTTGGTGAATCGCCGTTCGGCAATAATCTCGAAGGAACTAGTGGAATTTCAGCAGGTGTAGGGTTCCCGATAATTTCAGTTAACAGCCCAATCATGTTATGAAAATAGGTGGTGGTTCTTAGTCCACCATTGTACCAGGTAGAATAAACAGATCCCCCTCGCTGGGTATAACCAGGTTTGTTTTCTACGTTCATCCTATTGTGCATGGCCGCACCAACAGCATCTAAACTGGTTAACAGGGTTGGGTCGAAAACATAATTGAACGGGTCGCGGTAGGGTGGACCTGCCACAACGGTTCCCGCCGGACCAGCCTGATGGTGGTTATACATAATCTGCGGGATCCATTCAACAAAAAGCTGGCGTCCAATATTCTGCGTTTCTTTAAGGTTGAGCATAAAGAAATCGCGGTTGTTGTCGTGCCCTGCATATTTTTCATACAAAACAGGCAAGCCTGAGGTTGTTCTTTTCTTGGGATCTTTCTCTCGCATATACCAATTGCTCACCAGTTCTTGCCCATCAGGATTGGCATGGGTAAACAAGATGATTACATTATCCAAAATACGAAGGGTTTCAGGATCCTTTCTGGAGGCAAACTCATAAGCGGTTTCGATTAGCTGATGTGCACCCACTACCTCGTTTGCATGCAAGCCACCATCTATCCACACTACCGCTTTGCCTTCCTGGGCTAATGCTTTTGCCTGCTCAGGTGTAATTTCAGCATGCGCCAGTTGTTGCGAAATTTCCTTATAACGGTCTAATTTCTTCAGGTTTTCCGGTGAAGAAACAATCAGCATATACTGGCTTCTGCCTTCTTCGGTTTTACCGATATCAACCAGTTTAATGCGGTCAGAACTTGCCGCGAGTTTCTTAAAGTAAGCTTCAGTTTGGGTATAATTGGCCAGTTGGTAATCGTCGCCGATATCAAAACCAAAATGCGCCTTTGGCGTTGGTACTTCCTGTGCCAGCACCGCACAGCTATTTACCATTAAAAAAGCAATACAAAGCCTTTTAAAGTAGATTTTTATCATAATAAGGGTTTAGTTAGGTAATCAAATATAATAGAGAATAAGCTCCAAAAACGGCTTGCTGTAAATTTGTTACAAGTTTTAAATCCTAATCCATACATTTGCCCTGATGTAAGTTCTTAACTTTATTTTTCATCAACCGATACAGGTTCCCGGAATTACACCCGGGATTAATAGGGAATCGTGTGCAAATCACGAGCTGTCGCGCAACTGTAAATTCTGTCTTTATTTAAAAGACAACGGTCTTATCATTCATGCCACTGTGCCGTTTACCGGTATGGGAAGGCGATAAGATCGGGAATAAGCCAGGAGACCTGCCTATATTGAATTGACGGTGCTTTCGCGTTATAAAGTAATTGGTCAGGTCTGATTGTACACCATAAAATTAAAATTTTATAGGCTTGCTTTAAGCTTTTGGCTGATGAGTAGGCGGGCTGTGCCATAACCTTTCCTTTTAATTTTTAACATAAAGTATTACAAAATATTGCTTGAGGGCTTTTAAACGATTTATTTACTTAATCTTTAAAAGAGATGCTAACGCAAAATCTGGGCTATCCGCGAATAGGTAGCCAAAGGGAATTAAAGAAAATCTGCGAAAATTACTGGGCAGATAAAACTGGGTACAAAAATGTGCTTCAGGTGGGAAAAAACATTCGCCACGAAAACTGGAACCTTCAAAAAGAAGCTGGAATTGATGTTATTCCTTCGAACGACTTTTCTTTTTATGATCATGTGCTCGATCATTCTTTAACTTTTGGGGCCATCCCAAAAAGGTACAACGAAGTAATCCTGAAAAAAGGAAATTCTGAGCTTGATCTTTATTTTGCCATGGCCAGGGGTTATCAAAAGGAGGGATTGGATGTAGTAGCCATGGAAATGACCAAGTGGTTCGACACCAATTATCATTACATTGTTCCTGAATTTTATAAAGACCAGCCTTTTAAACTTTTCTCTACTAAAGTGATCGATGAGTTTTATGAGGCGAAACAATTGGGTATTACGACCAAGCCTGTTTTAATCGGTCCGGTTTCTTACCTTTTATTAGGAAAAGAAAAAGAAGCTGGCTTTGAAAAAATCGACCTGATCAAAAATCTCCTTCCGGTTTATATTGAGATTTTATCCCGGTTAGATGCTTTGGATGTAGAATATGTTCAGTTTGATGAGCCCTTTTTGACCCTAGATCTTACCGATAAAGACAAAAAAGCTTACGAATATGTTTATAAAGAGATCAGAAAGACTTTCCCAAGGCTAAAAATTGTTTTGGCTACTTATTTCGAAGGTTTGGGCAATAATTTAGCCCTAACGACTTCATTACCGGTAAATGTTTTACATATCGATCTGGTACGTGCTGAAGATCAATTATCGGCTGTTTTGGCTTCATTAAAAGAAGAGACCATCCTTTCGTTAGGTTTGGTAGACGGAAGAAATATCTGGAAAAACGATTTCGAAAAATCCGTTTCAATCATTAATCAAGTGGTAGAAAAAAGAGGATTAGATAAAGTTTGGATCGCTCCATCTTGTTCACTAATCCACTCACCGGTTGATTTAGACAATGAAACCAATGAGCAAAATCTTTCAGCAGAAATTAAACAATGGCTGGCTTATTCGAAACAAAAAATTTCGGAGCTAGCGACCTTAAAAAAGCTAATTACCAACGAAAGCCCTGCATCTACCCTGCAAAAACTGGAGGAAAACAAAATTGCCATTGCTAACCGCAAAGTTTCTAAAATCATCCATAACCCCGAAGTAAAAGAACGTGTATTAGGTTTAAAGGCGCAGGATGCAGAGCGTTTAAGTCCATTTTCAAGCAGAAAAATTAAGCAACAGGAACTTAATCTCCCTATTTATGCCACTACCACCATCGGATCGTTTCCGCAAACAGCAGAAGTAAGAAGCTGGAGGGCCAAACTTAAAAACGGAACTTTTACCGTGGAAGAATATGATGATCTGATCGCCAAAGAAACAGCAAAAGCCGTAAACTGGCAGGAAGAAATCGATCTGGACGTGTTGGTTCATGGCGAATTTGAACGTAACGACATGGTGGAGTATTTCGGCGAGCAACTGGATGGGTTTGCTTTCTCTAAAAATGGCTGGGTACAGAGTTATGGCTCACGCTGTGTAAAACCACCGATCATTTTTGGTGATGTTTCGCGCCCTAAACCCATGACCGTAAAGTGGACGGCCTATGCACAGTCGCTTACCTCGAAATACATGAAAGGGATGTTAACAGGTCCGGTAACGATTTTACAATGGTCGTTCGTCCGTAACGATCAACCAAGATCCGAAACCTGCACGCAAATTGCCCTGGCCATCCGTGATGAGGTTTGCGACCTGGAAAATGCAGGGATAAAGATCATTCAGATTGACGAGCCCGCCATCAGGGAGGGTTTACCATTACGCAAAGCCGATTGGCAAAACTATTTGAATTGGGCAGTTAAAGCCTTTAAAATTTCGGCCAGTGGCGTGAAAGACGATACACAGATCCACACGCACATGTGTTACTCCGAGTTTAACGATATCATCCAAAACATTGCCGATATGGATGCAGATGTGATCACCATTGAAACTTCACGGTCGCAGATGGAATTGTTAGACGCTTTTGCCGATTTTAAATATCCAAATGAAATTGGCCCGGGTGTATACGATATCCACTCTCCAAGGGTTCCGAAGCGGGAAGAAATGGTTCAGTTACTCAAAAAAGCAAAGGCTGTTATTCCTCCCGAACAACTCTGGGTAAACCCTGATTGTGGTTTAAAAACCCGTGGTTGGGACGAAACCAAAAAGGCTTTAATAGAAATGGTCGAGGCCGCGAAAGAGATGCGTAAAGCCGAAGAGGTTTTGGCTGCAGCTCTTCAGGCGAATTAACCCTGCTTATTTTTGCTACGGAAACACGGATTTTTCTATTCCTGTTATCCATAGCGAAGCTTTACTTTGACAACTTTCTAATAAAGAAAGTTGTCAAAGCTTTTTACAGCACCTATATTTAACCCATGACCCTAGAAGAAAGAATAGAAAATTCTAAAACCAGCATTTTTAAAGCCGTTTTCCCTAATACAACCAATCATTACGATACCCTTTTCGGAGGCACCGCCATGCACTTAATGGATGAGGTTGCTTTTATTACCGCAACCCGATTTAGCCGTCAGATTATGGTTACTGTAAGCAGCGACCGGATAGATTTTAAAAAACCAATCCCGGCAGGCACTATTGTAGAGCTTATCGGTAAGGTAAACCATGTGGGAAATACCAGTTTAAAGGTTAATGTAGAAATTTATATCGAGCAGATGTATGCTGAAGGAAGAGAGTTGGCCGTACATGGCGATTTTACTTTTGTGGCCATTGATGAAAATAAAAAACCGGTTCAGGTAATTAAATAATCTTATAAGCTTTGGCCAAAAAGATGTAAAAATCATACCGCCGGAATCTTTAAATTTGATTATGGAACAGCAACTTTCTGAGGAAGACTTAAAAAATATTGCCAGGCAATTGGCTTGTCCCGAAGGCGAACACGGCATTAAAACAGGTGAAATGATGCATGCCAATAATATCGGCATGACGACCGCTGCAATTGATTCACTTGATCTTCAAAACAATGAAACTGTTTTAGAAATCGGTCATGGCAACGGCGGACACATCGCTCAATTATTATCAAAAGCCGAAAACCTCCATTATTTTGGTGCCGATATTTCACCAACCATTATTGCTGAAGCCAGGAAGATCAATCAGGATTTCATAACAAAAGGAAAGGTTCACTTTCAGCTAACAGATGGCATTACATTGCCTTTTGATGATTATCGGTTTGATAAAATTTTTACGGTTAATACAATATACTTCTGGACAAATCCCAGCGAATACCTTAACGAAATTAAGCGAATATTAAAACCTAAGGGCACTTTTTCTATAGGTTTTGCTGATAAAACTTTCATGCAAAACCTCCCTTTTACCCCTTATGGCTTTACACTTTACGAAGTAGAAACCGTAAAAGAATTATTAGAAAAAGCAGGTCTTACCATTAAAAATACCCTTAAAAAATTAGAGCAGGTACAAAGTAAAACCGGCGAACAGCTGGAAAGGGAATATTACATTGTAACGGCTACTGCATAAAAAAAACATCATTGTCCTGCTTTGTAATGAGGATCTCATTCATCCCCGTTGCAAATGAGGGCGATAATAAGTTCAATTTTAATACAAAATCAGGTACAGATAAGCATAAACTACTGGAGCTGCCAGTAACAAGCCATCAAAACGATCTAACAAACCACCGTGGCCGGGTAATAAACCACCACTATCTTTCGTATCCAGGCTCCTTTTAAGCATCGATTCTACTAAATCGCCCAGTGTACCAAAGCAGGCAATCAATACAGCCATACCAATCCAAACCCAGGCAGGACTTTCGGTAAACAGAAATGATAAACCAAAAGCAACCAAAACACTGGTAAACATGCCTCCGAAAAAACCTTCCCAGCTTTTCTTTGGCGAGTGGCGCTCGAACAATTTGCGTTTACCATATTTTACGCCGAAAAGATATGCGCCTGTATCATTTGCCCAAAGCATCAGTAAAAATGCCAGGGGAAGATGAAAATTGTATTCGCTCCAGTTTTTTAAAAAACCCAGCGCATGAAAAAAACAGAAAGGAATGGTTACATAAACAAAGCCCACAAAAGTGTAGGAGATATTGGCGAATGGAATTTTGTTCTTTTTATATAACTCCGTAATAAAAACCGAGAAAATTAGCGGGATACAAAGCAAAAGGTATTTAACATCGTATTTGAGGTAGTGTAAACCTGCAGCCATTAAAAATATTAATGAGCTAGCCGCCAAACCAATATTGCGGTGTGGCCTGATTCCAGCGTTTTTAATCAGCTTATAAAACTCAAACAAAGCCAAAACACTTAAAACAAGATAAAAAATAGTAAAAGTATAACTCCCCAGTAAAATGGAGCCAAGCATTACAATGGTAAAAAAGAAAGCGGTTATTGCCCTGGTTTTCATTTAAGGTAAGAGGTAAAGGGTGTAAGGTTTAAGGTCATTATTACTACTCAATTTCGTTTTCAACGATGTATTCTATGGCTTTATCGAAATCTACCTTGTTCACCAAAACATTTATTTCGCCAATATTATAGGCCGAGAGCTGTTTATTCATCGTTACTGCCGGAATCCCGGCTTCTGTTAATCCCTGTTTTAATACCTCGGCCGCAAAGGCATCGCTGGTGGTATATACTTTAACCCAATTTTCGCTCACGTGTTGCGCTATCTTTAAAAAATTTAAACAAAGCTATGGTAATTATTGCACTAATTAAATAGCCATACCATGGAAAACCGATTGGTTCATCCGCTTTATCCAGTGGCATATGGTGTTTCTGCATATAAAAAGCCGCACAAACCGCATAAGCATTATTTATAAAGTGCGCCAGCATGGCATACCAGATGCTTCCGCTAAAATAATACAGGTAACCAAATCCTGCGCCCAATAACATACGGGGTACAAAACCATAAAACTGCACATGGATGGCACTAAAAATAATGGCTGATAACCAGATAGCCACATGGGGATTCTCAAAAGCCCTGTTTAACGATCGCTGCACGCCTCCACGAAACATCAGTTCTTCACCAACTGCAGGTATAACGGCAATCATGATGAGGTTTACAATAAAGTCGAAATTACTGCGTACGGTGATCAATTGAATGGTCATTTTCATTGCAATAGCCTCCTTTTCCTTCATCCACTGTTCTATCTGATGCAAAAAATCAGGCAAAACCATTTTCTGGTTCCAGATCACCGTCCACTCCATAAATGGCATACTCAGGATCATAATAGCGAGAACCAGCACAACCAATAAGAATTTTGGTTGCCTGAAAAGATAAAATTCGGTTACTTTTTTCCGCTCTGTTAAAGCCAGGGCGATTGGAGGTAAAATAAATGTTCCGATGGAACTTAATATTTGTATCACTTTAAAACCACCAATATACTTAGGATCACCAGCTAAAAGCATGTCCAGATTACTTACTATTCCTAAGCCATACATCATTAAAACGATGGCAATAGCCAGGATCCCAAATACAAGCCCGCCTATAACTGCGTAAAATAAAAGTAAAAGTAATTGTAAGAAAGGATTGATTTCCTCCTTGTTAGGTGTTACAAAATTCATTATTTGTACCTTTGTATGTTTTATTAATCGTTGAAGATAGAAAATGTCTGTTAAGATAGGAAATATAGATTTAGGTGAGTTCCCGTTATTGCTGGCTCCAATGGAGGATGTAAGCGATCCGCCATTCCGTTATGTATGCAAAAAAAACGGAGCTGATATGATGTATACCGAATTTATTTCTTCGGAGGGTTTGATCCGTGATGCTGCAAAAAGCATACAAAAGCTTGATATTTTCGAGTACGAAAGACCAATTGGTATCCAGATTTTTGGTGGCGATATCGATCACATGAGAGAAGCATCAGAAATTGCCTCTGCTGCAGGACCCGATCTCGTAGACATCAATTATGGCTGTCCGGTTAAAAATGTAGTATGTAAAGGCGCAGGTTCCAGCCTGTTACAGGATATTGATAAAATGGTAAAAATGACCGAAGCGGTAGTTAAAGCTTCACATTTACCTGTTACAGTTAAAACCCGCCTGGGTTGGGACGATAACACCAAAAACGTTTACGAAGTGGCCGAGCGCCTTCAGGATGTGGGCATCCAGGCCCTTACCATTCATGGCAGAACAAGAGCACAGTTATATAAAGGCGAGGCCGACTGGTCGCTTATCCGCGAGATTAAACGCAATCCACGCATCAAAATCCCCATTTTTGGTAATGGGGATGTAGACAGTCCTGAAAAAGCAGCTAACTGGCGCATGGAATATGAGATAGATGGCATTATGATTGGTCGTGCTGCAATTGGTTATCCATGGATTTTCCGCGAGGTAAAACACTTTTTTAAAACAGGCGAGCACCTTGCCGGACCAACTATTGAAGAACGTATTGAAGTTTGCCGTACACACTTAGATAAATCGCTGGAATGGAAGGGTCCTAAAACAGGAATTTTCGAAATGCGCCGCCATTATGCCAACTATTTTAAAGGCCTGCCAGATTTTAAACCTTACCGTATGCGTTTGGTGGCCGAGCCAGATATCAACAACATTTACAGTATTTTAGAAGAAGTGGCAGAAAAATTTGCCGACTACGATGCCACTAAAGTACTGGCTTGATTTTTGAAAGGTTTTTTTATACATTCGTAAATCATCATGGTTACAGCTATCACAGACGGGGTTAAAGTTTCAGTTGAAACAGTTTACCAGCCAGAATATTCAAATCCGGCCAACGAACATTATATGTTCGCTTATCGCGTAGAAATTTCTAATCTTTCTGATTATGCTGTGCAATTGATGCGCCGACAGTGGTTTATTTTCGACTCGAACAGTAGCCGAAGAGAGGTAGAAGGTGAGGGTGTTGTTGGTTTACAACCCATTATCCAGCCTGGCGAAACGCATGTATATGTTTCTGGCTGTAATCTGAAAACCGATATGGGCAGCATGAAAGGTGCCTATTTAATGAAACGCGACATTGACGGATCTGAATTCGAAGTTGATATCCCAGAGTTTCAGTTAATCGCGCCTTATAAACTGAATTAATTCTTAGAAAAATCGTCATTTCGACTGAAGTGAAGCGAAATGGAGAAATCTCTGAAGCAAATTAGCTCTACAGGTGCCTCAACAATGCTGTAAACAGCAACCAATCTCTTTTATCTATTCTTTAGAAAAACAATTGCAGCATTCTATTTTAGTGTCAGTCCTGCTTTTTGTTTCAAGTCCTCGCTGCGCTGTGGGCTTTTCACGTCAATCAGGTTTAAAAGCAGTGACACTGCAATTATTAAAGCTTAACTCATCATGCAGGTAAAATCCTATTTCTGCACCCGGCTACCTCAAATAGTATAACTATCAGTGCCACCTAAACCCGATAGGAGCGAACACGAAGTAAAGCGGATAGCGGGACTGCATCAAACCGAAAAGCTTCCAAACCTGCTTTCCAAAAAAGAGAAAGTAAAGATTCTATTTTCCAAACCGATAAAAACCAAAAACGGCCAGGATTAACCCGGCCGCTCTGTGCTTTTCATAATTAAATATCTCTAATCTCTGCTTCTTCCAAAAAGCATCGATGCGTAATACAATAAATTGGCTAATGCACCTACAGCTGCTACCACATAAGTCATGGCTGCCCACCAAAGTGCATCTTTGGCCTGCGCATTTTCTTCTTGTGTTTGCATTACACCGTTATTGTTTTTTAGCCAGGCCAATGCACGGTTACTGGCATCAAATTCGACTGGCAGGGTAATGATACTAAAGATGGTTACCAATGCCAAACCGACTACACCAATAGCCAAAACAATTGGATTTCCGGTAAAACCGATCAGCAATACACCAATTAATAATACCCATTGTAAAAGATTAGATGATATACTTACCACCGGAACCATACTGCTTCTTAACTGTAACCAGTTATACGATTTCGCCTGTTGTACGGCATGTCCACATTCGTGGGCCGCTACAGCCGCGGCAGCAACGCTTCGGCTATAATATACATCTGTACTTAAATTAACGGTTTTATCTGATGGATTGTAATGATCTGTTAATTGTCCTTCGGTACTCATCACCTTCACGTCGTATATCCCATTATCATGTAACATTCTTTCTGCTACCTCTTTGCCCGATAAACCAGAGCTAAGTTGCATTTCTGCATATTTAGAAAATTTATTTCTAAATCGCCATTGTACAAACATGCTCAGCAATAATACCGGGATGATTAATATTAAATAAACTCCCATTTTCTTCTGTATGTTTTTCGCTTAGCATATATCAAAAAGCGTTCCCATATTATTTGAGTGTTAAAAAATGCTACATTTATACTATGCCAACAGCGTTTTCATATTGGGAAAAGGAGTCGTTTTTTATTTACGATATCATCATTATCGGCAGTGGAATTGTAGGTTTAAATGCGGCTATCCAGCTTAAAAAAACAGCGCCGACTTTAAAAATAGCCATACTGGAAAGGGGCTTTTTACCAAGTGGGGCCAGCACCAAAAATGCGGGTTTTGCATGCTTCGGTAGCATTTCTGAACTGATTGAGCAAGAAGAAAGTGCTGGCTTGGATGGCCTTGCATTACTTATAGAAAAACGCTGGAAAGGCCTGCTTAAACTGCGGAGTTTGTTGGGAGACAAAACCATTGATTACCAATGTTTAGGCGGCTATGAATTATTTAAAAAGGGTGACATTCTTTTGGCCGACACATGTGTATCCAAAATTGAACATTTTAACCGTCTCATTAACGATGTTATTGGTGAAGATGCTTTTGGCCTTGCCAATAAGAAGATTAGTGACTTTGGTTTTGAAGGCGTCAGCACTTTAATCGAAAACCAATACGAAGCACAGATTGATAGTGGTAAAATGATGTTTGCCTTAATTCAATACGCACAAAAAATTGGTGTTAGCCTTTTTAATAACTGTACGGTAGAAGAAGTTCATTCCGAAATATCCGGTTCGCGACTAATAACCAAAAATGGATCCTTTTTTTGCAAGCAACTGGTGGTCACCACAAATGCATTTATTAAAGATTTATTGCCCGATATTGATATTAGTCCGGGTCGTGGCCAGGTATTAATTACCAAACCCATTAAAGCGTTAAAAATAGCAGGTACCTTCCATTACGATAGCGGTTATTACTATTTCAGAAACATAAATAAAAGGATTTTATTAGGTGGTGGCCGAAATATTGATTTTAAAGCCGAAGAAACAACCGAGTTTGGTCAAACTGAACCGGTTCAGCTGGCACTGGAAGATTTATTGAAAAATGTAATCCTCCCTAAAGTTAATTATGAAATCGATTATCGATGGAGTGGTATTATGGCCTTTGGAAAAATTCTGGAACCATTCATAAAAGAGGTTAAGCCCAATATCTTTTGTGCTACGCGCTGCAATGGAATGGGCATAGCCATTGGTTCGCAAACAGGAGAAGATGTGGCCAGGCTTCTCCTGAATACATGGTAAGCTATCATTAAAATCTGCAATATCTGCCATTAACCAGCTGAATAATTACTTTTTAAGCATGGCCTGCATTTTTTCTATTTTACCTAAATAGTTATTATCCTTAACGATCCACCTTTTTACCTCGTTGCTCCAAATATTAAACTTTTTCACATCTGCTATGATGTAATACTGGTAAGCTATATTATAAGCCATATCGGCTTTAGCCGTTTCATCATCGCAATTCCTTATCGCATCGATGTAGGTAAGCTGCGCCTCCCTCATTTTTTTGGCCTGTGTGAGCCAAAAAATTTCCTGTTTATAGCTATCAGTATAATTGCCGTTAAAGGCTTTTATTTTACGCGTTTTTTGGGGACTTGAGACCGTTTCAGTAACAAAATCTCCCCCATCAAAATAAAAATGAGTATAGGTACCACTTGCTAAATTCTCGAACTTATCTGCTAATTTATACCTCTTCCATTTTTTGTAGGTTTGTGCCAGTTTACCATAACGGTCTCTACTATTATTTTTACCTATATATTCCAGCTCGCCTGGCGATTCCTCTACTTTAAGCTCAGCCAGTCTTTTAGCAGGAATAAGCGAAACTTTCATTTCAGTTGGTTCAATTCTACTCTTTACTTCAGCCGTATGTATTGGCAGATAAACATCATTTTCGATCGTAAAAGTCCCTTTCTGTTTAAAGCTAAGTCCTGCAGAATTATCCAGGTAAACATAACCAAATGTGTAGGGGGCACCGTCATCGAGTGATATGGCGATCCATTTGTTTTCGCAATCGATTAGCAGTTTGTTGAACTTTAGCCCATTCTGGGCTTTGGCGCCGACGGCGCATAGCAATAGCAGGATGAATAAATATTTCATTTTTCAAGTCATTTGTGTGTACTTAAATATAGAAATTTATTTACATACAAAACAGCTTGTGAAGCCGATGGAAAATGCGGTGGGTATTGCAATTGGTTCGCAAACAGGAGAAGGTGGCTACATCTTCTCCTGAATAAATGGTAAGCTATAATTTACCAGCCATCATTTTTATTTTATCTCTATAAATATCCTGAGGTATAATCCATCTGTTTATTTCTTTACACCAAAAATCGAATTTTTCTCTGTTTGCATTTTTATAATACTGGTACGTGATATTGTATGCCATATCTGCTTTAAATGCTTCATCACTACAATATATTAATGCGTGCAAATAGGTCTGTTCGGCCTCTTCCATTTTATTTGCCTGTGTAAGCATAAAAATATCCTTCTTATAGGCTTCTGCTTTTTTTGCATAATTGCCAAAGTTAGCCGTGGTTATTTCAAATGTTTTACGGATTTTTTTATTTTTATCAATTGGATCTTGTTCTATATAACTTGGAGCACCACGTTCTGTTTCTGATAACGCCAATACATATTTGGAAGCCACATTGTACTCTTTCCAACTGTTATATATTTGAATAAATTTGATGTAACGGTAATTCGTGTTGCTATTTCCAGCATAGTTTTTATACTTAGTGGGAAATTCTTCAACGGCCAATTCTTTTAATCTTTCAGCTGGAATAATAGCTACTTTAACTTCGGTTGGCTGAATCCTACTTCTCTGATTATCCACTGTTTTAGGCTTGTATATACCACTATCAATCGTGAATGATCCATAGCAATCAAAGGTAAGCCCTGCCGAATAATCCAGATATACAAAACCGTAGGCATAAGTGCTTTCACTATCAAGAGACATAGCGATCCACTTATTTTCACACTCCAGTAAACGTTTGTCGAATGTTAACCCATTCTGGGCTTTGGCGCCGACGGCGCATAGCAATAGTAGGATAAATAAATATTTCATTATCAAGTTATTTGTGTGTACTTAAATATAGAAATTTATTTAAACCAATTCAAAAATTACAATAACATGGATTGTATTTTTACTCCATTTACCGCCAAACACTTAGCACCTAACGCCAAGCGCTTACTTAAACACAATCGTCTTATTTCCACTCACAAAAACGCGGTCTTCAAAAATAAGTTCCAGGGCTTCTAACAATACTTTTTTCTCTATTTCTTTACCTGCACGAACCATTTCTTTCACCCCAAAGTTATGATCCACATGATTGGTATGTTGGGTAATAATCGGTCCTTCGTCCAGGTTATCGGTAACAAAATGGGCAGTAGCACCAATAATTTTTACACCACGTTCAAAAGCCTGACGGTAGGGATTGGCACCTATAAAAGCGGGCAAAAACGAATGATGGATATTGATGATTTTACCTGCATAATCTTTTACAAAATCAGCGGATAGAATTCGCATAAATTTGGCCAGCACCAAATAATCTACCCCGAACCGGTTGATAATTTCTTTTACTTCAGCTTCAAATGCACTTTTATCTTTATTCGTATGATCGACGTAAAAATAGGGAATACCCAATTTTTCAGTAAAATCCCTCAGGCTTTCATAATTACCAATTACACACCTAACATTGGCCCCTAAAGTTTTAAACTGATTTTTAATCAGTATCTCGGCTAAACAATGGTACTCTTTAGTGACCAAAACAGCAATCTGTTTTTCCTGCTGGGTAATTAAATTTACCTCGGCAGCATTGGGCAAATTTTCTAAAAGTTTTTCTCTTAATTTATCTGCATCCTCTAAATTTCCGGTACAGGCAATACGGGTAAAAAAAGATTTATTGGCTTCATCTACAAACTCGCGCATCGCAATAATATTCAATTGATGTGCAGCCAGCACCCGGGTAATATTTGTAACTAAACCAACTTGATCGGGGCAGGATATGAGGACTGTTAATGCATTCATTTATAATATACTAATGTTCAATTATATAAATTTTTTTCCGTTATACCCCATTCACAATAACTAAAAATTTTTGGTATATCTATTTTAAATATTCATTTTTGCTAAAATTTTTATCATTATGGAGATCGCCGGTATTGCTTTACTAATCGTTATTTTAATTGTTTTGGTACTTTTATTCTTAAAGAAACCACAGGCTGCGATTTCTATTATCTCGGTAGAAGATTTCGAAAGAATAAAAAGTGAAAATGAATCGTTAAAAATTAGTTTAGCCAAAGCCGACGAGCGTGTTTCTAATTTATCGGTTGAAAAAGAACACATTACGATTTTGCTTAAGCAGGAGCAGCAACGATTGATTGATGAATTACAGGCTGAACGCGATCGGCTTGCAGATGCCAACCGTGAACTGGAAAGCACGCGATCTTTTTACGTCGCCGAAAAAGAAAAGCTTGCCGAACAAAAGCTAAGTTATGAGCAATCGCAAGAAAAACTGAACAAAGACTTTGAATTAATTGCCAATAAAATCCTGGAGGAAAAATCGAGTAAATTTATTGAGCAAAACCGCACCAATCTGGATATTATTTTAAATCCTTTGAAAGAAAACATTAAAGCCTTTGAAGATAAGGTAGAAAAAGTTTATAAAGCGGAGTCAGACGAAAGAAATACCTTAAAAGGTGTAATTTCTTTATTAATGGACCAAAGCAAACAGATCCAGGAAGATGCCAATAATTTAACCAAAGCATTAAAAGGCGATAGCAAAAAACAAGGCAACTGGGGAGAAGTAATTTTAGAAAAAGTTTTAGAACGCTCGGGTTTAGTGCGCGATCAGGAATACCGCATTCAAGCCTCGCATGTATCCGCCGAAGGCGGTCGCTACCAGCCCGACGTGGTGATAGATCTTCCAGACAACAAACATCTTGTAGTTGATGCTAAGGTATCGCTGGTTGCTTATGAGCGTTCTGTATCAGCAGAGACGGATGAAGAGCGTGACGGCTTTATAAAAGCCCATTTAGCCTCGATCAAGAATCACATATTAGAGCTCTCTTCTAAAAATTACCAGGATTTATATAAGATCAATTCTCCGGATTTTGTTTTGCTGTTTGTTCCGATCGAATCTTCTTTCAGTATTGCCATACAAAAAGATGCCGAACTATTCAATTTCGCATGGGATAGAAGGGTAGTAATCGTGAGTCCATCAACCTTATTAGCCACCTTGCGTACCATTGCCAGCATGTGGAAACAGGAACGCCAAAACCGGAATGTAATGGAAATTGCCCGTTTAAGCGGCAGCATGTACGATAAATTTGTAGGCTTTGTTGCTGACATGGAAAACATTGGTAAACACATCAAAAATGGACAGGATGCCTATGATAAAGCCATTAATAAATTATCAGTCGGCGCCGGAAATTTAACCAACACTTCTGAAAAGATTAAAAAACTTGGAGCAAAAACCACCAAACAGATTGATACAAAATATCTGGATGCCAATGAGGATTAGTGTTTAAAGCGGTTTTTAAAATTTTGAGGCGAAGCCTCCCGATTTTTAGAAATGGTATTACTTAAAAAATGATCACAAAAACTTGCAAAGTTAGTGATTTTTTGTGAGAGCCTGTGAACGATTTTTTTTAAAATTTTTCTATTTTCAGTGAATACTTTAGTCTTTTTAGAATTCAAAGAAAAAACCGTCATTGCGAGGAAGAATGACGAAGCAATCTTTTTAGTGAGAAAGATTGCTTCGTCGGCTAAAAAAGCCTTCTCGCAATGACGAATATATAATAATTACTTATTAAAAGCATTCCATCCCTGGGCTTTCAACTCATGTACTTTTTCCGATTTTGAAACCATTTTACAGCCCGAATTTTTATCGGTAACATGGCCAATCACGGTTATGTCTACATCATGTTTCAGTTTTTTATAATCTTCCTGACTGATGGTAAACAATAACTCATAATCTTCGCCACCACTTAAAGCACAAACTGTCGGGTCTAAACCTAACTCGCGGGCCGTTTCATAAGTCATTGGATCTAAAGGTATTTTTTCTTCATAAATGGTTATTCCTTTATCTGATTGTTCTGCCAAATGCAAAATTTCAGAAGCTAAACCATCCGAAACATCAATCATCGAAGTGGGTTTGATATTCATTTCATCTAAAAGTGCAACAATATCCATCCTTGCCTCTGGTTTTAATTGTCTTTCGATGATGTAATCTTTACCTTCTAAATCTGGCTGTATTTGTGGATTTTCCAGATAGATTAATTTCTCTCTTTCTAAAATTTGCAAGCCTAAATAAGCACCGCCCAAATCTCCAGAAACACACAATAAATCATGCTCCTGAGCACCATTTCTGTACACCACTTTATCGGCATCGGCATAACCAATACTGGTAATACTAATCACCAAACCTTGCTTGCTTGATGAAGTATCTCCACCAATTAAATCGATGTTGTATTTGTTGCAGGCCAGTTCAATTCCTTTGTAAATTTCTTCAACTGCTTCTAAGGGAAATTTACTCGACAAACCCAGCGAAACTGTAATCTGACTAGCTTTTCCGTTCATGGCATAAATATCACTCAAATTTACCTGAACAGCCTTGTAACCTAAGTGCATTAAAGGCACATAAGCCAGATCAAAGTGGATTCCTTCCAGCAATAAATCGGTTGAAATTAAGGTTTGCTTTCCTTTAGCATCTAAAACAGCCGCATCATCCCCAACTCCTTTTACCGAATAATCATTTTTAATTTTAAAATTAGTAGTCAGGTGTTTAATTAACCCAAACTCACCTAATTCATTAATATCTGTACGCTCTTTATTCTCAAACATAAATTATATTACAATTATCGTCACGCTGAACTTGTTTCAGAGCCTTACTAATAAGATGCTGAACTAAATTCAGCATGACGGATTTATCTATTTTATTTACTCTCCATCCAATTTTTACCTTCGGTAAATCTGGCAATTAACATCGCTGCAACATTATCACCCGTAGCGTTTAACAAAGTCGCCATCGGATCAACCAACGTTCCAATAATCATAGCCGGTGGTAAAGCTTCGGGTGGCAATTGGTAAGCCGAAATCATTAATAATTCGCCAATATAGCCCCCATTTGGTATTCCGCCCTCAACAATACTGACTAAAACGGTAATGCCCAAAGCCAAAATTATGGTATCAACATGAACCAAATCTTTACCAAAAATGGCAAAAACAACCGCAATTTTAACAATAGAACTGATACTCGAACCATCTTTATGCAAGGTTGAACCTAAGGGAATCGTCACATTGGTAATGTAATCGGGCACCCCCATTTTTCGGGCACCATCTAAATTCGCCGGAATCGTGGCAATACTGCTACAGGTTCCGATAGAAGTTAAAGACGGCACAATATTATTTTTCCAAAATACTTTTATCGCTTTAAACCCACCTGCAACAAAAGCAAATAAGGTGAAAAAGACGATAAAATAAAATGCGCCTACACCATAATACAAACCTAAAGCTTTGGCATAAGTTCCAAAAAGCTGTGGCCCAAAAACCCCAACCTGATAGGCAAAATAAGCACCCAAACCAATTGGCCCCAGTTTCATAATTAAAATGATGAGTTTTTTCATCACTTCATTGCCCGAAACCAGGAAGTTTTTAAAGCCATCGCCCTCTTTCCCAGAATATAGTGTAGAAAAACCCACTAATACTGAAAAAATAATGAGAGCCAGCATATTTTTTCTACTGCCAATCTCAAAAAATTCTCCTACGGTTAAAAGTTGGGTCATTTGTTCCCCAAACGACTGTATTTTTTCTGGTTCAGTTGGTAAAGGCGTATTTCCCAATTGCTGATGAATGGGGAAAATCCATGTGGCAACCAGCGTTAAAACCGCAGAAATGAGTATGGTAGAAAGAAAAACCAAAACCATAATGGTTAATAATCTTCCTAATTTCTTTGTCCGGTCTATATTGGCAATTGCCGACGAAACTGCAAAAAATACCAATGGAATAACGGCAGTAAACAACAGGTTTAAAAATATATCACCTAATGGTTTTATACTCTCTACACTTTTCCCAAAAATTAAACCCACTATACTTCCAACAGTTATACCTACCAAAAGCCATAATAAGCCTGAATAATTTTTAAGGATGTTGTTTTTTTCCATAAATATTTCAATAAACCTTACAGGTTTTTGAAACCTGTAAGGTTTGGTAATTTTTACAAACCCAATTCCGCCGAAATATCCAGCATTCTTTGAATCGGCTTACGTGCCTGCTCGATAATATGCCCAGGTACAGTAACTTCTGGCAAACCATTTTTAATACATAAATATAGTTTTTCTAAAGTATTTCTTTTCATGTAAGGGCAATCGTTACAGGCACAGCTATTATTTGGCGGTGCCGGAATAAATGTTTTTGTTGGATTTGCCTTCTCCATCTGGTGGATAATTCCACTTTCGGTAGCTACAATAAATTCTGTTGCCGGATTGGTAATGGTATATTTTAAAAGTCCGGTTGTTGAACCAATATAATCAGCCATTTTCAAAACCACTTCTTCACATTCCGGGTGGGCAATAAACTTAGCATTCGGATGGCGTTCTTTCAGCTTGGTAATTTTCTCCTGTGAAAAAATTTCGTGTACCATACAGGCACCATTCCACAATACCAGATCGCGACCAGTTTTCTTGGCCACGTAAGCACCTAAATTCCGGTCGGGGCCGAATATTATTTTTTGATCTTTAGGTAAACTCTCTACAATTTGAACCGCATTGGTACTGGTACAAACAATATCACTTAAAGCTTTTAATTCGGCCGTGCAGTTTACATACGTGATCACCAGGTGATCTGGATATTTTTCTTTAAACTTTCTAAACAAATGCGGTGGGCAACTATCTGCTAATGAGCATCCTGCTTTTACATCTGGCAATAAAACCGTTTTATTCGGTGATAAAATCTTCGCCGTTTCGGCCATAAAATGCACACCTGCAAACACAATTACATCAGCATCCGTTTTTGCAGCTTCCTGAGATAAGCCTAAACTATCGCCAATATAATCTGCAATATCCTGTATGTCAGGCTCTTGGTAATAATGTGCAAGAATGATGGCATTCTTTTCCTTTTTTAATTTCTCAATCTCCGCAAAAAGATCGAGTGTAGGATCAATTTCTTCTTCTGCGAAACCTTTTTTGTTGATTTCTTCTAAGACATCTATGTTCATTTTAAAATTTTCCTTTTTTGAATTTTGACGTTGGCCAAAGATAAAGCTTTCAACGTCTCAATAATTAATAAGTATTTTTAAATAAATAAATCTTGTTTGTTTATTAGTGTGTTAGTATTGT